>NZ_LR698973.1:0-82757 GCF_902381825.1 Pseudocoprococcus catus
GATGACCATAAATAGATAAAGAATAAATTAAAAGCTATTGTTTTACAAATACCGTAAAGCGATAGCTTTTTGTTTTTAATTCAAAGGCCAGCTTTGTGTAGAAATTCAATCATCATATACAGATGGATTTTTACTGTCAGAATCAAGACCGGCAAGCGGAGCAACTCCGAGACTGCCGTAGCCAACGCCCTCCTCTTTAAAGATCTGGAAGGCATCATAAATAATGGTTTCCATGACGCCGCCTGGTGCATCTTTTCCGTGTCTGGTGACATCAGCCATATAGCCGTTTTTTCCAAGAAATGGGACAAAGACAATAAAAGCAACCATTTTTCCGTCTGCATTCACAGCATAAAAATAACGTTTATCCATTGGATTTTCAAGAACGACTGTACCCATTGTAAACTGAAGCATCCCGCTCTTTTTTCCTTCCAGCCATTCATTCGTGATGCGGTCAAATTCAGCTTCAAGCGCCGGGTCACGTTTTTCAAGCACTTTATACTCATGAACCGTCACACCTGCTTTGGTGGCATGATTGATATTCATACGCATTTTAGCACGATTCCTCCAATATCAAAATAAAAGATGTCACATATTGATGCTAACATTGAGTATAACGCTCTCATAAAAAATCAATACAAAAAAGTTATCACAAAAATAGCAAAAAGTTAGCAAAAAGCGCTTGACTCTATAGTAAGTATATAGTTTACTATGGCTATAGATGAAAACAAGGAACTTTTAAGGAGGATTTTATGAAAAAGTTAGTATGTCTTGGCCTTGTTGCAGCCCTGGTTGTTTCTCTGGCAGCTTGTGGCAGCAGCAATACAAAATCTACAGAAAGTAAAGCAACAGAAAGCGCAGCAGCTTCTGAATCATCTGCTGATCAGGCAGAAGCAGCAAGTGGTCTGAAGATTGCATTGGTTATGTCCGGTGCAGCGAACGATCAGGGCTGGAATCAGACAGCTTACGAAGGCACTCAGAAAGCCTGCGAGAAATATGGATGTGAGCTCGCATATACAGAAAATGTTTCAACAGCAGATATCGCAGCTGTATTTGCAGATTATGCAGGCTCAGGTTATGACATCGTCATCGGACATGGTTATGAATTTGGTGATCCGGCACTTGAAGTTGCAGCGACATATCCAGATACAAAGTTTATCTGTACAGAAGCAGACGCAGCCGCCGATAACGTTGCATCTTATGTGATGGCGTGTGAGCAGACAGCGTATGTTGAGGGTATTATCGCAGCATCCATGACAAAATCCGGCAAGATCGGTGCCATCGGACCAATTCCTGGCGATTCACTTGTGAAAATTATCAACGGTTATGAAGACGGTGCTAAAACTATCAATCCGGATATCGATGTGCAGACAGCATGGACAAATTCATTCGTAGATACACAGCTTGCACAGGAAGCTGCAAAGGCAATGATTGAAAACGGTGCGGATGTTATTAAACATTGTGCAAATGCATGTGGTAATGGTGCTATGTCAGCAGCGGTTGATGCCAATATCTGGTGTCAGGGAGATTCCTATGACCAGAGTTCTCTCGCTCCGAACAATATTCTTGATTCAGCAATCTACAATCTGGATGTCGTTCTCGATAAGGCTATCGAAAGCGTTGTAGAAGGTTCCTTCTCAGGGGATGTTTACAACCTTGGTATGGCAGATGGTGCTGTAGAAGTGCTTCTTTCCGACAATCTTCCAGATGATGTGAAAGCAACTGCTGAACAGGCAATCGAACAGATCAAATCCGGTGAAGTTGAAGTTGTTCGTGACTATACATTAAGAGACTAATGCGACTTTTGGAGCCGGTACATGGTGCCGGCTCTTTATTATTTATAGAAGGAGAAAAACAATGCCTCTTTTGCAAATGAAACATATCTGTAAATCTTTTTCTGGCGTTTATGCCAACGAGGATATCAATCTGACTGTCGAAAAGGGAGAAATCCATGCACTGCTTGGAGAAAATGGTGCAGGCAAGACAACGCTTATGAATATACTGTTTGGATTATATCGTGCAGACAGCGGGGAGATTTTCTGGAAAGATCAGCTGGCGAATTTTACATCACCGAAGGAAGCGATTGCGGCTGGTGTCGGGATGGTACAGCAGCATTTTTCTTTGGTCAATAAAATGACTGTCCTTGATAATGTGATTTTAAATTTAAAAGGGAATGCTTTTGTTTTAAATCGTGCGGCTGCCAGAGCAAGGTTAGTTGAACTTGCTGAAAAATATGGACTTCAGGTGAATCCGGATGCATTGATTTGCGAACTTTCTGTAGGAGAACAGCAGCGTGTCGAAATTCTGAAAGCGCTTTATCGAAATGTTGAGCTGCTGATACTTGATGAGCCGACTGGCGTATTGACCCCTCAGGAGACAACACAGTTTTTTGATGTTCTCCGCAATCTGAAAAATGAAGGATACGGTATTATTATTATCACGCATCGTATGAGCGAGATTATGGCCATCAGCGACAGAGTGACCATTTTGAGGGACGGCAAACAGGTGGCTGATCTGGTGACAGCAGAGACAAATCCAGGTGAATTATCGGCCTATATGATCGGACGTGAACTCAATGAGTCCTATAATATAGAAGAAACACCGAAAGCGGAAAATATGCTTGTGATGAAGCATGTATCAAATGACCATAAGCATCATGGCCGACACAAGATCGAAGCGATTGATCTGGTTATCCGAAAGGGTGAGATTCTTGGTATTGCCGGTGTAGAGGGAAACGGACAGAAGGAACTGGCTGAAGTCATCACTGGTATTCAGAAGAAGAAAAGCGGTCAGATTATTTTGGATGGACAGGATATGGCAGGAAAGACTATTCGTGAACGCTATGAAGCGGGCATTTCCTATATTTCAGAGGATCGTCTGTCAGACAGTCTGATTACAGGTATGAATATTATTGATAATCTTTTGCTCAGAGATTATAAGAAGCTGCCGTTTGCAAAGCATTCGATCGTGAATCGCAGTGCGATGAGAAAAAATGCAAAAGAAAAGATGCAGCAGTATCAGGTGCGTGCCTCAGGTAAATCTGGCGTGGATACGCAGGTGCGGTTGTTATCCGGTGGTAACCAGCAGAAGCTGATTATTGCGAGAGAACTGACAGACAGTGCGAAACTGATCATAGCCAGTCAGCCGACCAGAGGACTTGATATCGGTGCGACAGAATTTGTGCGCCAGCAGCTGATCAATCAGCGCAATGCGGGAAAAGCAGTGATGCTGATTTCGGCCGATCTGGAAGAAATCATGGCATTGAGTGACAGAATCGCCGTTTTATTTGGCGGAAAAATTGTCGGCGTGCTCAGCAGAGAAGAAGCGACCGTTCAGAAAATCGGTCTGTTGATGGGCGGTATTTCAGAGGAGGAAGAAAAATAATGCAGAATGAAAAAAACAGAACAAGAGCGGTCACGGATGTGATCATCATTCTTGTTTTAACGATTCTTACAGGAACGATTCTGATCATTGCCTGTGGTGCCAATCCTGCAGATGCCTATGCACTCTTTTTCAGAGGAATCTTTGGTACAAAGGCTGGATTTACTGAAATTTTTGTAAAAGCCTGTCCATTAATTCTGACAGGTCTCGGTTGTGCTGTTGTTTACCGCACAGGCTTCTTTAATATTGGTGCGGAAGGACAGTTTTATGTGGGTGCCATGATCACGACAATCATTGCATTAAATCTGACCGCGGTTCCTGGAATCCTTCGTCTGATACTTGCGTTGGCGGCTGGATTTGTGGCCGGTGGTCTGTGGGCTTTAATTGCAGCAGTTTTTAAGGCAAAATTCAATATCTCAGAGATTATTGTGACCATTATGCTGAATTACATTGCCATTAATTTCCTTGGTTATGCGGTCCGTTCATTTTTGATGGATCCTGCTGGAAACGTGCCTCAGTCGGCAAAGATTGATGAAGCTGCTCAGCTGAAAGTGCTCATACCGGCAACCCGTTTTCATGCAGGCATCCTGATTGCGGTTGCGTGTGTATTCGTCGTTTGGTTTTTCCTCGATAAGACAACGATGGGTTACGAATTGCGGGCAGTCGGCTTAAATAAGAGAGGCAGTGCCTGCAATGGTATCTCTGTTATGAAAAATATCGTGCTTTCAGCCTTTTTAAGTGGCGGTCTTTCAGCAGTAGCAGGGGGCATAGAAGTATTGGCAACGCAGAAAAAGCTGCTCGAGGGTATTTCAGCCAACTGTGGATATACGGCAGTGCTGATTGCACTGGTAGCTTTTAATCATCCGATTGGTGTCCTTATTGTGGCAGTACTTTATTCAGCGATGCAGGTAGGCGCCAGCTCCATGCAGAGACAGATGGGCGTACCATCATCGATTGTCAATATTCTGATTGGTGTTGTTGTTGTGCTGATCCTTGCAAGAGAATTATTTCATAAGATTAAAATCAGAAACAATAAAGAAAAAGGAGGTCGTGCATAATGCTTGAACAGATTTTAACAGTCAGTTTTATGACCGCTTTTCTGGCCGCTGCAGTTCGTCTGGCAGTGCCGTTGATGTATGGCGGTATTGGTGAGATTATTGCGGAAAAATCAGGTATTTTAAACATTGGCATGGAAGGTGTCATGTTAAGCGGTGCTTTCTTTTCCTTTGCAGGCGCATGGTTTTCAAAAAGTCTGATGGTTGGTTTACTGTGCGGTATCCTTGGCGGTCTGGCTGTCAGTCTGCTTCACGGACTTTTGAGTATCACACTGATTCAGAATCAGTCTGTCAGCGGCCTGGCCATCAATATGCTGATGCTCGGTGTCACAAGCTTTTTATATAAGCTGATGTCCAATGGACAGAGTTATCAGCAGCTGGAGACATTTCAGAGCATTGCACTGCCGGGATTATCATCGATCCCACTGATTGGACCGGCATTCTTTAACTGCGACATTCTGACATATATTTTATATATCTTTTTGATTTTAACATGGTTATTTTATAAGAAAACAAATCTCGGTCTTTCATTTGCGGCAGTCGGTGAGCATCCGAGAGCAGCAGAATCAGCCGGTATTCATGTCAATCAATATCGCTGGATCGTTATGATTTTTAACGGTGTGCTCGGCGGTATCGGCGGCGCGTATCTTGTGCTTGTTCAGCTGGGCGTCTTCACAGAAAACATGATTTCAGGACGCGGTTATATTGCGCTGGCCACTGTTATTTTAGGTCGCTATACACCATTTGGCATGTTTGGCGCAGCACTTTTATTTGGCGCAGCAAATGCCCTTCAGATTCGTCTTCAGACAATCGGTGTATCCATTTCACCTTTTTTACTGGCAATTCTGCCATATGCATTGACTCTGATCGCGATGCTTGGTGCCATCGGCAAGAGCAGTGAACCGGAGGCGCTGAGTCAGCCTTATGTGAAGGGCTCAAGATAAGTTGTTGCCGGATTCGGGCCAATAAGATTCTTAACTGAGGACAGGAGATGATTCCATTGACATCAAAAGAATATTTGAACGTTCATGAACTGGCTTCCTTGTTTGGACTGAATGTACAGACGCTTCATTATTATGACAAAGTTGGTGTGTTTAAACCGAGCGACAGAGATCCCGGCAATCGTTACCGCAAATATCGTTTCGATCAGATTTATGAGCTGGCTTCGATTCGTTATATGCGTAAGCTTGGTTATTCGGTGGGGGCAGTCCGTGAATTTCAGGATACGAGAGAACCTGATGTATCGCTGAAAAGACTGAAGGAGCGGTCGGCCGCCATCAGAGCCCAGTGGGAGGAATTGATGCGAATCGATCAGGCAATCATGCGAAAAGTTCAGTTTATTGAGGAGTGCAGGGACGAAATCGAAAAAGATGTGGATATTAACGGATTTAAAATTGTCGAATTTCCGGAGCGGCGTTATATTCCGATTGGAACGGAGAATGAAATATATACAGGAGAATCTTTCTATTTCTATCCGACGATTGTTTTTTACGGAAAAGACACGAAGCAGTTTGGTGCACTTCTTACCGATGATCAGGTGGAAGATACGACGGGTGCAGCGACTTCGGCCATCCCGGCAGGAGAGTATCTTGTCGGCTACCATCGAGGGCCTTATGAGCAGATTCAGGAGAGCTTTGACAGAATCCGATCCTATGGCAGTCAGTATAAACTCGATGATACAATGCTGGCCGTTAATATTATTGACCAGTTTGTTGAAAAGAAGAATACAAATTATATGACGCGCATCGAAATAAGAATACTATAAGAAGCAGTCACAAATAACAGAAATAGAAGTGAGATAAAAAACAGAAGGACAGAGAGAATGGGGAAAACAGATATGGCAGTAAAAGTTTATCATGGAGATATTGTTTATACACCATCGGCCGACAAGCTGGCTGTTTATGAAAACAGTTATATTGTTGTAGATGGTGGAAAAGTGGCAGGCATTTATGAGACGCTCCCAGAGCAGTATGCCAATGCCGCATGTACAGATTATGGTCGAAAAATGATCATTCCGGCCTTTTCGGATCTGCATGTGCATGGTTCACAGTATGTGCAGCGAGGAATAGGCATGGATTGTCTTCTTTCCAATTGGCTGAATCATTACACATTTCCGCAGGAAGCCGAATTTAAAGATCTGTCTTATGCAAAGAAGTGTTATGATGCTTTTGTGGATGATATGATTTGTCACGGAACATTTCATGCCAATGTTTTTGGAACCATCCATCGTGAGGCAACAGACTATTTGTTCAGGAAAATGGAAGAAAAGGGCATGTATGGTTTTGTAGGAAAAGTCAATATGGATTGTAATTCTCCGGAGTTTCTCATTGAGACAACAGAAGATTCACTGAGAGAAACAGAAATCTATCTGGACAGTCATACAGGCAGTGGGAAAGTCAAACCGATCCTTGCACCGCGTTTTGCACCGACATGCAGTGAAAAACTGATGACAGGTCTCGGCATGCTTGCAGCGAAGTACCATTGCGGTGTGCATACACATCTGGTGGAATCGATCTGGGAAGCAGAGGAAGCATTAAGATGTTTCCCTGGATATCATTCAGATGCAGAGATTTATGAGCGTGCCGGTCTGATGGACCATGGCCCTTCAATTTTTGCACACGTTATTTTCCCGACAGAAGAAGACAAGCGCATCATGAAAGAGCACGGCAGTTTTTCGGTTCACTGCCCGGACGCAACGACCAATATTATTGCGGGCATTATGCCGCTGGCGGCTATGCATGATGAAGAACTGAAGATTGCTATTGGTTCAGATGTGGCCGGAGGACACAGCATTGCCATATACAAGCAGATTGCGCGTGCCGTTCAGCTCTCAAAATTAAAGGAATTTTATGAGCCGGATCAGAGTCAGACAATTACGCTTACGCAGGCTTTTTACCATGCAACAAAAGAAGCAGGAAGCGTCTTTGGAAAAGTCGGATCCTTTGAAAAGGGATATCAGTTTAATGCTCTGGTTATTGATACTATGGAAGATTCATGGGTACCGCTTACAGCAGAAGAGCGTCTGGAGCGATTCTGTTATATAGGGGATGACCGGAACATCAGAGCAAGATTTATAGACGGGGAAGAGATTCATTTTGAAAACTAATTAAAACCAAATAGGTAAAAAAACATGGAAAAACACAGCATTTTAAGTTGAGTGGTAAGGGATATCGGCTTAAATGCTGTGTTTTTTATTATTAAGCAAGAAAATCAGAAAGTTTAATCTGATAATCCATGCGCTGACTGGATGGGGATACAATTTCGATGATCCAGTCGGGAGCTCCATTGCAGCCATATTCATTAAGTTTATCTGTATCACAAATAACAGAAATATCGGGTTCAAGGTAATTGCGGTCATCCCTGTTCAAAAAACAGCAAAAGGTGCGGGATAAACCTCACAGGAAACGTTGTTGTTTCCCGTCAGGAAGTTCGTAGATATCTTTTGTTGTATAGGTATTTCCCTTTGCCAGTGGCATGACAGTGACCTTCTTTTAAAAGATATGGTGATGTATTAATAATATTATATATGATTAGAAGTGTGGGGCAAGAGACATTATTTGACGAATATACTAGTAGTATTGTATAATTAAAATAAAAAATATCTGAAAAAACTATTGATTGTGAATAAAAAATAAAGCCTGTTATAAACAGGCTTTAACCACACAATGTGGGTCACTTAAAGTGACGATTTGAATAAATTCTTATTTGAACTTATGATGTAAAATTTAGTATGGCACTAAACTTACCTTAAGTATAGTATTGCAGCATAAAAAAGTCAATATAAAAGAGAGAGGAAAATGTTATGAAACAAGAGTATTTTCTGGGACTGGACATGGGAACAGGCTCATTAGGATGGGCAGTGACAGACAGTACATATCAGGTAATGAGAAAGCATGGTAAAGCATTATGGGGAACGCGTTTATTTGAAAGTGCTTCAACAGCTGAAGAGAGAAGGATGTTTAGGACAGCAAGGAGAAGATTGGACAGACGAAATTGGCGAATTCAGGTGCTGCAGGAGATTTTTTCAGAAGAAATATCAAAAGTTGATCCGGGATTTTTCTTACGAATGAAAGAAAGCAAATATTATCCTGAGGATAAAAGGGATGCGGAGGGAAATTGTCCTGAATTACCATATGCTTTATTTGTAGATGATAATTATACTGACAAGAATTATCACAAAGATTATCCAACCATTTATCATTTAAGAAAAATGTTGATGGAAACAACAGAAATACCAGATATCCGGCTTGTCTATCTTGTTCTGCATCATATGATGAAGCATAGAGGACATTTTTTGCTTTCAGGGGATATCAGTCAGATTAAAGAATTTAAGAGTACATTTGAGCAGTTGATTCAAAATATTCAGGATGAAGAGTTGGAATGGCATATAAGCCTGGATGATGCTGCGATTCAATTTGTTGAGCATGTACTGAAAGATCGTAATTTGACCCGTTCTACTAAAAAATCCAGATTGATTAAACAATTAAATGCAAAAAGTGCTTGTGAAAAGGCTATTTTAAATTTATTGTCCGGTGGTACGGTAAAATTAAGTGATATCTTTAATAATAAAGAATTAGACGAGTCTGAGCGACCGAAAGTCTCTTTTGCGGATAGTGGATATGATGATTATATTGGAATCGTTGAGGCTGAGCTGGCGGAGCAATACTATATTATTGCGTCGGCAAAGGCGGTATATGACTGGTCGGTGTTAGTCGAAATTCTGGGAAATAGTGTTTCTATTTCGGAAGCGAAAATTAAAGTTTATCAGAAGCATCAAGCGGATTTGAAGACACTTAAGAAGATTGTTCGTCAATATATGACAAAAGAGGATTATAAGCGTGTATTTGTGGATACGGAAGAAAAGCTAAATAATTATAGTGCATATATTGGGATGACAAAAAAGAATGGAAAGAAAGTTGATCTGAAAAGTAAGCAGTGTACACAGGCGGATTTTTATGATTTTCTGAAAAAGAATGTGATAAAAGTTATTGACCATAAAGAAATCACACAGGAAATAGAGTCTGAAATTGAGAAGGAAAACTTTTTGCCTAAACAGGTAACTAAAGATAATGGTGTTATTCCGTATCAGGTACACGATTATGAATTAAAGAAAATTCTTGATAATCTTGGAACGAGGATGCCTTTCATTAAAGAAAATGCTGAAAAGATCCAACAGCTATTTGAATTTAGAATTCCTTATTATGTTGGGCCTCTTAACAGAGTGGATGATGGGAAAGATGGAAAATTTACATGGTCAGTAAGAAAATCTGATGCAAGAATTTACCCATGGAATTTCACAGAGGTTATTGATGTAGAAGCCAGTGCAGAAAAGTTTATTCGTCGGATGACCAATAAATGCACCTATTTGGTGGGTGAAGATGTTCTTCCGAAAGATTCTTTAGTATACAGTAAGTTTATGGTTTTGAATGAGTTGAATAACTTACGCTTAAACGGTGAGAAGATTTCAGTAGAATTAAAACAAAGAATTTATGAAGAGTTATTCTGTAAATATAGAAAGGTGACGAGAAAAAAACTGGAGCGCTATCTCGTTATTGAGGGAATAGCAAAAAAAGGTGTAGAAATTACGGGGATTGACGGAGATTTCAAAGCGTCATTAACGGCTTATCATGATTTTAAAGAAAGATTAACAGACGTACAGTTGAGTCAAAGGGCAAAAGAAGCAATTGTATTGAATGTAGTATTATTTGGTGATGATAAGAAATTGCTGAAGCAGAGATTGAGTAAAATGTATCCAAATCTGACAACAGGCCAGTTAAAAGGAATTTGTTCTCTATCCTATCAGGGATGGGGAAGATTATCCAAAACGTTCTTGGAAGAGATAACAGTGCCTGCGCCTGGAACTGGAGAAGTTTGGAATATAATGACAGCTTTATGGCAGACAAATGATAATTTGATGCAGCTTCTAAGCCGAAATTATGGTTTTACAAATGAGGTAGAAGAATTTAATACACTGAAAAAGGAAACGGATCTGTCCTATAAAACGGTAGATGAATTATATGTATCACCTGCAGTAAAACGACAAATTTGGCAGACGCTGAAAGTGGTTAAAGAAATTCAGAAGGTGATGGGAAATGCGCCAAAACGTGTTTTTGTTGAAATGGCCAGAGAGAAACAGGAGGGCAAGCGTTCAGATTCCCGAAAGAAACAGTTAGTTGAACTGTATCGCGCATGCAAAAATGAGGAGAGGGATTGGATTACAGAATTAAATGCGCAGTCAGATCAGCAATTGCGAAGTGATAAATTATTCCTGTATTATATACAAAAAGGCAGATGCATGTATTCTGGAGAAACAATACAGTTGGATGAATTATGGGATAACACAAAATATGACATTGATCACATTTATCCTCAATCTAAAACAATGGACGATAGCCTGAATAATCGTGTTTTGGTTAAGAAAAATTATAACGCTATTAAGTCAGATACATATCCTTTGTCATTAGATATCCAAAAGAAAATGATGTCGTTCTGGAAAATGCTGCAGCAACAGGGATTTATTACGAAGGAAAAATATGTACGACTTGTCAGAAGTGATGAATTGAGCGCGGATGAATTAGCGGGATTTATTGAAAGGCAAATCGTGGAAACGCGGCAGAGTACAAAGGCGGTTGCGACCATTTTAAAAGAAGCTTTACCTGATACAGAAATTGTGTATGTAAAAGCAGGAAATGTATCGAATTTCAGGCAGACGTATGAATTATTGAAAGTGCGTGAAATGAATGATTTGCATCATGCTAAAGATGCATACTTGAATATTGTGGTGGGAAATGCGTATTTTGTTAAATTCACAAAGAATGCAGCCTGGTTTATTAGAAATAATCCGGGTCGGTCTTATAATTTGAAACGCATGTTTGAATTTGATATTGAGCGTAGTGGAGAAATAGCGTGGAAGGCCGGTAATAAGGGTAGTATCGTTACAGTCAAAAAGGTTATGCAGAAGAATAATATTCTTGTTACCAGAAAGGCTTATGAGGTAAAAGGCGGTTTATTTGATCAGCAGATTATGAAGAAAGGGAAAGGTCAGGTACCAATTAAGGGTAATGACGAAAGACTTGCCGATATAGAGAAATATGGAGGTTACAATAAAGCAGCCGGAACGTATTTTATGTTGGTTAAATCGCTGGATAAAAAAGGCAAAGAGATAAGAACGATAGAATTTGTACCGCTTTATTTAAAGAATCAGATTGAGATAAATCATGAATCGGCGATTCAGTATTTGGCTCAAGAAAGGGGATTAAATTCACCAGAAATTCTATTGAGTAAGATAAAAATAGATACCCTTTTCAAAGTGGATGGCTTTAAGATGTGGCTGTCAGGAAGGACAGGTAATCAGCTGATTTTTAAAGGCGCAAATCAATTAATATTATCACATCAGGAAGCTGCGATTCTTAAGGGAGTAGTTAAATATGTGAATCGAAAGAATGAAAATAAGGATGCAAAGCTTTCAGAACGCGATGGTATGACTGAAGAAAAGTTGCTGCAGTTGTACGATACTTTCTTAGATAAATTGTCAAATACTGTTTATTCAATAAGATTATCTGCTCAGATTAAAACATTGACGGAGAAGAGAGCTAAATTTATCGGTCTAAGCAATGAAGATCAATGCATTGTTTTGAATGAAATATTACATATGTTCCAATGTCAGAGTGGTTCTGCTAATTTAAAATTAATTGGAGGGCCAGGAAGTGCAGGAATTCTTGTGATGAATAATAATATAACTGCATGTAAACAGATTTCTGTTATTAATCAATCTCCGACAGGCATTTATGAAAAAGAGATTGACTTGATTAAATTATGAGCTGGCGAATTATAGTTATCTCAAAACGTGCGAAGTTGGATTTACAATTGGGTAAGATGGTTGTTCGTAGTGATGAGATAACAAAGATTGTATTAAGTGAGATTTCAACAATTATCATTGAATCAACGGCGGTATCTATTACCGCCAGTCTGATTTCAGAATTGGCAAAACGAAAAATTAAAGTTATTTTCTGTGATGAGAAAAGAAATCCTTCTTGTGAGTTGGTGAATTATTATGGCAGTCATGATACGAGCAACAAAATTCGTAAGCAAATTGCCTGGAAACAACAAACAAAAGAAGCGATATGGACGGAAATTGTTACGGACAAAATACGAAAACAAAAGGATTTGCTGGAATTATTGAGGAGGAAAGAGTCTGCACTATTAGATACATATTTAAAGAAAATTACCTGGAATGACGGGACAAATCGAGAGGGGCATGCGGCGAAGGTTTATTTTAATTCGCTATTTGGATTGGATTTTACACGGACGGAAGACAGCTTGATTAATGCGGCATTGAATTATGGCTATTCTGTTTTGATGTCAGCCTTTGCAAGAGAAATCGTAGCGAGCGGTTATTTGACGCAATTAGGAATTTTTCATGATAATATGTTCAATCAGTTTAATCTGGCGTCAGATTTGATGGAACCATTTAGAATCCTAATAGACCGTGAAGTTTTGATGATGACCTTGGAAGTGTTTCAACATTCAGAAAAGATGCAGCTTGTCAATGTTCTGAATCATGAAGTACGGATTGACGGCAAGGTTCAATATGTTAATAATGCCATTAAGATTTATTGCAAAAGCGTTTTTGATGCATTAAGTGAAGATGATAGTGCGTTGATTCGATTTTATAAGATTGAGTTATAGATTTATGAGGGTATTGGTGTTTTTTGATTTACCGACAATAACGGGAGAAAATCGCAGAGCTTACACAAAATTTAGAAAGTTCCTTTTAAAAAGTGGTTTTATTATGCTTCAGGAATCAGTGTATTGTAAATTGGCTTTAAATCAGACGGCTGTTAAAGCAATTGTAGAAAATGTACGAAAAAATAAGCCGGATGAAGGACTAATCCAATTATTAGCGGTCACGGAAAAGCAGTATGCGAAAATGGATTTGATTATAGGTACAGTGAAAAGTGAAGTGTTGGATAGTGATGAGAGGTTGGTGATTTTATGAAAATGGTTCATTCGGAGCTTTCTGGTGAAATAATTTCTGAGTCAGCTGCGTTTACTGAATGGATTATTGAATCACCAAAAGATTTTTCAGAATATTTACATGAATTGTACTGTCAATATGAAAAAGATGAGGGCCGGTTTGTTTTATCACAGAGAGATAAGATTCTTGAGCTGTCAAAATATCTTGAAATTATTGTCAATCCATTTACAGTGGAGATTAACAGTAGAAAGATATTAAATAAACTATATATAAAATTGGAGAAGGTTTCTAAGGAAGAACAAATGTATGAAGAGACGTTGAAATTGACGGCTTATATTCATGAATATTTAATGCAGTTAGAACAACAAACAAATTATATATTATCATTTGATGACAATTTGGAAATTCCTGCATTGTTAAAAGCGGTAGGGATTAAGCATGAGGAAATGGAAGATGATTTTTTCGAAAGAATAATACGATATGTAAAAATTGCAGTTGAAGTTTTATCAACAAAGGTATTTGTTTTCGTAAATATCAGGAGCTATTTGACAGATGAACAGATACAGGAATTGATTAAGGAAATTAGATATCAGGAGGCGAAAATTCTGTTTATGGAAAGTCAAGAAAGAGCTTGCCTGGAAGGAGGAATGCGGTATATTATAGATAGAGATGGTTGTGAAATCTATTAAAATCACACAGCTTGGGTACCTTGTTTTATGCAGGTGATAGCATTTCATTTTTGAATTTGAGGTTTGAGAATGATGTAAAAATGTATGGTACTCAAGCTCATGTCTTTAAATCTTAGACATCCTCTTTGTTTGAGAATGATGTAAAAATGTATGGTACTCAAGCGGTTTTATCTCCAGGCCCAACTCCTCTCTGGTTTGAGAATGATGTAAAAATGTATGGTACTCAAGCAACAATATCCTCTTTCATCTATCTCCTGCTGTTTGAGAATGATGTAAAAATGTATGGTACTCAAGCATTTCCTACAGCATAAGGGTCAAAAAATCCGTTTGAGAATGATGTAAAAATGTATGGTACTCAAGCTTAATCTACATACTTTATATCCAAACATGCGTTTGAGAATGATGTAAAAATGTATGGTACTCAAGCTTTATACGGGCCTTCAAATTTCTGACATCCGTTTGAGAATGATGTAAAAATGTATGGTACTCAAGCAACAGCAGAAACAATAACGTCTATATCATTGTTTGAGAATGATGTAAAAATGTATGGTACTCAAGCCGCGTCCCATCCTTCCACTTCGCCGGTCGTGTTTGAGAATGATGTAAAAATGTATGGTACTCAAGCTGGGCGGACGCCGAAAGAAGACTATCGGCAGTTTGAGAATGATGTAAAAATGTATGGTACTCAAGCTCTTAACACGCATACCAGAACACCACTTCCGTTTGAGAATGATGTAAAAATGTATGGTACTCAAGCATTGGAGGAGTTGTCGGAATATGACCCATTGTTTGAGAATGATGTAAAAATGTATGGTACTCAAGCTGCTGTACAAGGCTTCAATGATTCCATGACGTTTGAGAATGATGTAAAAATGTATGGTACTCAAGCCCGGAATATCTCCGGCTCTGGCATACATTAGTTTGAGAATGATGTAAAAATGTATGGTACTCAAGCTGCTGTGTTTTTTGCTGCATTGTTTCCGGTGTTTGAGAATGATGTAAAAATGTATGGTACTCAAGCATTCTATCGCCTATCAGTTTTACGGCGACAGTTTGAGAATGATGTAAAAACATATAGTATGTAATTTATTTTTGATTCATCCTCCCATGCGAGGGTTTGAGAATGATGTAATGGTATTAAAACAGGTTATTCCCTGTCGTTTGTGATAGGGAATTTTAGTATATAAGGAGAGAATAACTAGGAGGCAGAATGGCAGTACCAAAGTATTATGAAATGTATCATTCTTTTCTTCAGAGTTTATCGGATGGCGAAGAGCATCCGTATTCAGATGTCAAAAAGAAAGTAATAGAAGATTTTAAGCTGACAGATATAGAACTGGCAGAGCTGCTGCCAAGTGGAAAACAGCCTGTGTTCAGCAATCGCATTGGATGGTGCAGAACGTATCTGAAAAAGGCGGGGTTGATAGAAAGTCCGACAAAAGCGCATTTTATGATTACAAAATCAGGAAGAGAAGTATTGAAATCAGGGAAAAAAATTACCAATGAGGTTCTTAGAGAATTTCCTTCTTTTGTAAAGTTTATTGACGGTGATACCAAGAAAGTTAAAGATACTGCAGAAGAAAAGGATTCTTTAAACACTGATGAGACACCGCAGGAGACTTTGGAGCGGGTGTATGGAGAATTAAATAATGTCTTAAAAGATGAACTTTTAACTCGGATTCACGAAAAATCGCCGGATTTCTTTGAAAAAATGGTGGTTGAGCTGATGGAAAAGATGGGATACGGCCGTGGTCAGATTACCCAGAAAAGCAGAGATGAGGGAATAGATGGCATGGTGTATCAGGATAAATTGGGTTTTGATGTTATCTATATTCAGGCAAAGCGATATGATTTGGAAAAAACGGTTGGACGTCCGGAACTTCAGAAGTTTGGAGGCGCCATACCGGAGAAGAATGCTAAGGGTTTATTTGTGACAACCGGCAGATTTTCTCCGGATGCACAGAAGTATGCCAATGACCGGCATATTATTCTTATTGACGGACAGCATCTGGCAGAGCTAATGATTGAACATGATTTTGGTGTCAGCACAGAGTATACCTATCGGATCAAACGAATCGATATGGATGTTTTTGAAGAGGAAGACTGAACATTTATAGTATAAAAGATAGTATAGACGAAAGGACTTTTATGAACATACAGATTTTCGGCACATCAAAGTGCTTTGATTCAAAGAAGGCCATGCGTTATTTCAAGGAGCGCGGCATTAAGTATCAGTGGATTGATATGAAGGAAAAGGGGCTCAGCAAAGGGGAGTATACAAAGGTGAAACAGGCTGTAGGCGGTCTGGATGCTATGCTGAATCCGAAGTGCAAGGATCAGGATACACTGGCGCTGATCCGGTATATTGCAGATGAAGACAAGGATGAAAAGGTGTTGGAGAATCAGCAGGTATTAAAGACACCGATTGTCCGAAACGGTACGTTGGCAACGGTGGGTTATCAGCCGGATGTATGGAAAGGCTGGAAGTAGGACAAGATGGAACCGTATTATTATCAACAGATGAACAAGCAGAAGCAGGCGGTGTATCATGCCATTTTGCAGGGAATCACAGCCCTGGCGGATGAGTTTCAGATTCCTGCAATAGAGGGATCGGAGCTCTATGATGTATTTTTTCAGTTGCGGCTGGATCATCCGGAGATTTTTTGGGCTACAGGATTCAAGTACAAATATTTCAAAGATTCACCGAATTATATTTTTATACCGGAGTATATTTTTGAGAAGAACAAAATCCGTGAACATCAAAGAGCTTTAAAGGCCAGAGTGGACAAGTTGATACGTCCGGCGAAGCATTTGTCGGACATAGAGAAGGAAAAATATATCCATGATTTTGTTTGTGAGAATGTACGTTATGATAAGCTGAAAAAGGCCTATTCCCATGAGATAATCGGGCCTCTTGGACAGGGGGTCGGTGTCTGTGAAGGCATTGCTAAGTCAGTGAAAATTCTGTGTGATGCACTGAATCTCTGGTGCATCATAGCCATTTGCGGAAATAATCCTGAAAAAGGTATTAAGTACAGACATACCTGGAATATTATCCGGCTGGATGGAAAGTATTATCATCTGGATGCCACATTTGACAACAGTCTCGGGCGCAGTGGAAGCGGTGCACCGGAGATTCGTTATGATTATTTCAATTTGGACGATAAAGCTGTATTCAGGGATCATGAGCCGTTGATTGCGCCGGCACCTGCATGTACTGACAACAGCCGTTTTTATTACAAAGAGAAGAAGCTGTCTTTTACAAAGACAGAGGAGGTATATAAGCGTTTCCTTCAGGCGGCCAAAAAAGGAAAAACATTGACCTTTCACTGGAGGGGCGGTTATCTGACCCGGGAAGTACTGGAGGAATTGTTAGATTTGATGCAACAGGCCGGTGCAGTAAAGAATAAAACAGCTGTGGTTGGTTTGAACTGGGCCCAGGCAGTGCTGCGGCTGCATTATGTGGAGAGTGCGGAGGCAGGCGATGAGAATGCAGAAGCAGCGAATGGTGCAATCGGAAAGGGAACGCATAAGGCAAAAATTGACGTGACCATGGAAGATGCCAATGAAGGCGAGCAGATTGAGACGGATTAATTGTGTAATATATAAAATAGCATAAATGTAAAACAGCATAAATGATTATCAGCCCCGGAACGACAATGTTTCGGGACTTTTTGCATGCAGAAAAGGTATTTCGACTTGTGGATTAGGTGTTGTGTCGATGATTGGAAAATGTTGCAGGAAACATAAATTTGACAAAAGAGTAATAATATGATATATTATCCGTAATGTTTTTGTAACAAATGAAATATTTTAGTAAAAAAACAGATCCCACTACAAGTCAATATGAGAATGTAAAACTACGTTTTTACAGGAGGTTTATATCAATGATTAAAAGAAAACTTGCATTACTTGGCACTGCTGTTGCAGTATCTTTACTGATGACAGTACCGGCATTTGCAGCTGACACCAAAGATACAGACACTGCACAGAACGCACAGAATACACAGAGCGTACAGGAAGAGAAGACAGAAGAGAATACAGAAGAGAATACAGGCTATGTAACATGTTCTGTTCTCAATGTGCGCAGAGCCAGCTCTGAGAAATCAGATAAAGTCGGAACACTGAAGAGGGGTGAAGAAGTCAAGATTCTGAGAGATGAGGAGAATGGCTGGTATGCAATTGATTTTGAAGGTCACATCCGATATGTTCACGGTGATTATATTACAACAGATCAGAACGAGGTGAATGGTTATACAGCAAGCAGCTGGGATGGGCCTGTTCTGACTGCTTCGGCAGGTACGATTAACGGACCAAGCGGTAAGGAAACATATTATAATTTGAATATGTCAGGTGTTGTCAGCATTATGAGAAGTCTTGGCAATACAGATGAGTACTGGGTCAGAGATGACGGTGTGAAGATGCTTGGTGATTATGTAATGGTTGCTGCCAATCTGAATGTCCATCCGAGAGGCTCAATTGTAGAGACGAGTCTTGGACTTGGTATTGTCTGTGATACAGGTGGCTTTGCATCCGGCAATTCCACACAGCTTGATATTGCAGTCAGCTGGTAGAGCAAATGCCCATTGCAGTCAGGCTGTCTGACAATTTGAAGAATAATTAAAAACGGAAACAATTCTATGATAGAAATAAGTCGAAGAGCAGTGCTTTTCGGCTTATTTTATATTATGATAAAAAAGTTTGATGATGAAGACAAGGAGGTAAGCGATGATTAAGATTGGAATGCTTTTGCCTTATGAAGATATGCTGCTGATTGCAAAGCGTGTTTATGAAGCGACGGATGAGTCCATCAGAGAGGCGTTGACGGCAGCGGCAGACCTGGCCAGAGTTGCAGAGAGTGAAAAACTGAATACGGCACAGTTTGAAACGGTACTGGATACATCCTTTAATAGTATTATCAAGTTAAATACGGTGGGTAATATTATCGTTATCAATAAAATGATTGAGAATCGCATTGGCAAGGATGAAGAAGAAGTTGTAGGCCTTCCGGTGGAAGAGATACTGCCGAATGTGGATAGAAGCCGTATAGAATCTATTTTAGAAGGAAAAGTGAAAGCTATGTTTCCGGATTATTTGCATAACATAATAAAACAAAAAATATAGTGAAATTGATAAATTTGAACTAAAATGGATAGTGTATCAGAAAAATACGTGAATGGGAGGCGTATATCATGAAAGAAGAATATCTTAAACTGAATGATGGCAGCAGGATGCCTCGTCTGGGGATGGGAACCTGGTATCTGGGAGAAAATAAGGCAGCAAGAAAACAGGAAATTGAAGCATTGAGAGCAGGAATTCATGCTGGATGCAGTTTGATTGATACAGCGGAAATGTATGGCAGCGGCAAGTCGGAACAGTTAATAGGGGAGGCTATAAAAGGAATAGACAGAAGTTCACTTTTTATTGTTTCAAAAGTATATCCTCATAATGCGGGACGTGCCCATATTTTTGATGCACTGGATCGTTCATTGAGAAATTTAAGGACAGATTATCTTGATTTATATTTACTTCACTGGCGTGGGCAGGTACCTTTGAGAGAGACCGTTGAGTGCATGGAGCAGTTGGTCAAAGAAGGAAAAATCCGCAGATGGGGTGTTTCTAATTTTGATACAGATGATATGGAAGAATTATTTTCTGTAAAAAATGGAGATCATTGCGCAGTGAATCAGGTATTATACCATTTGGGGTCAAGAGGAGTAGAATATGATCTGATGCCGTGGCTTGAAGAGCATCATGTTCCGCTGATGGCCTATTGTCCATTGGCACAGGGCGGTGATCTTAGAAGGGGACTGCTGAATAATAAGGCTGTTCAAATGGTCGCAGAGCAGAGACATATAACCGCCATGCAGGTGCTACTGGCATTTGTACTTCATCATGAGAATGTGATTGCCATTCCTAGAAGCGGCAAAGCGGAGCATGTTCTTGAAAATTGTCAGGCGGCGGAAATTAAGCTGACAGAAGAGGAATACAGACTTCTTGATCGGGCATTTCCTGCGCCGGATCACAAGGTCTGGCTTGATATTGTTTAATTGAATGACAAAGTACAGGGCGGCCTGTATGTAAAGGTGATTTGTTTAGTCAGGGATGGAATAGATACATTTATCTATTCCATCCTTTTTTTGAGTATGTTATACTATATGGAGTCTGAATGATATAGCATTGTAAATGTTGCAGTTTGTTAGGTGTTACATTTTTATAGAAGGAATGAATTCTGAGCAGTAAAATGCTGTCATTATCATAATGGAGGAAATGAAGAAATGGCGAAAGACCATAAGCAGGGAAAGAGAGGCCTGAATATTATTATCGTGGGCTGCGGCAAAGTTGGTGCCTCCCTGACGGAACAGTTATATAAGGAAGGACATGATATTACACTGGTGGACAGAAGTTCAGATCGTCTTCAGGCATTGACAGATATGTATGATGTTATGGGAATTGTAGGAAATGGTGCCAGTTATAAGATTCAGAGAGAAGCAGGTATTGACACTGCAGATCTGATGATTGCTGTGACAGATTCTGATGAGCTGAATCTGCTTTGCTGTACGGTAGCAAAGCGTGTGGGTGATTGTGCAGCCATTGCCCGTGTCCGTACACCGGATTACAGCGATGAGGTTTCTTATTTGAAGGAGAAGCTGGGACTGGCAATGATCATCAATCCGGAGATGGAAGCAGCCAATGAGATTACGCATGTACTCAGCTTGCCGGCAGCATTAGGTGTCAACTCATTCGCCCATGGACAGGCACAGATGATTCGTTTTAAGATTCCGGTGAATAACAGACTGGATGGCCAGAAGGTTATGGCCATGGCCAGAAATATTTCGGGTGATGTGCTTGTATGTGCTGTAGAGCGAGAGAAACAGGTATTTATTCCGGATGGTAATTTTGAGCTGCATCAGGGAGATGTTGTCTCTTTTATCGCTGCATCCAAAGCGGCAAAGGAGTTTTTTGAGCGTATCGGAATGCCGAACAAACCGGTGCATAATACGATGATCATCGGAGGCGGTAAGGCAGCTTATTATCTTGGCAAGATGCTGCTGGACATGGGAATTGAAGTCAAGATCATAGAGATGGACAGAAAGCGGTGCAGGGAATTGAGTGTTTTGCTGCCTCAGGCAACGATCATCAATGGCGATGGTACAGATGAAGAACTGCTGAAGGAAGAAGAAATTGCTTATGTGGATTCACTTGTTCCACTGACAGGTATTGATGAGGAGAATGTGCTGCTGGCGCTCCATGCAAGGGAAGTTTCTGATGCCAAGGTCATTACCAAGGTGAACAGAAATGCTTTCCATAATCTTATCGATAAACTGGATCTTGGCAGTGTTATTTATCCGAAGTATATTACGGCGGAGGCGATTGTTGCCTATGTTCGTGCAAAACAGGCATCCATGGACAGCAGCAATGTGGAGACGATTTACCATATGTTTGATTCAAGGGCAGAAGCCATCGAATTTAATGTCAGTGCCAGTTCAAGAGTGACGGATGTGCCATTGAAAGACCTGAACACAAAAGATAATCTGCTGATCGCCTGTATTAATCGATACGGCAAAATCATTATTCCAGGTGGTATGGATTGTATTCAGGCCGGGGATACAGTTGTCATCGTAACAACACATACCGGTTTCCAGAATATTGAAGATATTTTGCGGTAGTGGAGGTGCCAGATGAACGGAGGAATGATCAGATTTATTCTGGGCAGTGTATTGAAAGTGGAATCGGTACTTCTTTTATTTCCTTGCATTGTCGCAGTTTTTTATAGAGAATCCGCAGGTTACTGGTTTTTGCTTACAGCAGTGCTGAGTTTTGTGATCGGCTATCTGATGGTAAGAAAGAAACCAGCCAATACGGTATTCTATCTGAAGGAAGGCTGCGTGACGACTGCGTTGTCATGGATTATGATCAGTCTGGTAGGCTGTCTGCCATTTTATTTGTCAGGAGAGATTCCTGCATTTACAGACGCGTTATTTGAAACGATATCAGGTTTTACAACAACAGGCGCCAGCATTTTGTCGGATGTCGAATGTCTGTCACAGAGCATTCTTTTCTGGCGGAGTTTCAGTCACTGGATTGGCGGTATGGGCGTGCTTGTTTTCCTTTTGGCGATTATCCCGCTGAGCGGCGGTTCACATATGAACCTGATGCGAGCGGAGAGCCCGGGGCCATCTGTGGGCAAGCTGGTGCCAAAGGTACGTGCGACAGCGCGTATTCTCTATTTAATTTATTTCGGCATGACCATTGTCGAGCTGATTTTCCTGCTTATTGGCAAAATGCCGTTCCTTGAAGCCATGATGATCACTTTCGGTACAGCAGGCACCGGTGGATTTGGTGTACGGAATACAAGCATTGGCGGTTATTCAGCTTATATTCAGTGGGTTGTTGCCATTTTTATGATTTTATTCGGTGTCAACTTTAATGCCTATTACTTTTTATTGATGAAGCGCTTTAAGCAGGCCTTTGACATGGAAGAGGTCAAAGGTTATTTTCTGGTCATTGCAGCAGCCAGTGCATTGATCTTTATCAATATCTATGACAAGACAATGACAGCTGCCGATACGATCCGCCATGTGGTTTTCCAGGTTGGATCTCTGATGACATCTACCGGTTATTCTACAGTGGATTTTGATCTGTGGCCAAGTGCGTCGAAGGTGGTATTGATCATCATCATGTTTATTGGCGCCTGTGCGGGAAGTACCGGAGGCGGTATTAAGGTTTCGCGTGTTATCATGATGCTGAAGAGCGTGAAACGCGAATTGAATGCTTATCTTCATCCGAAGAGTGTCCGTATGATTAAGATGGAGGGCAAGGCACTGGATCAGGGAGCCATCAGTTCCGTAGCTGTTTACTTTATTACATTTACCCTGATATTTGCGGTATCTTTCCTTCTTGTGGCCTTGGAAGGAAGAGATCTGACCACGAATTTTACAGCCGTTTTGACAACGATGAACAATATGGGACCGGGGCTGGCAGATGTTGGCCCATCCAAGAATTTTGGCGGACTTTCAATATTGTCGAAATATGTCCTGATGTTTGATATGCTGGCGGGACGTCTGGAACTGTTCCCAATGCTCGTTTTATTCCATCCTGTATTATGGAAGGAAACATGGGAAGGCGGCAAACGAAGAAGACGTCTGAAAAGAAAAAAAGTCTCTTGAGAATTAAAATATAACTGTGTGACAATGGCAGATAGTTGCCGGAAAGGCGGTTGATGATTGATGAAAGAACGATTACTGCGTGAATTTGCAGAACGGTTTGGAAATGCGGAAGGTGCACAGGTTTACTTTGCACCCGGACGTGTGAATTTGATCGGTGAACATACAGATTACAATGGCGGCCATGTATTTCCATGTGCACTGGATATTGGCACGTATGCGGTGGTTAGAAAACGTCAGGATAAGCGTTTGTTTTTTTATTCAATGAATTATCCTGAAGCGGGCATTATCAACAGTTCACTGACCGGTCAGCTGGAACATGATGATGAGGATGGATGGGCCAATTATCCGAAGGGTGTGATATGGGCCTTTGAAGAAAAAGGTATGCAGCCGGCCTGTGGTTTTGAAATGATGGTTTACGGCAACCTGCCCAGCGGAGCAGGGCTGTCATCTTCTGCTTCCCTTGAGGTCTTGACAGGATGGGCACTTAGAGATATATTTGAATTTGAGGTATCCGATCAGGAGATAGCACTGATCAGTCAGCATGCGGAGAATACATTTAATGGTGTCCGCTGCGGTGTGATGGATCAGTTTGCTGTGGCCATGGGCAGAGCGCATCAGGCGATTTATCTGAATACAGAGAATTTGTCCTATCGTTATGTACCGGTACAGCTTCAGAATATGCAGCTGATCATTTCATGTACGAATAAGGAACGCGGTCTGGCTGATTCCAAGTATAACCTCAGACGCATGGAGTGTGAGCGGGCACTGGCTGATTTACAGAAAGTTGCATCGATCAGACAGCTTGGTGAGTTATCCATGGATGATTTTGAAAAATATCAGGCAGCGATTACTGACGATGTCTGCAGAAGGCGTGCAAGGCATGCTGTTTCAGAGAATGCGCGGACCATTCAGGCTGTGCAGGCTCTGGAGAACAATGATCTGAACCGATTTGGTCGGCTTATGAACGCATCCCATCAGTCCCTGAGGGATGACTATGAAGTCACAGGAGATGAACTGGATGCTTTAGTTGAAGCAGCATGGGATACAGAAGGTGTTTTAGGCTCCCGTATGACAGGCGCAGGTTTCGGTGGATGCACCATCAGCCTCGTCCGCACAGAAGCTGTCGACAATTTTATAAAAAACGTTGGTAGAATTTACAGACAGCAAATCGGCTATCCGGCCGACTTCTATATTTGCCAAATAGGCGACGGCCCTGGAAAGTTATAACAGAAAGGATTTTATTATGAAAATTTTAGTATCAGGTGGTACAGGCTATATTGGTTCACACACATGTGTGGAACTTCTGAATAAAGGTTACGATGTTGTAGCATTTGATAATCTTTACAATTCCAAGATAGATGTTGTTGACAGAGTGGAGAAGATTACAGGCAAGAAGCTGATTTTCTACAAAGCGGATATGCTGGACAAAGAGTCTATGCGTCCTATATTTGAAGAGCATAAGTTTGATGCGGTGATTCACTTTGCTGCACTCAAAGCCGTTGGCGAATCCGTTCAGAAGCCGCTGGCTTATTACAAGAACAATATTTCCGGTTCATTGAATTTATGTGAACTGATGAATGAATATGGCTGTAAGCGCATTATCTTCAGTTCTTCAGCAACTGTTTACGGTGCCCCGAAGACAGTACCGATCACAGAAGATTTCCCATTATCTACAACGAATCCATATGGTTCAACCAAGCTGATGCTTGAAAGAATCTTCTCAGATTTCTGTGTACCGGATCCGGAATGGAGTGTTGTACTGCTTCGTTACTTTAATCCAATCGGTGCCCATGAGAGCGGTCTCCTTGGTGAGAGCCCGAACGGTATTCCGAACAACCTGATGCCTTATATTGCACAGGTAGCAGCCGGCAAGCTGGAGTGTCTGGGGGTATTCGGCAATGATTATGATACACCGGATGGTACAGGTGTCAGGGATTACATCCATGTGGTTGACCTGGCAAAGGGTCATGTGAATGCTGTTGAGAAGGTAACTTCTTCTACAGGCGTGAATATTTACAATCTGGGTACAGGTATCGGTTACAGTGTACTGGATATTGTTAAGGCATTTGAAGCTGCTAATGGTATCAAGATTCCTTATGTGATCAAACCGCGTCGTGCAGGGGATATTGCCATCTGTTATGCGAACCCTGGAAAGGCAAAGCGAGAACTTGGATGGGAAGCAAAGTATGATCTTGAACGCATGTGCAAAGATTCCTGGAATTTTACCAAGAAGAGTCTCGGCTTGGAATAGGACGGTTTTATGGCAGATTTAATAACATTTGTAACGGAAACCGGTCAGATTATCAGAGGTTCTGTGATGGGGGCTTTTGAGGACGATCTTTCAGGGAAGAATTATGTGATTTATACAGACAATTCCATCAATGAGACGGGTAATTATAATATTTATGCAGCGTCTTACGATCCGGAGCAGGAGGATGAACAGATTCTGATCCATGCCATTGAGACGGAGGCCGAATGGCAGCGAATTGAGATGATGATGCAGAAACTCAGCAAGGGTCCTGAAAGATACGGAGAATAGTCAGAATATTTTATAAAAATAGATATAGTTATAGACAAAATAACACAAATCTGGAAAATATAGTCATTCTTATAAATGAAATAAGAAAAACGAAAGACAGAAATTGTTGACACACCGAAAATCAGTGTTATACTAAAATTAGCAGATCGTTTGAAAACAATGGCAGAAAGAGATGGTATTTTGTCATGCAAAGAGGCATGAATAGTGAGAAGTTCATGCCTCTTTTTGTTTTTAAGCACACGTAATAAGGAGGTAGTTACTATGAAAAAGTTTTTGGCACTTGTATTGACCGTAGTAATGGCTGCTTCTCTTGCAGCTTGCGGTAATTCAGGAACAAAGGAAACACAGGCACCTGCATCAGGTGACAGTGAGACAGCCGCTGAGTCAACAGCAGCAGAATCTACAGGTGAGACAGCAGAGAAGGTTGGCGAAGGTGTAGATGTTAAGGATTTGAAAGTTGGTTTTATTTTTATCGGTGATGAGAATGAAGGTTATACAGCCGCTCATTATGCCGGTGCAAAGGGTATGCAGGAAGCACTTGGCCTTTCTGATGATCAGATCATCATCAAATGGAACATTCCTGAAGATGAGACATGTTATGATGCAGCCGTAGACCTTGCAGACCAGGGATGCAATATCGTTTTTGCCAACAGCTTTGGTCATGAATCTTATATCCTTCAGGCCGCAGCTGAATTTCCGGATGTACAGTTCTGTCATGCAACAGGGTATCAGGCAGCCGGCAGTGGACTTGCCAATATGCACAACTACTTTACATCTATCTATGAATCCCGTTATGTATCAGGTGTCGTAGCCGGTATGAAACTGAATGAGATGATCGCAGATGGCAAGATTACAGAAGATACAGCTAAGGTTGGTTATGTAGGTGCTTATCCATATGCAGAAGTTATCAGCGGTTTCACATCCTTCTTCCTTGGTGTAAGAAGTCAGTGCCCATCCGCTACAATGGAAGTGAAGTACACAAACAGCTGGGCAAGTTTTGACCTTGAGAAAGAATGTGCTGAATCTCTGATCGCAGATAAATGTGTTCTGATCAGCCAGCATGCAGATACAACAGGTGCGCCTACAGCTTGTCAGGCAGCAGGTGTTCCTTGTGTTGGTTACAATATTTCTATGATTGAAACAGCTCCTGATGCAGCTCTGACAAGTGCTTCCATTAACTGGGAACCTTATTATGAATATGCAACAAAATCCGTCATCGACGGTACAGCTATTGATACAGACTGGTGCAAGGGCTTTGCTGAAGGCGCAGACAAACTGACAGACCTCAATGACAAGGTCGTTGCAGAAGGTACAGCTGAAAAGGTTAAAGAAGTTGAAGATGCGATCATTGATGGCAGCCTTCATGTATTTGATACCTCTACATTCACTGTAAATGGCAAGGAACTGACAGATGCTGACAGCGAATACATCAGCGACGGTTATTTCCATGAATCTGAAAAAGCTTCTGCACCAGCTTTCGATTTCATCATCGATGGCATTACAGCAGTAACACAGTAATCGTATGATATCTGAAGTGGGGCTGTCGCATGACAGCCTCATTTTGGTATGTTGAAGGAGGCTTGATGGTGGAAGCAGTAAATGCCATTGAATTAAAAAATATTACAAAACGTTTTGGTGAAAAAGTCATTGCCAATGACAGTGTTAATCTGACCGTAAGAAAAGGAGAGATCCTGTCTCTTCTGGGTGAAAACGGAAGCGGTAAGACCACATTGATGAATATGCTGTCGGGTATTTATTTCCCGGATGAAGGACAGATATTTGTAAACGGCAAAGAAGTCATGATTTCTTCTCCGAAAGATGCTTTCGATCTGGGAATCGGAATGATCCATCAGCATTTTAAGTTAATTGAAGTGCTGACAGCAGCAGAGAATATCATTCTGGGATTGCCGGGAAAGATGACGTTGAACATGGATGAGGTCATCAAGGACATTCAGGCACTGGTTGATAAGTATGGATTTGAATTGGATTGCCGGAAGAAGATTTACGAAATGTCTGTATCAGAGAAGCAGACTGTTGAAATCGTGAAGATGCTTTATCGTGGTTCGGACATTCTGATTTTGGATGAACCAACAGCCGTTCTGACACCGCAGGAGACAGAGAAGTTATTTGCAGTACTCAGAAACATGAGAGCGGATGGTCGTTCTATTATTATCATTACACATAAATTGCACGAAGTACTGGCACTTTCAGACAGAGTTTCCGTTTTGCGTAAAGGTAAGTATATCGGTACGGTGAATACATGTGATGCAACAGAAAGTTCGCTGACAGAGATGATGGTTGGCGAAAAGGTCAGTCTGAATATTGATCGCCCGGAACCGGAGAATCCAAGGGAAATCCTAAAAGTATCCGGTCTTACCTGTCTGGATAATGAAGGGGTGAAGTCACTGGATGATGTCAGCTTTACTGCCTTTGGCGGCGAAATTCTTGGTGTGGCCGGAATTGCAGGCAGTGGACAGAAGGAACTGCTGGAGGCTATTACAAATCTTTGCCCGATTGCAGAAGGCACCATCAGCTGTGTGAACGAGCATGGAAAGGAAGTTGTTATTTCAGGCAAATCTCCGGAACACATTTCCAAAGAAAGTATACATATTGCGCATATTTCCTTTGTCCCGGAGGACAGACTGGGTATGGGACTGGTTGCTTCCATGGATATGACGGACAATATGATGCTTCGCAGCTACAGAGAGGGCAAAGGTATATTTGCGGACAGAAAGAAACCGAGAGAGTTGGCTGAACGCCTGATTGACAAGCTTAGCATTGTGACACCGGGAGTTTCAACCCCTGTTGGACGATTGTCCGGCGGTAATGTCCAGAAGGTACTTGTGGGCCGTGAAATTGCCATGCATCCGGATATTCTTCTTGTGGCTTATCCTGTGCGAGGCCTGGATATCAATTCTTCTTATCAGATTTATAATTTGATGAACGAGCAGAAGAAGAAAGGTGTTGCGGTTATCTGTGTTATTGAAGATTTGGACGTGTTGCTTGAAATATCTGACAGAATTCTTGTATTGTGTGGCGGCCGTGTAACAGGTATTGTAGACGGCAGAACAGCGACAAAGGATGAAATCGGATTATTGATGACGAAAGGACAGAAGGAGGAGAGCCATGTTTAAAGATTCTTCATTGCATATTGCGGCCAGGGATTCTATTGTCTGGTGGAAAGCATGGCTGATCAGACTGATTGCAGTGCTGCTTTCACTGATTGTCTGTGCGATCGTGATTTTTGGATTGACAAAGATGAATCCTGTTGAAGTGTACAAAGGTATTTTTTCAGGTGCTGTCGGTACCAGCCGAAGAGCATGGGTGACGATCAGAGATACAATGGTTCTTCTGTTGATCGCTATCGGCCTGACACCGGCTTTTAAGATGAAATTCTGGAATATCGGTGCAGAAGGCCAGATTCTTGTGGGCGGTGCAGCTACGGCTGCATTAATGATTTATGCCGGCGATTCACTGCCGACACCGGTTCTGATGATCCTGATGTTTGTGGCCAGCATGGCAGCAGGTGTTATCTGGGGCGTTATTCCGGCGATTTTCAAGGCTTATTTCAATACAAATGAGACATTGTTTACCTTGATGTTGAATTATGTGGCTATGCAGATTGTTACATTCTGTATTGTTTACTGGGAAAATCCGGCAGGTTCCAATACGGTCGGTATTATCAATTCAGCGACCCGCGCCGGATGGCTGCCGGAACTGGGCGGACTGACTTACGGTTGGAATGTCGTGATTGTTCTTGTATTTACCATTGGCATGTATATCTATATGAAATACAGCAAGCAGGGCTATGAAGTTGCTGTTGTCGGTGAAAGCCAGGATACGGCCCGCTATGCCCGCATCAATGTAAAGCGTACCATTATCCGTACAATGGGTATTTCAGGCGGTATATGCGGTATTGCCGGATTCCTTCTGGTCAGCGGTGCCAGCCATACAATTTCTACATCAACTGCCGGCGGTCGTGGCTTTACAGCTATTATCGTTGCATGGTTATCCAAATTTAATGCATTCGTAATGATTCTTGTATCCTTCTTCCTTGTTTTCATGGGAAAAGGTGCTATTCAGATTGCGTCACAGTTCAATCTGAATGAGAATGCATCCGATGTTATTACAGGTATCATTTTATTCTTTATTCTGGGCAGCGAATTCTTTATCCGCTACAGAATTGCATTTACAAAAGCACATAAGTAAGGGAGGCCGATGATATGAGTGCATTGATTGTTTTTATTCAAAAAGCCATTGCTCAGGGCATCGGTATGCTCTTTGGCGCAACAGGCGAGATTATTACAGAGAAATCCGGCAACCTGAATCTGGGTGTTCCGGGACTGATGTATATGGGCGGTATTGCCGGGTTGATGGGTGCTTTTATCTATGAAAGCGGAGCAGAGAATCCAAGCGGCATTGTGGGCGTGCTTATTTCCATGCTGTGTGCCTTGTTGGCTTCCGGTTTTGGTGCATTAATCTACAGTGTTCTGACTATTACATTGAGAGCTAATCAGAATGTTACAGGTCTTGCGCTGACAACATTCGGTGTTGGTTTCGGCAACTTTTTTGGTGGTTCTCTTTCACAGCTGGCAGGCGGTGTCGGTCAGATTTCCGTTGCTGTGACAGGCGGTACCTACCGTACCAAAATTCCGGGATTATCCAAGATCCCTGTTATCGGTGATGTTTTATTTTCCTATGGTTTTATGACTTATTTCGGCATTATACTGGCAATCCTTGTTTCATGGTTTATGTATAAGTCGAGAAAAGGTCTGAATCTTCGAGCAGTAGGTGAAAGCCCTGCCACAGCGGATGCAGCCGGTATTAATGTCACACTTTATAAATATCTGGCAACTATTATCGGTGGTGCCATCAGTGGTCTTGGCGGTTTGTATTTCGTTATGGAATATTCAGGCGGTACATGGACCAACAATGGTTTCGGTGACAGAGGCTGGCTGGCCATCGCCCTTGTTATCTTTGCATTGTGGAAGCCTATTAACGCCATCTGGGGATCTTTCCTCTTTGGTGCCCTGTATATCCTCTACCTCTATATACCGGGGCTTGGCCGTTCCATGCAGGAGATATTCAAGATGCTGCCATACCTTGTAACCATCGTCGTACTGATTTTCACAAGCTTCAGAAAGAAGAAAGAATATCAGCCGCCGGAGAGCCTTGGCAACTCTTACTTCCGAGAAGAACGATAATCAAAAAGTCGTCGTGGATTTTGTGAAATCTGCGGCGGCTTTTTGAACATAAGAAAGGTGTCGTTAGAAATGTCAATAGATATCAGAATAACGCAGAAAGGTTTATTAAAAAAGACACTGCCATTGCATGTGATTACAGGTTCTGATTTGTGCTATGGAACCAGCGATGGTATGAAATTAAAAGAAAATGATTTAAGCAGTGATGAAATCATTTTGTATCATTCGAATCATATATCCCGCGGCTTCAGTATCGAGTGGACACCGGAAAAAAAGGATTATGTGGATTTGCGGGCGTTAAGCCCCGACAGTCGTGAAGGACTGAATGATTTTTTCGCTGCAATACAAAGAATTGCATCTTATTGGAAATGTGAAATCGAGATGGACGGCAATATCACCGCGCTTTCGGAGCTTGTTTCGCTGATACCGGATATGCAGGCCTTTAATGAAACGGTTCTCGAAAGTGTTTGTGGGGATATTTTATCCGGCAAAAAGGAATCCCTGACATTGTACAGTGTCATGTTCCCGGTCGTCCTTGGTGTACCGGAAGCAGAAAAATTCAGACACGATGTGGATGCTTTCGGCAGATGGCTGCATGAAAAACAGTCTGTAGATGCCTATTATGCGCGGCCGCAGTTTTTCAGAACCGAGGTGGGCGTTGTCGGCAGATATGTAGTGACAGAGGATTGCCGGACAATCTTTCCACTAAAAGGACAGGTGCCATTGGGAATTTCTGACCCGGAAACAGGGAAAGGGTTAAAATGTGACAGATATGAAGTTTATTTTTACTCAATCTCACAGGAAAAAATGCTGGGATACGTTCCATTTGAGACATTTATTGAAATAATCAAAGCGCAGGCAGAGAGATTTGATGGAGCGAATATCATTTTTGAAGGGCTGTCTATGGAGGCGCTACAAAAAATTGTGGAAACAGCTGTGTAGCGCAGGAACAGAAGTGAAAAGCGTTTTACAATACCTGAACATGCCAATAAACTCCGAAACCGTCTAAACAGATGGCGGGTCTCTATAAACAAACAGTAGGCAGATTTTCGCGATTTTGCGAGCATAGCGACAGCTTTGAAGCATTGTCCGAGCCCGTAGGGCGAGTTTATGCGTAAAAGCTGTCAATATGCGGCGCAGCAAAATCGCGAAAATCAACGTGTTTGTTTATAGAGACCCGCCATCTGTTTTTACGGTTGAGTTTTCTCATTGAGGCTGATAATAGCTCCTGACGAACTGTATAAATCGTCTGACATGGGGCAGCAGTGCATGTTCCTTCTTGTATACGATATAAAGTTTTCGCGTGGGTGCCGGATGCGCCAACGGGAAAATCAAAACCTGTCGGCTGGCATTCAGGTCCTGGACAGATTTGGCTGAGAGAATGGAGATGCCAAGTCCGTTAATGATGGAGCGTTTGACTGCTTCCAGATCATTCATACGTGCTACAACATTGATGGCTCCCGATGAAATACGCTGCTGTTCAAGATACTGGTCGATGGCTTTTTTTGTACCGGAACCTTTTTCACGAAGAATAAAAGGTTCATTTAAAAAAGCTGCAATGGTTACATTTTTTTTGGAAATCTCTAGGTAATGGGGGGTAACCGGGGTGACGATGACAAGCTCATCCTCAAGAAAAGGGATAAAAATCAGCTCTGATGAATCAGTGGTCATTCCCACCAGTCCAAAATCAAGGCGGCCGTTTTCAACCTGCTGGATAATGCCCATGCTGTCAGATAATTCAGAATGAAAATAAATATCCGGGTTTAATTGACCGAAGGCACTGAGCACTTCAGGAAGCACATAGGAAGATGGAATGGTGGATGCCCCAAGTTCAATAATCTGTTTGTGAGAGCCGACAAATTCATTGAGAATATGATCCCGGATTTTCAGCATGGAGACTGCAGAATCATAGAGATCATATCCCTGAGGGGTGACGTGCAGCTTCTTTGTGGTGCGGGAAATGAGCTTGGTATCCAATTCCTTTTCAAGGGAAGCCACATGGGCGCTGACTGTTGGCTGGGTCAGAAAAAGATGGCGGGCGGCTTCAGAAAAGCTATTATAATCAACAACGGCCACAAAGGCCTCTAACTGTTTTAATTCCATACAAAAACTCCTGTTTATTGAAAAGAACAATAATCTTAAGGTTAAATAAAATAAATTCTGGAAAAAGGCCGTAAGTACGGTATTTTTTATAGAATTTATTGATTCTGTCTATAAATAGAGTATAATACAGTTGACATAAAATGGCAAGCACATTGTTTTTGGAGTGCTCGACTATTTGACTTTTAAGGTTAAATTCAGTATGCTGATGTTAGTAAGATTTTCTATTTATATAGGAGGGGAATCAAATGAAAAAGTTAGTAAGCAGTGTTCTTGTACTTTGCATGATTGCAGTAGCTTTAGCAGGCTGCGGAAATAAGAGCACAGAAACAACAAAGGCAACAGAAGCGACGGCATCAACAGAGTCAGCAGTTTCCACAGAAGCAGTATCTGAGACACAGGCAGCTGAGGGCGAAGCAGCAACTGTTCAGGTGTATATTGCAGCCAGCTTGAGCAATGCCATGGATGAAATTTCAGCCAATTATAAATCTGTTCAGCCAAATGTTGATCTTGTCTTTAATGCAGGCAGCTCAGGCAAGCTTCAGACACAGATCGAAGAAGGCGGCGCTTGTGATGTATTCTTCTCAGCAGCAACAAAGCAGATGAATGCACTTGTTGAAGGCGGATATGTTCAGGAAGCAGATGTTACAGATCTTCTTGAGAACAAAGTTCAGCTGATCAAACCAGCTGGTACAGAGACAAAGGTTACAGGTTTTGAGAATATTACAGATGCGGCAAACCTTGCACTTGCAGCTGACACAGTTCCTGTTGGCCAGTATGCAAGAGAGATTTTTGACAACCTTGGTATTACAGATCAGGTAATGGCGATGGAGATTAATGAATGCGAAGACGTAAGTGCTGTACTTGCTGCAGTCAGCGAAGGCAGCAATGAAGTTGGTATCGTTTATGCAACAGATGCAGCTTCAGTTGCAGACAAGGTTGATGTTATCGCAACAGCCAATGATACAGAGCTTAAATCCAAAGTTATCTACCCTGTTGGTCTTGTAAAGAATACTGAAGCAGATGATGCTGAAGTTGCAGCAGCGAAAGCTTTTGTCGATTATTTGAAGACACCTGAAGCAACATCTGTATTTGAAAAATATGGTTTTACCGTTAACCAGTAAGTAATAATAGGTATATGGAGCGCTGCAGATAGCTTGCGGCGCTCTTTTCTGATAGGAGAAAAATATGGATTTTCTGGCATCAATTGATATGAGCCCACTTTTTATATCGTTGAAGACGGCGATTATTGCTACGGTCGTGGCTTTCTTTGGCGGCATTGCCTGTGCAAGGTGGGCCATGAAATTAAAACCTGTGTCAAAAAGTATTTTGGACGGCATTTTAAATTTACCATTGGTACTGCCGCCGACAGTTGCCGGTTTTTTGCTGCTGCTTATATTCAGCTTGAAGCGTCCCCTTGGTATTTACCTGTGGGAACATTATCAGTTTAAAGTTGTTTTATCCTGGCCGGGATGTGTTCTGGCGGCGACAGTGGTTGCATTCCCGTTGATGTATCGAAATGCAAGAGCAGCTTTTGAGCAGGTGGATGTGAATTATATTTATGCAGGAAGGACACTGGGCTTATCGGAGTGGACAATTTTCAGAAAGGTTGTTATTCCGGTAGCGGGACCGGGCATTGCATCTGGAACGATTTTAACATTTGCAAGAGCTTTGGGTGAATATGGTGCGACATCCATGCTGGCGGGCAATATTCTTGGAAAGACCAGAACCATGGCGGTGGCGATCGCTGCAGAAGTCAGTGCACAGAACTATGATGTGGCTGGTTTCTGGGTGATTGTTCTGGTGGCCATTGCCTTTGTCTTTATTTTTGCAATCAACATCATAACCATGCATGGCATCAGCAAGATTCAGAGGTGGTAAAATGGCATTATCAGTAGAATTACATAAGAAGTTCAAGGGATTCCGGATGGATGTTGCTTTTGAGCATGATGGTGGCAGTCTTGGTATTCTCGGCGGTTCCGGTATGGGCAAGAGCATGACCCTGAAGATGATTGCAGGTCTGGTGAAGCCGGATTCAGGGAAAGTTATTGTGGACGGAAGGACTGTTTATGACAGTGCGGCGAAGATCGATATGCCGGCAAGAGAGCGGCACATCGGCTATCTTTTTCAGCAGTACGCATTGTTTCCGACAATGACAGTGACAGAGAATATCGGCATTGCCATGAAGAAAAGCGGTGATGCGAAGAAGAAAGAAATTGACAGACTTCTGGAACAGTTTGCCCTTCAGAATCTTGGCGGACGTATGCCGAATGAATTATCCGGCGGACAGCAGCAGCGAGTAGCATTAGCCCGAATCCTTGCCAGTGAGCCTCAGATGCTTTTGCTGGATGAGCCATTTTCAGCGCTGGACAGCTTTTTGAAAGAGCAGCTTCTGGAAGATATGATCAGACAGCTCAGTGATTATGCCGGGGATGTGATTATGGTATCCCACAGCAGAGATGAAATTTATCAGTTCTGTGACAGACTGTTGATTCTGGATCAGGGCCGGGTTATTGTCACTGGTGACACCAAAGACATCTTTGATCAGCCGGAATACAGAGAAGCAGCCCGGCTGACAGGCTGCAAAAATATTACTGAGGCCATCAAAATTGCTGAAAACAGTATCGAAGTGCCGCATTGGCATTGTACTCTTGAAATGGACGAAACGGTCGCTGATGACATCCATGCCGTCGGTATCCGCGCCCATTATATCGACGTACTGACAGAAAAACCGGAGAATATGAAAAACGTTATCGGCGTCACTGTGGAAAATGTTTCAGAACTGCCCTTTGAATGGTATTGCTTTTTCAGAGTGCCGAATGGCGAGCGAATCTGGTGGAAAGTCGCCAAAGTTGGAGAACACGGAGCAGCTAAATACCTGCCTCAAAAAGGCGACCATGTGTATCTGCACATGCCGCCACAGAGCGTGATACTTCTGAAATAAGCAGCATTGCAAACTTCAAGTAAATGAGTATTCATGTTTCTTGAGTTTGCAATGTGGATATGTCAGAGAAATGATTAATACTTGCAGCGAAACGCGCATGAGCAGTTAAAACTTAAGTCAGAAGAGAGTAATAACGATTGCAGAAAGGTCAGGAAAAGAGTATAATACAAAGAGATTGTCTGAAACGGCAGTCTCTTTTTACGTTTTATAATATAATAGTTAAGAAGCTTTTTGGAGGTAGACTGATGATAGAATTTCAGTGTGATTATGCAGAAGGCGCCCATCCGAAGATTCTGGAGCGCCTGGTTGAGACAAACATGGATCAAACCCCAGGGTATGGTCTGGATCCTTATTGTGACGAGGCAAGACGTTTGATCCGTAAGGCCTGTGGCCGCGAAGATATTGATGTGCAGTTTTTAGTCGGAGGAACACAGACCAATACGACCATTATCTGCACTGCTCTTCGGCCATATCAGGGGGTGCTGACAGCAGCAAGCGGCCATATCAATGTTCATGAATCGGGAGCGATTGAGGCAACAGGACATAAAGTGCTGGCTCTGCCTTGCGATCATGCAGGAAAGATCACAGCTGAACAGATTAAAGCAGCCTATGAAGCACATATGAATGATGACAGCTCAGAGCATATGGTTCAGCCGGGAATGGTATATATTTCCAATCCTACTGAGAATGGAACGATTTATTATAAGCAGGAACTGGAAGCAATCAGTCGTGTCTGCCATGAATGCGGTATGCCATTATTCCTGGATGGCGCCCGCCTCGGTTATGGTCTGATGGCAGCAGATAATGATGTAACATTGGAAGATATTGCGAGATTGTGTGATGTTTTCTATATTGGCGGTACAAAAGTCGGTGCGTTGTTTGGTGAGGCTGTCGTGATAACGAATCCTGCCATTAGTAAAGACTTCCGTTATATGATCAAACAGCGCGGCGGCATGCTGGCAAAAGGACGGCTTCTTGGTATTCAGTTCCAGACGCTTTTTGAGGATGGACTTTACTGGCAGATTTCCAGACATGCCATTGATATGGCTATGAAACTCAAAAAAGCATTCCAGGCGTGCGGTTATGGCTTTTATGTGGAAAATTCAACAAATCAGCAGCTGCCTGTTTTGCCGGATGCTGTTCTTGAAAAATTAGCCGGGAAGTACAGTTATTCTTTCTGGGAGAAAACAGATGAGAGCCACAGTGCCGTGCGATTCTGCACAAGCTGGGCTACAAAGGAAGAAAATGTGGATGCCTTGATTGCGGATCTCAACCAAATCAGATCACAGATGATGTAAAATCTGCAAAGCACAGATGGTTATGTAATAATTTTGAAATAATTTAGAAATACACTTGAAATAGGCGCCCGAAAATGCTATAATTATACACAGATGGGTTTTTATATACGATATATCGTGGAGGAACCCTATTATTATTGAGATTGAAACAGCGTTTTGGAAGGAGTATTTCATGAAACACGGTTTAAAGAGATTTACCAGATGTGTTCTGGTTGCTGCGCTCAGCGTTTCACTTGCAGTTCCGACAATGGCGGCAACGAAGGCAGAAGTCCAGAGCCAGATAGAGAATTTGAAGAGCCAGCAGAGCGAACTTGAGACGCAGCTTGCATCATTGAAGAAGAATAAGTCAGATACAGAGTCCTATATTTCTGAACTGGACAGTAAGATCAAGACATATCTTGCACAGTTAGAGGAAGTATCCGCACAGCTTGAGCAGACAGAGTCTGAGATCAGCATTACGCAGGACAACCTGGCACAGGCCAAGGAAGATGAGAAGACACAGTATACAGCATTGAAGGCACGTATCAAGGCCATGTATGAATCCGGAGACGATGATTATCTCCAGATGCTGCTTGGTTCGGGCGATTTGAAGACAATGTTGAACAATCAGGAGTATATTTCCAAGATCAATGAGTATGACCACAATCTTCTTGTGAGTCTTCAGAATATCAGAGATCAGATTGCAGCATACGAAGCTCAGCTCGAAGAGCAGAAGGAGCTTCAGGAAGCTCAGAAGGAACAGTATGAAGTAGAGAAGGAATCTCTTGAGAAGATCGTTGCACAGAAGGAAGAAGAATTGGTTGCTATCGGTTCCGATATTGATTCTGTCAACTACGATATTTCTTCTACACAGGAAGAGATCGATGCTGAGAACAGCCTGCTTCAGCAGATTATTGAACAGGAACGTAAGGCAGCAGAAGAAGCAGCACGCAAGAAGGCTGCAGAGGAAGCAGCTCAGAAGAAAGCGGCAGAAGAAGCTGCTGCTAAGAAGAAGGCGGCTGAAGAAGCTGCGAAATACAACAGCTCAAGCAGTTCAAGCTCCAGCTCAAGCAGCTCATCCAGCAGCTCCAGCTCAAGTAGCTCATCCAGCAGTTCCAGCGATTCATCTTATGATGACAGCTCCAGCAGTTCCAGCGATTCATCTTATGATGACAGCTCCAGCAGTTCCAGTTCATCCAGTTCAAGTACAGGTATGATCTGGCCTGTGGGCAGTTCATCCATCACTTCTTACTTTGGTTACAGAAGTTCACCGACAGCAGGTGCATCTTCTTACCATAGAGGTCTGGATATCGGTGCTTCAGCAGGTTCATCCATTTGGGCTGCAGCAAGCGGTACTGTTACAACTGCCAGCTACAACAGTGCGATGGGTAATTACATAGTTATCAGCCATGGAAATGGTGTCTGCACAGTTTATGAACATTGCAGTGCTTTATATGTCAGCGCTGGTCAGTCCGTATCACAGGGTGAGACAATCGCAGCCGTAGGTTCTACAGGTATTTCTACCGGTGCACATCTTCATTTTGGTGTGACTGTAGGTGGAGATTATGTGAACCCTCTGTATTATGTAAGTCCATAATTGAATAGTGAATAGAAAAAGGGATTCGAGATTATTCGAATCCCTTTTGTGACTAAAATGCCCCAGGATGATCATAATCCCAGGGCATATATTTGCTTTATAAGATATTTTCTCTATTCCGGCATCAAATCCATCCGCCATCCAGCCGGATGATCTGACCGGTCAGGTAACTGTGCTTTTGGGCTAAATCCAGAACAAGTTCAGCCACTTCCTCAGGGCGACCGAAACGACCGGAAGGAATTTCATCAGTTAAAGCAATGCGATCTGCTTCCGATAGGAAAGCGTTCATTTCGGTATCAATGGCACCGCAGGCAACGGCATTGACCTGAATATTGCTTGGGGCCAGCTCTTTGGCCAGGGCCTGGGTGAAGGCATTGATGCCGCCTTTTGTTGCGGAATAAGCCACTTCACAGGATGCGCCGCAGCAGCCCCATACGGAAGAAATATTGATGATCTTGCCGGAATGTTCATGGACCATACCCGGTACGGCCAGTCGGCAGCTGTTAAAAACGGATGTCAGGTTGGTGTTGACAATGCGCTGCCAGTCATCCGGTGACATATCAGTTAATAAACCGATATAAGAGATACCGGCATTGTTGACAAGGACATCAATATGATGAAAACGTGCAATGGTCTCAGAAATCATGGTTTCCAGCTGATGGTAGTCGCCGGTATCGCCGGTGAAAATAAGACAATCGGTGTGATATTGGCTGATGATCAGCTGCTGCAGATCTTCAAGCAACTGTGTGTTTTGCCGACAGCAGAGGGCAAGCTGATAGCCGGCGGCTGCAAAACGGATGGCGATGGCACGCCCGATCCCTCTTGAGGCACCGGTTATAAAAACGGTTTTGTTCGGTGTCATGATAAAAACTCCAATGCTATTTCAGTGCTTTCTTGAGCACTTCAGATATTTCGTTGATCTTGGTTTCACGTTCACGGTCATCTGCGTGAAGAACACAACATTTTAAATGGGCATCAAGGATTTCAATATTGACCTTTTTCAGGATGGCAATGGTAGCCATAATCTGATTGGAAATGTCGATGCAGTATTTGTCATCATCGATCATCTTGTTCAGACCGTCAATCTGTCCCTTTGCTGTATTGAGCAGCCTTTTAATATTCTGCTGTTCTGCTTTCATGGCGAGCTCCTTTCGTTAGGCACCCTCCAGGGGTGTCTGTATTAATTATTATTCTAGCATTTTTATGAGTGTGATTCAATGTCAAGCTGCATGTTTTTTTCAATAAGGAGCATTGACTTTTATTTTTATTAGGTATAGAATAAAAATGACCCCAGGGGGGTGGGGTAAATTGACGGTATGAGACATTTCAGGTTTCATGTGGAATGGTTCGTTTATTTTGGGTAAAACTACTATATTATTTTTAGTAAAATTTGCAGATCTGATCGTTTGTGAATACGAGAGAGAATGGAGGATAGAGATTCATGCAGCAATTTATTGTGACAGGTATGAGCTGTGCAGCCTGCAGTGCCCGTGTGGAGAAAGCTGTCTCGAAGGTGGAGGGGGTTACCTCCTGTTCAGTCAGTCTTTTGACGAATTCCATGGGTGTGGAAGGGACGGCAGCTGATCAGGCGATTATTCAGGCAGTGGAAGCGGCCGGTTATGGAGCCTCCGTGAAGGGTGAGGCTGCAGAGCATTCAGGGGCTTCATCGATGGCAGCTGAGGAGGAGATGCTGAAGGATCATGACACACCGGTTCTGAAGCGGAGACTTCTGGCGTCGCTGGGATTTTTGATTGTACTGATGTATTTTTCCATGGGACACATGATGTGGGGATGGCCGCTGCCGGCATTTTTTGAGAACAACCATATAGCTATGGGGCTTGTTCAGCTGCTGTTGACAGGGATTGTCATGGTCATCAATCAGAAGTTTTTCATCAGTGGTTTTACAAGTCTTGCGCATCGTGCCCCGAATATGGATACGCTGGTGGCTCTTGGCTCTACGGCGGCTTTTGGATACAGTACGTATGCGTTATTTGCCATGACAGATGCTCAGGTGAAGGGCGATATGGAGATGGTCATGCATTATATGCATGAGTTCTATTTTGAATCTGCAGCCATGATTTTGACACTGATCACAGTGGGCAAGATGCTGGAGGCACGCTCAAAGGGCAAGACAACAGATGCACTCAAAGGGTTGATGAAACTGGCTTCGAAGACAGCGGTTGTGGAACGGAATGGTCAGGAAGTTACTGTTCCGATTGAGCAGGTGAAGAAAGGAGATATATTCCTTGTACGTCCGGGAGAGAATGTGCCGGTGGATGGTGTGATCCTGGAAGGAACCAGTGCTTTGAATGAGGCGGCTTTGACAGGTGAAAGCATTCCTGTGGACAAGAAGCCGGGGGATGTCGTATCGGCTGCAACCTTGAATCAGTCAGGATTTATCCGCTGTGAGGCCACCCGTGTCGGTGAAGATACCACATTATCCCAGATTATCCAGATGGTCAGTGATGCAGCGGCGACAAAGGCGCCGATTGCCAAGATCGCAGATAAGGTCTCAGGTGTTTTTGTACCGGCGGTGATCACTATTGCAGTTATTACGATGATCGTGTGGCTGCTGGCAGGAGAAAGTGTCGGTTTTGCTTTGGCGAGGGGCATTTCGGTACTGGTTATCAGCTGTCCGTGTGCCCTTGGTCTTGCCACACCGGTGGCGATTATGGTGGGCAATGGTATGGGTGCCAAGAATGGTATCCTCTTTAAGACAGCTGTTTCACTGGAAGAGACAGGCAAGGTTCAAATTGTTGCCCTGGATAAGACAGGTACCATCACCAACGGTGAACCGGTTGTTACAGATATGGTTCCTGCGGAGGGTGTGACAGAAGAATCATTGCTAGCGTTGGCAGCCAGCCTTGAGAAACGCAGTGAACATCCGTTGGCAAAGGCAATTTTGAAATATGTCGGAGAACAGCATCTGACCGTAGAAGACGTTTCTGAGTTTGAAGCACTTCCGGGCAATGGACTGACAGCTGTCAGAAATGGTGTCAAATTGGCCGGCGGCAATTATGCATTTATCAGAACCCAGACGGAAGTGTCAGAGGATTTGCTGAAACAGTCAGAGGCATTGGCGGAACAGGGGAAGACACCGATGTTTTTCTCAGAGAATGGCAGATTGGCCGGTATTATTGCCGTTGCAGATACCATGAAGGAAGACAGCAGACAGGCTGTCAGTGAACTTCGGAATATGGGCATCCGGGTTGTGATGCTGACCGGCGACAATGAGAGAACAGCCAGAGCCATCGGTGCACAGGCCGGTGTGGATGATGTGATTGCCGGTGTGCTTCCGGATGGTAAAGAGAGTGTGATCCGAAAGTTGCAGCAATATGGCAAGGTAGCGATGGTGGGGGATGGTATCAACGATGCGCCTGCATTGACAAGAGCTGATATGGGTATCGCCATCGGTGCCGGTACGGATGTGGCCATTGATGCTGCTGATGTGGTGCTGATGAAGAGCCGGCTCAGTGATGTGGCAGCCGCTGTTCGTCTGAGTCGTGCAACCTTAAAAAATATTCATGAGAATCTTTTCTGGGCATTTTTCTACAACGTGATCGGTATTCCACTGGCAGCAGGTGTGTGGATCCCGATTTTCGGATGGACATTAAACCCGATGTTCGGTGCGGCGGCCATGAGCTTGTCCAGCTTCTGTGTTGTCACCAATGCACTGCGCTTGAACCTTTTTAACATGCATGATGCAAAAAAGGACAAAAAGTTGAAAAATCCTGCTATAATAAAAGAACTGGTGGATAACAATAAAACCAATCATAATCAAGAAAATAAGGAGATAGGAACAATGAAGAAAACAATGAAAATCGAAGGTATGATGTGCGGTCACTGTGAAGCAACTGTCAAGAAAGCACTGGAAGGCCTTGATGGCGTGACATCTGCGGAAGTCAGCCATGAAGCAGGTACAGCAGTCGTAGAACTCTCAGCAGACGTAGCAGATGACGTTCTGAAGAAAACAGTCGAAGATAAAGACTACAAAGTAACAGCCATTAATTAATCAAATTTTTAAGAGTACTAGAAATGAGGTTCCAATGAAAATTCAGTACAAGTTCATTTGAAATGACAACAGGCTTGTGGTGAATCGGTTCATTTGGGACTTCATTTTGTTTTGTGAGTGATGAAAGTTTGCGGCTTAATTACTTGGTAGAATGCGGCTCAACAAACAGAATACAGGCTTTGAAAAAAGCACTACAGCGCAGGTGCTTCATCGTCCGCCGGTACTTAGATGCTGTTCTTTAGCATCTTACGTACCGCTGCGAGACGATGGCAGTGCAAACGTGCCTGCGCTGTAGTGCTTTTTCAAAGCCTATTGGTCATCTATGGGCCGCATTCACCATATTTATCTCAAAATAATTACGAATTATGTAATATTTGTGAAATAATATTGCAATATTTATGATTTTCTGGTATAGTGTACAGGAACTGTTCTTTGAAAAGCAATTGTGATTATAGACAAAAAACAATAGTAAAATTGGTGATTTTCATGGTTCACTCCTTTAAATCGTAATATTGTTGTAATTCAATGAGAAAAAAGCATAGGTTTCAAAGAAAAATATATGAAAAATATATAAAAAACACTTTATTTTTTGGTTGATGTGCTTTATTATAATAATAAGAGTATATGACAATAGATTACGGGAAGGTAGGGAGAATTGCATTATGATTTCAAATCAGATTTTACAGAATACGATTGAAGGGCTGAAAGCGATTACCAGAATAGATTTATGCGTGATGGATATTGAAGGAAAGGTACTTGCTGCTACATTTTCCAATGCTGAGGATTATGAAAAGTTTGTGTTGGAATTTGTCAATTCACCGGCAGACAGTCAGGTTTTGCAAGGGTTTCAGTTTTTCAAGGTTTTTGATGAGCATCAGCTGGAGTTTATTATTCTGGCAAGAGGAGACAGTGATGATGTCTATATGATCGGCAAGGTGGCGTCTTTCCAGATCCAGAATCTGCTGGTGGCCTACAAGGAACGTTTCGACAAGGACAACTTTATCAAGAATCTGCTGCTTGATAATCTGCTTCTTGTTGATATTTATAATCGTTCCAAGAAACTGCATATTGATACGGATGTACGAAGAATTGTACTGCTTATTGAAGTGAACAATGAGCGGGATATGAACAGCCTTGAGACAGTCCGTTCTATTTATACCGGACGTCCGAAGGATTTCATCACAGCTGTTGATGAGAAGAATGTCATCGTTGTGAGAGAAGTTAAGGATAATGAGACTTATGATGATCTCTGCAAGGCATCGAAGGTGATTTATGAGATGCTCTGCGGGGAGAATCTTCCAAAGGCAAGAATCGCCCTTGGTACAATCGTGCAGGAGATCAAGGATGTATCAAGATCCTACAAGGAAGCCAGAATGGCACTGGATGTAGGTAAGATTTTCTATAATGAACGTAATGTAGTTGCTTACAGCAATCTGGGTATCGGCCGTCTGATCTATCAGCTTCCGATTCCACTGTGTAAGATGTTTATCAAAGAGATTTTCGACAGCAAGTCACCGGAAGATTTCGATGAAGAAACGCTGATGACGATCAATAAGTTTTTCGAGAACAGCCTGAATGTTTCTGAGACATCCAGACAGCTGTACATTCACAGAAATACACTGGTATATCGTCTGGATAAACTTCAGAAGAGCACAGGCCTTGACCTGCGTGTTTTTGAGGACGCCATCACATTCAAGATTGCACTGATGGTTGTCAAGTATATGAATTATATGGAAACTTTTGATTACTAAAAGATTCCTTCTTGAAGGAGGGGAAGCAATTGATAGCCTTAGATCAGGTGACAAAGACCTATCCGGGAGATGTGAAAGCCTTAAAGGGCATCAGTCTTCAGATTAAGAAAGGCGAATTTGTCTTTGTCGTGGGCCAGAGTGGTTCCGGTAAGACAACATTATTTAAGTTACTTTTAAAAGAAATGGAGCCAACATCCGGCACCATTTATATCAATAACAAGAATCTTGGACGACTCCGCAGGAGAAGAGTACCGAAGCTGCGTCGAGGGATTGGTGTCGTATTCCAGGACTTCCGTCTTTTGAAAGACAGGAATGTCTATGAGAATATTGCGTTTGCCCAGCAGGTTGTAGGTGCCCCGAATCGTCTGATCAAGAAGAACGTTATGGCCATGCTGAAGCTGGTGGGCCTTCCGGATAAAGCCAAGTCTTATCCGAACGAATTGTCCGGCGGTGAGCAGCAGAGAGTCGCTCTGGCAAGAGCGCTTGTGAACAATCCGCCGTTACTTTTGGCAGATGAGCCGACAGGTAATCTGGATCCGAAGAATTCATGGGAAATCATGAAACTGCTTGAGGCCATCAACATGCGTGGTACAACCGTCGTTGTTGTTACACACAACAAAGAAATCGTTGAGAAGATGCAGAAACGTGTCATCACTATGAGTGAAGGCGTGATCATCAGTGACGAGAGAAAAGGCGGGTATATCTATGAGTAGTTTTTTATATGGTATCAAACAGGGTATTAAAAATGTATTCAGAAACCGTCTGTTCTCACTGGCATCTATTGGTACGATTACAGCCTGTCTGTTTATTTTCGGTATTTTCTACTGTATGGTGATGAACTTTCAGCATATTTTTTCCGAAGTAGAGACAACAGTCGGTGTGACAGTCTTTTTCAATGAAGATGTTGAGGAAGATCAGATTCTTGATATTAAGTCTCAGATCGAACAGCGTGATGAAGTGGACAATGTTCACTACACATCACCGGAGGAAGCCTGGGAAGAGTACAAAGAGAAGGCCTTCCCGGACACAGACCAGAACATTCTGACAAATCTGGACAATGATAACCCGCTGGCTTCTTCAGCCAGTCTGGAAGTTTATTTGAAGGATGCTGCCAAGCAGCAGGAACTTGTGGATTATATTCAGGGTATTGATGGTGTACGTTCTGTGAATGCATCCAAGAGCGTGGCTGACAGCTTTGCAAGTTTTGGACGTCTGCTCAGTTATGTTTCACTGGCTATTATCGTCATCCTTGTGGGTGTTGCTGTCTTCCTGATCAGTAATACGGTTATGATCGGTATCACTGTCAGACATGAAGAGATTGCGATTATGAAATATCTGGGTGCAACAGACTTTTTCGTCAGAGCACCATTCCTGATTGAAGGTATGCTCATTGGTCTGATCGGTTCACTGATTCCGGTGTGTGCGCTGAAAGTATTATATGAGAAGGTTATCTCATTTATGACAACAGAATTCACGAGTCTCAGCAGATTTATGACGTTTTTGCCGGCAGGCGAGATCTTCAAGGTCCTGATCCCGATTTCATTGATCATCGGTCTTGGCATTGGTTTCATCGGAAGTTATCTGACATTGATCAAGCATATCCGTGTCTGATATCCGGTACGACAATTGAATCATTGCGGCAGCAGTGAAGATGTTGAATCACTCACTGCGAATTGCGAACAATTTGTGAACTTTAAGAAAGCTGGCTTCAGACAATTGTCTGAGCCAGCTCTTTGTGTTACTATAGAATAAAATTCAGCAATTTTTAAACGGATGATTGCAGACTGTGATTGTTTATATTTCTGGATCAATGGCAGTTGGCAATTGTCTGTTTTCAGAAGGAGACAGACTATGGAGAACAGAAATGACAGAAAGAGCTATTATAAAGGCCTTTTGACAGGTGTGATCCTGTGTGTGCTGATCATAGGCGTGCTGGCGTTATCCGGGTGCTTTTTGAAAGATTATGCGCCGTCATCAACAGGTCAGACCACAGGAACAGGAGATGCTGTGGAGGCATCGGATGCGTCTTCATCCAGTGGTGATGTGACGGATATTTCGGGGCGGTATAAGGAAGTTGAGAAGAAACTGAACAAGCTGCACAGTGTGCTTGACCAGTATTATCTGGATGTTTCAGATGATTCGGATATCACCCAGGATGATATGGTGGAAGGTATTTACAAAGGCTATGTGGATGCACTGAATGAGCCATATACCGTTTATTATACCAAGGAGGAGTATGATCAGCTGCAGGAGTCCACATCAGGCAAATATTCCGGTATTGGTGTGGTTGTCAGCCAGAATAAGGAGACAGGCGTCATTACCGTTGTGCGTCCTTTTGAGGGTTCACCGGGAGCGGAAGCCGGTATTCTCAAGGATGATATTTTGTATAAAGTGGCGGACAAGGAAGTGACAGGTGTTGATGTGACGGAGGTTGTCACATGGATTAAAGGTGAAGAGGGTTCAACTGTCAGTATCGAAGTTTACAGACCATCTGAAGATAAATATTTGACATTTGAGGTAGAGCGCAAGACCATTGAGATTCCGATGGTGACATCCAAGATGCTGGACAACAATATCGGTTATGTGGCTGTCTATGAATTTGAAGAGACAACGTCAGAGCAGTTTAATCAGGCCATAGATGAGCTGACAGCTCAGGGAATGAAGGGGCTGATCATTGATCTGCGTGATAATCCGGGCGGCCTGGTGAACTCTGCAACGGCCATTCTTGACAGAATCCTTCCGAAAGATCAGTTGCTTGTCTATACTGTTGACAAGAGTGGTAAGAAACAGGAAGAATACACAGAGGATGATGAGACCATCGATGTGCCAATCAGTGTTTTGATCAACGACAACAGTGCCAGTGCCTCAGAGATTGTCAGCGGCTGTCTGCAGGATTACGGCAAAGCGAAGCTGGTAGGTACCACATCCTTTGGCAAAGGCATCGTTCAGTATGTGCTGCCATTGGGAGATGGTTCAGCCATTAAGCTGACAAGTGCCAAGTACTATACGCCAAACGGACGCAATATCCATGGAACAGGTATTGATCCGGATGTAGAAGTGGAATTGAATTCCGATAGCGAGACAGATACACAGCTTGAGAAAGCCCAGGAGATTGTGTTGCAGGAGATTCAGGCAGAATAAGAAAAAATAAGAAGAATTTTCGCGTAAGCAAAAGGGATTGAGGAGAAATCGATACACAGATTTCTCTTCAATCCCTTTTTGCAATCTAAAAGAACAGCGATGAACACTCTTTGACAATAAAGATGATTGCCAGAATATACAGGAGAAGATTCAGTTTCTTCTCTTTGGCTTTGCCTGTAACCAGATTCAGAACAACATAGGCAATGATGCCGAGTGCAATACCTTCTGAAATACTGTAGAAGAAAGGCATGGCAATGATGCAGATGTAGCATGGAATGGCTTCAGACATATCCGCAAAATCAATATTGGTAATATTGCTCAACATATAAAGGCCCACAATAATCAGTGCCGGTGCTGTTGCAAATGAAGGAATTGCCAGGAAAATCGGTGACAGAAACAATGACAGGCCGAACAAAATACCTGTTGTCAGGGCTGTCAGACCAGTACGTCCGCCTTCTGTGACGCCGGAAGCACTTTCAACGAAAGTTGTTGCTGTGGATGTACCGAGAGCGGCACCGGCTGTTGTTGCAATGGCGTCCGCAAGGAGCGCACCTTTGATGCGTGGCAGCTTGCCGTTCTCATCAAGCATACCGGCCTTGGATGAAACACCTACCAGGGTGCCAATCGTATCAAATAAATCGACAAATAAAAAGGCAAATAAAATAACGACAAAATCAGCACTGACAATACCGTGGAAATCAAGCTTGAAAAGGATTGGTGACAGGGACGGAATGGAAAGTCCATTGCTGAAATCTGGGAGCAGATTGTAGAACCCGAGTTCAGGATTTGGAACATAAATGCCTGCAAACTGACAGATAATGCCAAGAATCCATGTGATCAGAATACCCCACAGAATATTGCCTTTAACGTTTTTAATAACAAGAATACCTGTAATCAGAATACCTACAAGCGCCAGCTCGACAGTAATCCCGACATCATTAAATGAAGCATTGACACCGTTCAGCTCATTGTATTTCTCAACAGAGAAAAGCTGAACTAATGTGGAACCGCCGATAACGATCTTGGCATTTTGAAGACCGACAAATGCAATAAAAAGACCGATGCCGACACTGACGGCGGACTTCAGATTCTTTGGAATCGCATTGAAAATTGCTTCACGTACATTAGTCAGGGATAAAAGGATGAAAATAATACCTTCGGCGAATACAGCTGTTAAGGCAAATTCCCAGCTGTAACCCATGCCAAGGACAACGGTGTAGGCGAAATAGGCGTTCAGTCCCATGCCCGGTGCCAGAGCAAATGGATAATTGGCAAGAAAAGCCATCAGCAGTGTACCGATAAAGGAAATCAGTGCAGTGGCAGTGAATAAAGCGCCCTGGTCCATTCCGGTTGCAGAAAGAATAGATGGATTGACGGCCAGAATATAGGCCATCGTCATAAAGGTGGTGATGCCCGCAAGAATTTCGGTCTTGGCATCGGTTCTGTTCTCTGACAGTTTAAAAATTTTTTCTAACATGGTGGTGTCCTTTCGTAGACAATTGATTGGTTGGCTGATAGACAGCAATATGTATATCATACCATAGAAAGTGGATAGCGGCAAGAAAGAAGCAGTTAGGGAATTTTTAGATAAAGTTTAATTCAAAAAATAATAGAACAAACATTCGATTTTTCTCTGTACTTTTTTGGCTCCGAATGGTATACTAAGAACATAATTACTATTTATCAAATATCATAGACATATTAGAACTTATCAGGAGAAATCATATGGATCATTTTGAATTAGTATCAGAATATGCACCAACCGGCGACCAGCCCCAGGCGATAGAGCAACTGGTCAAAGGTTTCAAGGAAGGCAACCAGTTCGAGACTTTGCTGGGTGTTACCGGCTCCGGTAAGACATTCACCATGGCGAATGTCATTGCCCGGTTAAATAAGCCAACGTTGATACTTGCGCACAATAAGACACTGGCAGCCCAGCTTTACGGAGAGATGAAGGAGTTCTTTCCGAATAACGCAGTAGAATATTTTGTATCGTAGTATGACTTGAAATTATTTTGGATGTATAAAAAGGAGAGTTGAATATATGGAAAGAGGTTATGTTTGGCAAGCAGAATATGGTAGAAGAACAACGTTGATACCAGTGCTTAAACAATTGATTAAAGAACAAGATGCATCCTCATTAGAAATGCTGGCGATTTTTGTTAATAATAATCCATATAATTTAGAATTTTTTATTGCCGTAATTTATGATGTTCCTCAGAAGAATCATGTGGAAAAGATGATAGAGCTGTTTGAGAATGAGAATTTGATTTTGCGAAATGATTTGACTACGTTATTATTAACACAAGAGCTTGGTAATAGAAGATTTAATTCGTGTGCATTTGCTGATGCACAAGAAGTTGATTTGCGATTTGAATCTATGTTTTTTTTCCCAGAAATAGAAATATTAGAAGAAAAGGGATATTGTATGCGTCCATTTGGTAAAGAAAAACAGGTTTTTATTAGTCATTCGTCGAAAGATAAAAAAGATGTGGAAAGTATTATTCCCTATCTAAATGGGCAAGAGTTACCTGTATGGTTTGATAAATATAGTATATCTGTTGGTGATTCGATTACAGAGAGCGTTCAAATGGGAATAGAAGAGTCAGATATGGTTATTTTTTGGGTGACAGATAACTTTTTAGTATCTAACTGGTGTAAGGTTGAAATGACAGCATATGTAAAAAAGCTGATTGAAGAAAAAATTCGAATGATTATTGTACTGGATGATGGGATTGGAATAAAAAAATTGCCATTATTTTTGAGAGATATTAAGCATATTAGGAAAGAAAATCGAACAGCAATAGAAGTGGCGGAAGAAATTGTAAAAAGTATTAAGCGTGGTTAGAAAATCAAGAATTATTGTATGATTTTTTGATAGCAATTGTAGAATTATAGAATTGGAGTTATAGAGAAGGTGAAAATGTATGGATAATGTTCAAAATGAAATTTTTTATAAGAAAGTAATAGAATTATTTCAGAATGCTAGAAAAAACTTGTCTGCTGCAGTAAATATGACAATGGTATATTCTTATTTCGAAGCTGGGAGAATGATTGTTGAGAAAGAACAAGATGGAAAAGAGCGGGCGGCATATGGAAAATATATTTTAAAAGAGTTGTCACAACGGTTAACAAAAAAATTTGGAAGAGGCTATTCATATGATAATTTGAAATTAATGCGTAAATTTTACCTGGTGTATTCTAAGGATTCAATTGGGGAAACGGCATTTCCCCAATCTGAAAAATTGCCTGTTACAAAAGAAGGAAGGAAATTTTATCTGAGTTGGTCTCATTATCTTGTTTTAATGAGAATAAATAAAATCGAAGAACGTCATTTTTATGAAATAGAAGCATATAAAAACAGATGGAGTAAAGATGAATTAACACGTCAATATGGAAGTTCTTTATATGAACGTTTGGCATTGAGCAGAAATAAAGAGGAAGTAATGCGCCTTGCAACAGAAGGACAAATGATAGAAAAGCCAGAAGACATATTTAAAGATCCGTACATTTTAGAGTTTACAGGACTTCCAGAACTGGTTACGTATTCTGAAACAGAATTAGAAAATAAGATTATAGATAACTTACAGAAATTTTTGTTAGAGTTAGGTAGAGGTTTTACTTTTGTAGGTAGGCAAGTAAGACTGACGTTTGAAGAGGAACACTTCAGAGTTGATTTGGTGTTCTATAATCGTTTGCTTCGCTGTTTTGTATTGTTTGATTTGAAAATTGGTCAGTTAAAGCATCAGGATATAGGACAAATGCAAATGTATGTAAACTATTATGACAGGAAAGTTAAATTGGATGATGAAAATTCAACGATAGGTATTATTATTTGTAAAGACAAGAAGGATGCTATTGTAGAAATGACATTACCTAAAGATAATAATCAAATATTTGCAAGTAAGTATGAAACAGTGCTCCCGAGCAAAGAAGAATTGAAAACATTGTTAGAAGATAAAAATTTAGAATAAATTTTGAGCAGAGGTGATACAATGGATCATTTTGAATTAGTATCAGAATATGCACCAACCGGCGACCAGCCCCAGGCGATAGAGCAACTGGTCAAAGGTTTCAAGGAAGGCAACCAGTTCGAGACTTTGCTGGGTGTTACCGGCTCCGGTAAGACATTCACCATGGCGAATGTCATTGCCCAGTTAAATAAGCCAACGTTGATACTTGCGCACAATAAGACGCTGGCTGCACAGCTTTACGGAGAGATGAAGGAGTTTTTTCCGAATAATGCAGTAGAATACTTTGTCTCCTATTATGATTATTATCAGCCGGAGGCTTATGTACCCTCTTCAGATACTTATATAGAGAAGGATTCTGCGATTAACGATGAGATTGATAAGTTGCGCCATTCTGCAACGGCAGCATTATCAGAGCGCAGAGATGTGATTATTGTTTCTTCGGTTTCATGTATTTATGGTCTGGGCAGTCCGATTGACTATCAGGAGATGGTGATTTCTCTGCGCCCGGGTATGTTGAAAGACAGGGATGAAGTGATCCGCAAGCTGATTGACATTCAGTATGTGCGCAATGACATGGATTTTAAGCGCGGTACTTTCAGAGTGCGCGGTGATGTGGTGGAGATTTTTCCGGCGAATGCAACAGATACAGCGGTTAGAGTAGAATTTTTCGGAGATGAGATTGACAGAATTACGGAATTTGATGCATTGACGGGCAATGTGAAGGCCAGACTGGAGCATGTGGCTATTTTTCCGGCGTCACATTATGTCGTTGCACCGGAGAAGATGGAGAAGGCGATTTCTGCTATTGAAGAAGAATTGAAGGAACGGGTGGAATGGTTTAAGCATGAAGATAAGCTTCTGGAGGCACAGCGAATTGCAGAGAGAACGAAGTTTGACATAGAGATGATGCGTGAAACCGGCTTTTGTTCTGGTATAGAGAATTATTCCAGGCATTTGTCCGGATTGAAGCCGGGAGAGCCGCCGCATACGCTTCTGGATTATTTTCCGGATGATTTTCTGATGATCGTAGATGAGTCTCATATTACAATTCCGCAGGTGCGGGGGATGTATGCCGGTGACCAGTCACGAAAGACAACATTGGTAGATTATGGTTTCAGACTGCCCTCTGCCAAAGACAATCGACCGTTGAATTTTGATGAGTTTGAGTCTCATATCAGCCAGATGCTTTTTGTATCTGCGACTCCGAATGTTTATGAGGGTGAGCATGAACTGTTAAGGGCTGAGCAGGTGATTCGACCAACCGGATTGCTGGATCCTGAGATCAGTGTACGTCCTGTGGAGGGGCAGATTGATGATTTGATTTCCGAGGTCAATAAAGAGATTGAGCATGGCCATAAAGTGTTGATCACCACATTAACGAAGCGAATGGCTGAGGATTTGACGGATTATATGAAAGAATTGGGCATCCGTGTCCGGTATCTGCATTCGGATATTGATACGCTGGAGCGGTCAGAAATTGTGAGAAATCTTCGATTGAATGTATTTGATGTACTTGTGGGAATTAATCTTTTGCGAGAAGGTCTGGATATTCCGGAGATTACGTTGGTGGCGATTCTTGATGCAGATAAGGAAGGATTTCTGCGTTCTGAGACATCACTTATTCAGACTATTGGCCGTGCAGCCCGTAATACAGAGGGGCATGTGATTATGTATGCGGACAGGATTACAGATTCCATGGATAAGGCCATTACTGAGACAAACCGAAGACGGGCTATTCAGCAGGCTTATAATGAAGCGCATGGCATCACCCCAAAGACCATACAGAAGGCTGTCAGAGATCTGATCAGCATTTCTGAGGCGGCAGACAAGTCAGAAGACAATTTTGTCAAGGATGCGGAGTCTATGAGTTATAAGGAATTGAATGCGGCAATCCGCAAACTGACGAAACAGATGCATTCGGCAGCGGCAGAGCTTGATTTTGAGAAGGCGGCTATGCTGAGAGATAAGATCATGGAACTTAAGAAAATGCTTCATGAAATAGAAGAAGATTGAGAAAGGAAATGACAATGTCAGAATTGACACAGAAGGATTATATAGATATAAAGGGTGCCAGAGAACATAACTTAAAAGGCATTGATGTGAAGATACCGCGCAATAAGATGGTGGTATTGACTGGACTCAGTGGGTCAGGCAAGTCTTCATTGGCTTTTGATACGATTTATGCGGAAGGACAGCGAAGATATATGGAGTCGTTGTCTTCCTATGCGAGACAGTTCCTTGGGCAGATGGAGAAGCCAAACGTTGAGAGTATTTCGGGACTATCCCCAGCTATTTCTATTGATCAGAAGTCTACCAATCGAAATCCACGTTCAACGGTGGGAACGGTGACGGAGATTTATGATTATTATCGACTGTTATATGCCAGAATCGGTACGCCCCATTGTCCGAAGTGCGGCAAAGAGATTAAGAAGCAGACGGTCGACCAGATGGTAGATGCAGTTATGGCTCTGCCGGAGAGAACAAAGCTCCAGCTGCTGGCACCGGTTGTCCGGGGACGTAAAGGCGAGCATGTGAAGATTTTTGATCAGGCAAGGAAGAGTGGGTATGTGCGTGTGATGGTGGATGGCCATCAGTATGAATTGTCGGAAGAGATTAAGCTTGAGAAGAATAAGAAGCACAATATTTCCATCGTTGTAGACCGACTGATGGTGCGGGAAGGTATCGAGAAGCGTTTGACAGATTCTCTCGAGATAACACTGAAACTGGCCGAGGGACTGGCAGTTGTGGATTTACCGGATCAGGAAGAATCTATGACTTTCAGTCAGAGCTTTTCCTGCCCGGATTGTGGGATCAGTTTTGAGGAGATTGAACCGAGAAGCTTTTCATTTAATAATCCTTTCGGTGCATGTCCGGTGTGTCATGGTCTGGGGTATAAGATGGAATTTTCACCGGAATTGATGATTCCCGATACTTCATTGAGCATTTCCCAGGGAGCGATTGCGGTTATGGGCTGGCAGTCTGCGGCAGATGCGTCCAGTTTTACCCACGCCATTCTGACAGCGTTGGCGGAGGCTTATCATTTTGATCTGGATACACCCTTCAGGGATTATCCACAGAAGATTAAAGATGTGATCCTTCATGGTACCGGTGGACAAGAGGTACGTGTCCATTATCGCGGTCAGCGTGGTGAAGGTGTTTATGATGTGGCATTCGAAGGCCTGATTAAGAATGTGGAGCGTCGATACAGAGAAACGGGTTCAGAATTGACGAAACAGGAATATGAGAATTTCATGACCATTACCCCGTGTAAAGAGTGTGGCGGCAGGCGTTTGAAGAAAGAATCTCTGGCGGTGACAATCGGTGGCAAGAATATCAGTGAACTGACAGAGATGTCCATTACCGATCTGAATGCTTTTATGGAACAGTTGGAATTGACGAAACAGCAGCATTTGATCGGTGATCAGGTCATTAAGGAAATCAGGGCAAGGCTTGGTTTTTTGATTGATGTTGGTTTGGATTATCTGATGCTTTCAAGAGCAACAGCGACACTGTCCGGAGGAGAGGCACAGCGTATTCGACTGGCAACACAGATAGGATCTGGGCTTGTTGGGGTGGCCTACATTCTGGATGAACCAAGCATCGGCCTGCATCAGAGAGATAATGACAAGCTGCTGAAGACCCTGAAGAATCTGAGAGATTTAGGTAATACGCTGATCGTCGTTGAGCATGATGAAGATACGATGCTGGAAGCGGACTGGATTGTGGATATTGGTCCGGGAGCCGGTGAGCATGGCGGATATCTTGTTGCAGAAGGTACAGCACAGGATATTATGAAATGCGAGAAGTCTGTGACGGGCGCTTATTTAAGCGGCCGTATTCGAATTCCGGTGCCATCGCAGAGACGACAGCCAACTGGATTTTTGCATATTATCGGTGCAGCAGAGAATAATCTGAAGCATATTAATGTAGATATTCCATTGGGCGTGATGACTTGTGTGACAGGTGTATCCGGTTCGGGCAAGAGTTCCATAGTAAATGAAATCCTTTACAAGCGTCTGGCGAGAGATCTGAATCATGCGCGAACCATTCATCCGGGCAAGCATGATGATATTCTGGGGCTGGAGCAGCTGGACAAGGTGATCAATATTGATCAGTCCCCGATCGGACGTACACCGCGTTCTAATCCGGCAACTTATACCGGCGTGTTTGATTTGATCCGTGATTTATTTGCGTCATCTGTAGATGCCAAAGAGCGAGGTTACAAGAAAGGACGTTTCAGCTTTAATGTGAAGGGTGGACGGTGTGAAGCCTGTGCTGGTGACGGTATTATCAAGATTGAGATGCATTTCCTGGCGGATATTTATGTACCGTGCGAGGTTTGCCATGGCAAGCGCTATAACAGGGAAACGCTGGAAGTGAAGTATAAAGGAAAGAATATTTATGAAGTGTTGGATATGACCGTTGAAGAAGCCGTGAAGTTCTTTGAAAATGTACCGTCTATTCGAAGAAAACTGGAAACGCTGAATGATGTGGGACTTTCTTATATCAAACTGGGACAGCCATCCACCACATTATCCGGTGGTGAAGCACAGCGCATTAAACTGGCAACAGAGCTCAGCAAACGCAGCACAGGACGTACTATTTACATTCTGGATGAGCCGACAACGGGCCTGCATTTTGCAGATGTCCATAAACTGACAGAAATCCTCCGCAGATTGGCGGAAGGCGGCAACACCGTCGTGGTCATTGAGCACAATCTGGATGTCATCAAGACAGCAGATTATATTATCGATGTCGGTCCTGAGGGCGGTGCAAGAGGTGGAACAATCGTTGCTTGCGGCACACCGGAAGAAATCGCTGAGAATCCGAACTCCTATACAGGCATTTACGTCAGGAAATTCTTGCAGCAGGATTAAGATTTTGAAAGGATGTATGCTGAGAATCAATAGTCATAAGAACGAATGATAAGCATAATGAGTCATTCAAAATACAAGCGTGCGGATAAAAACTTTAATAAGGGAATCAAAAGCTGCCCGTGAGGCAGAACACCTTTTGATTCCCTTTATAGATAACCTCAGGCCACACGCTGTATGTGCTTGAATAACTACTGGAGAATCTGCAGCAGTTCCTCTTTTGTCAGCTGGCTGGCAGTGACGCCTTCTTCTGAAAGTATCTGATCTGACAGAGCCTTTTTGTTTTCCTGCAGTTCCAGAATCTTTTCTTCAATGGTATGTCGGGCAATCAGCTTGTAGACAGTGACTGTATGTGTTTGACCGATACGGTGTGCCCGATCTGTTGCCTGATTTTGGGCGGCTGCGTTCCACCATGGGTCATAGTGGATGACGATATCTGCTCCGGTGAGATTGAGACCTGTTCCGCCTGCTTTTAGAGAAATCAGGAAAACAGGTATCGCATTTTCATTAAAGGCATTGACCAGACGCGTACGTTGTTCACTTTTGGTACTTCCGTCAAGCCGGTAGTAGAGAATATGTTCCAGTTTTAGGCGGTGTTCAATAATGTCCAACATAGAAGTAAACTGTGAGAACAGGAGGATTTTGTGCCCGCCTGCTCTGGCGTTCTGAATCAATTGAATGCAGGTATCCAGTTTAGCAGAGCCACCATGATAATTCTTGTAGATTAGAGCGGGATCACAACAAAGCTGTCTAAGCTTTGTCAGTTCAGCAAGAATTTGAATCTTACTTGCTTTGAACATGCTGTCATTTTGACTTTCTAGCTCTTTTTGAAGTTGGACGGCATTTGCAACGTAGAGTTTTTGCTGTTCCTCTGTCATCTGAGCATAGACAGCATGTTCCAGTTTATCCGGCAGTTCCTTTAAGACATCTGTTTTCAGACGACGCATAATAAAAGGTCGCACAAGCTGCTGGAGTCGTGTGGTTGCAATCGGGTCTTTACTTTCCACAATTGGCTGTTCCAGTTCAGAACGAAAATGCGCATATGGATATAAATAACCGGGCATCAGATATTCAAAAATACTCCATAATTCACTGAGGCGGTTCTCAATCGGTGTACCCGTCAGCGCGAAGCGGGTCACAGAATGAATGCTGCACACAGAGCGGGCGGCTTGCGTCCGATGATTTTTGATGTATTGTGCTTCATCAATAATCTGGTACTGGAAATGGAGTGCGTCATAATATGTGATATCACGTTTTAACATATCATATGAAGTGATAAGCACGTCATAATCTGCAGCGTGTGTCAATAAGTCCTGTCGTTCCTGAGCGGTACCGGTGATCAGAAGCGTCTTTAAAGCAGGCGCAAAATGTTCGATTTCGCTATCCCAGTTGTAGACCAGGGAAGAAGGGCAGATGATCAGGCTGACAGGATGACCGCCGTCTGTTCTTTCGGCAGCTGTCAATCGGGTATGCTCCAGGAGTGTTATTATCTGTAAAGTTTTACCGAGTCCCATATCATCAGCGAGAATACCGCCAAAACCGAGATGCGCAATGGTACAAAGCCAGCGATAGCCGGTTTTCTGATAGTCACGCAGAATGGGTTTCATGGCATCAGGAACTTCATAATCGCTGTCAGCCACAGATTTCATATCACGAATCAGCGATTTAAAATAACGGTCTCTATGGGACTGCATATCACTGTTGTGGCTGGTAAGAACGGCATCAATATAGGAAGCACGATACAAAGGCACCGTCATTTGACCATTGGCGATGTCTTTTTCTGATAGCCGGAGACCATCTGCCAATTCAGAGAGGACACTTAGCGAATTGTTTTCAAGTTTAAGAAATTCACCGGATTTCAGTTTATAATATTTCTGTCTGCGTCTATAACTATTTAAAATTCCAGCCAGTTCATCGTAAGGCAGATGATCAGAGCGGATATCCAGTGTTAAAAGTCCATGAGAGACAGAAACCCCAACAGCTGCTTTTGGCGCAGATAAAATGCGGACGCGTTTCATATTAGAGGATATGAATACCTCTGCTAATTCATAAAAATGTGGCAGGCCCTGTTCCAGAAAAAGAAAAGATGCTGTATCGTCATGATCAATGATAAAATCGCCATCAACCTCTGGTGCTTTTTCATCTTCCGAAGCCATCACAGGATGAAAATAGCTTTGTATGGCAGTAAGGACTTTGTTTTCCATTGTGGCATCGCGGAAGCCGTCCTCAGGAGAAATGGGTGTTGCCAGGGAAAAAGTCTCCTCATTATACTGTGCATAAGCAGAACAGCTAAAAATTTGATCAGAAGGATGATCCAGATAGATGCTGAAATGTGCTTCAGGTGGCTCGTACCCGGATAGGTCAATCCCATTGGTCTGAAAATCAGTATGCGCCTGCAGGCGTTTGAGAACACTGCCATAAAATGGACGCAATTGCTTTTCAGAAAGGATCATTTCTTGTGTCTTTTGACGATTCAATTCAGTCAGATAAGGCTGCATATCTTTTCTAAAATTTTCCGAACAACGATAGAGAGTTTTATCTTTTAAAATCCAAAATGTAGAAGCGCCAGATAGTATAAGACAATTGTCGATAGTCAGTTTGTATGTGCTGTTATCCTCGGATTTAAGCGATAACGTGAGTAATGGATCACAATCAAGGACACGAATCGTCTGGGTTTGATCGGCCAACCGGAATTGTAAAGTGCGACCGAGCATCAGATTCAGAAAAGTGTCAATGGCTGTTGGTGATAATGGCAGTTCGCGCAAGGGTTTGATCGTCTGAAAACGATAAGTGCTGTCCTGAACATAGCGAAAGTGATATTCGTATTCTTCAATACGCTGCATAATGAAAGAAAGAAGCTTGCGGCTTTCAGGGGTGAAAGCTTCGGGTTCATGGAAGAACTTTAAATTTTTGCCATATTGAAATAACTCATGCTCGCGGACAAGACGGGCAAATTCGAGGAGATCTTTGATGACATATTTCTTATGGGTACCAACTTTGAAATCCACAGAGAGTTTTTTATATTGCTTGTGAAGAATTGGTTCCAGTTCAATCTGTCCTTTGACATCTGAAGATTCAGCGGTGTAATGAATGCCGGAAGATTGTTGAATATATGTCTCAATTAAATTTTGGCTGATGCGGTTCTGATTTTTAGCTGGAAAACTTGCCTGAATGTGACGTCTCGAAATATATTTGAGAAGGATAGCAACACAATGGCAGCATATTCCCTGAGCTTGATAAAAATCAGGGCAGGAACATAAACTGCCAATAATCTGGCTTTCCTCTTCGTCAATGGAGACTTGGGTTTCATGCTCTGTTCCGTCGGCATCAAGGACTGTAGCAGTAATCATTGGTGTATGGGTTAATGTATTGATATCTGTCTCAAAATTCCTAATTCGCTTATCTATCAGAAAGATATCCTGGCCTTTTCGGTAATCGGCATCGGAAGCGGCTTTGATAACAGTCATTCGCGTAATTGCCATGGAAAATCTCCTTTCAACGGGTCATTCATTGGATTCAAATCGTAAACTTCATTATAGCATATTTAAGGAAAAATGTCTGTGGTTTGCAATAATTGGAAAATAAAATACTCAGTTGTGCATTAGGCACATTTCAGTTAAGCGGAATTAGGTTGATTTCACATTAATTGTCAAAGAAATAACATTTAATTGAAAAGAAAAGCAACCATTGGTATGATGCAATTAGATTACAGAACAGGGAGGTTAATCAATGAACGAACGTGTTAAGCGAATGAAAGAAAGTCTTCGCATTAGTAAGTATCCGCTGTGTGTGGAATTTTTCAGATTGGCAAATGAGTCACTTGAACAGACAGGTGGAGAGCCAATGCTGCTTAGAAGATCTAAATTGCATGCACACATTCTGGATAATTGTACAATTTTTATTGAAGATGACGATCTTTTATGCGGTTCCGGCGCATCTAAGCCCTTCGGACTTGAAATGAGTTATGAATATGGGGTATGGACAAAGGATGAAGTAGAATCTCTTAAGAGTGAAATTTATACAATTACACCTGAAGATGAAGAAGAATTGTATGAGGAGAGGTGTAATCATGGCATGTAAAGGACCATTAACAGGTTATAAAGTTTTGGATATGACGCAATTCGAATCCGGTACAGTTTGTACAGAGACACTGGCATGGCTGGGGGCAGAAGTATTAAAGGTGGAAAGACCGGTTAAAGGTGAACTTGGCCGTTATTCTCAGGCGAATCCGGTTGTAGATAGCTATGGATTTGTTGTAATGAATATGAATAAGAAATCCATTACATGTAATGCAAAAACACCAGAAGGCCTTCAGCTGTTAAAAGATTTAACAGCGAAATGTGATGTCATTGTTGAAAATATGGGACCAGGTTCCATGGATAAATTAGGACTGACATATGAAGCGTGTAAGGCCATTAATCCACAGATTATCTATGCCAGCCTGAAAGGATTTGCACAGGACGGTCCACATATGGTGGTGATTGCTCGGGGGATTTATACAAGGATGCTTATTTCATCTTTTTAGCAGTCTGAATGATGACATCCAGGACATAATCATATCCAAGGGATGTATCCAGTGAAAGATGATAGTTGGCAGAAGCACCCCAGATCTGACGGGTGTAGTAATGGTAATTGTCTGCCCTGCGGCGTTCCTCTCGGAGAATCAGTTGCTTGGCATCTTTTTCGGTTAAATTCTTTTTGCCCATGACACGCTTGATTCGGTTCTTTAATGGTGCATGCAGGAAGATGTTCAGGCAGTCAGTGCGGTCTTTCAAAATCTGGTCTGCGCATCGGCCGACAATGACGCAATGGCCTTTTTCGGCAATCTCCTTGATAACTTTGGACTGGGCATCAAAGATTTTATCTTTTGGTGACTCCGTTTCAGGGAAGGTGTACATATGGTTGACCAAGTCGTAGATCAGACTGTTAGTCAGAGATTCCTGATGTTCGCCCACATAATTGGAGGAGTATCCGGTTGTTCCGGCTGTCATTTCAATGATTTCCTTATCGTAAAAAGCATAACCAAGTTTGTCAGCCAGAATCTGTCCAAGTTCGCTGCCACCGCTGCCATACTGTCTGCCAATGGTAATGACAGAGACATAATCAGAATTGTTGGAAGCAGGTGTGGTCTGATCGACCTTTCCTTCGGATGTCTTGTAATCTTCCGGGAATAACATTGGTTTTACGAAAGCAAGCAGACGTCCAAATTGTCTGGCAAGAAAACCAACTAAAAGGGCTGCAATGACGGTACCTTCACGGACACCATCCAGCCGGTGCGCCAGAATAAAGGAAAGCGCAGCAGCAATCACGGCCATAGAAACATCAAAACAGACTTTGGTACTGCCGAATTCACGATGCCATGTCTGAACGATGGCGCGTACAAAAGATTCGCCGGGAAGCATTGCCACATCTGCCAGCACTTCCATATATACACCAAAACCAAGAATCACGCAGCCGATCAGCAGATAAATCAGTTTGGCAATATAGGCAGTCGGGTTGACAAATGAAAAGAGTAACATTGTCAGGTCGATAAAATAACCAAATAAAATAGAAATTGGAATCTGCAGCAAATGTTCCAGCTTAAAATTCTTACGGAGAATAAATAACTGCAGAATGATCAGCAGAATACTGAAAATAATTGTAAAATTACCGAGTGTCAGTGGAAAATTCAGACTCAGTACATAAGGAATTGAAGAAATCGGTGAAGTACCGAGGTTCGCTTTCGTGATCAGACTGACGCCGAGAGAATTGACAAACAGACCAACCAGAAAGATGATGTAGCGCTTTAACTTATTCATTTATTGTCTCTCCTTTGTTACTTAAATTTTCGTATATTTTTGAGAACGTCTGCATAAATGCGTCCTGTTCTTCTTTTGGAATATCTTTAAAGACTTTTTCCTCAATCGTGAGAAAGTTCGCTTCAACAACGTCTTTTAAGCGAGCCCCTTCTTCTGTCATGAAAATATAAAATGTTCTTCGGTTGCCGTCTAAGATACGACGTTCGATCAGTCCTTTTTCTTCCATGCGGTTTAAAACTGAGGTGAGAGAACCTGGTTCAATATGACAGGCGGCGGCAATCTCTTTCTGGTTGGCGCCGTTGTGATCCTTGAGATAATCCAGTATTTTCGGTTGGCCGAGGGTGAGACCGGATGGCTTCACACGCTCCATAAAATTCTTCTGCACCATGGAATGAATCGCCATGGATAGATAATGAAATGAATAGTCGGACATGAATCATGACTCCTTTATAAAAAGTTATAAAACAAAATGTTATAATTCAAACAATTAGAATTATAACATTTATAGAGCGTATGTCAATGGCTTTTTAGCACTTTGTATACAATTATGAGCATGACTTTTCTGAAAGAGTGCTTGTATTTCACATAAGACGGGTCTATAATACGATTGCAGTCCTGAGGTGGGCTGCTTTTTGTACGTTTTAAAGCTGAAAAAGGAGTGTGAATCAATGAGTCGGTCTTATGAAATAGATATGTGCCATGGACCGTTATTTGGAAAAATTATTCGTTTTTCAATTCCATTAATGTTGTCCGGCATTTTACAGCTGCTTTTTAATGCAGCGGATATTATAGTTGTTGGGCGGTTTGTGGGTCCGACAGCTCTGGCAGCAGTAGGATCCACCAGTTCATTGATCAATCTGCTGATTAATCTGTTTATCGGATTTTCTGTGGGTGCCAATGTTCTTGTGGCCCGTTTTCATGGTGCCGGAAGAGATGATGAAGTGAATGAAACGGTACATACAGCTATTACTCTTAGCATGGTCAGTGGTATTTTTCTGTTGATTCTTGGCGTGACTGTGACAAGAACACTTCTGATCTGGATGGGGTCACCGGATGATGTTCTGGATCAGTCCAGTTTGTATCTGAAGATTTATTTTCTGGCCATGCCGGCGACACTGCTGTATAATTTCGGCAGTTCTATCCTTCGTGCAGTGGGAGATACGAAAAGGCCGCTGTTCTATTTGGTGACGGCAGGGGTTATTAATGTTTGCTTTAATCTGTTTTTTGTTATTGTTTGTCATCTGGGTGTAGCAGGTGTCGGACTGGCAACGGTGATTGCGGAGTATATCTCTGCGGCATTGATCATTCGCTGCCTGATGAGAAGCCAGGGATGCTGCCATCTGGATCTGCATCAGCTGGGAATTGTAAAAGGTAAATTGCGTCAGATCATGCAGATCGGTCTTCCGGCGGGGATGCAGGGTGTCGTTTTTTCACTATCCAATGTATTGATTCAGTCATCCATCAATTCCTTTGGTTCCACGGCCATGGCAGGCAATACGGCCTCTATGAATATCGAAAACTTTATTTATATATCCATGAATACTTTTCAGCAGACCGCTATGAGTTTTACAAGCCAGAATTATGGCGCCGGCGAGGAAAAACGAATTCACAAGGTGCTGTTTATATGTCAGGGACTGGTGATATCTGTAGGTCTTATTTTCGGTGTGGGTGCATGGCTTGCCGGAGACAAGCTGCTGTCCATTTATTCATCGGATCTCAATGTGATTCAGTTTGGTAAGAATCGGATGGCTGTGATCTGTACGACTTACTTCTTATGCGGCATTATGGATACAATGGTGGGGGCACTCCGCGGTGTCGGTTATTCGCTGATGCCAATGATTGTTTCTCTGATCGGTGCCTGCGGCCTGCGGATTGTGTGGATTTTTACTGCGTTTCAGATTCACAGAAGTCTTTGGATGCTGTATATTTCCTATCCAATTACCTGGATTATTACCGGTGGTGTTCATATTCTTTGTTATATTTTTGTCAGAAGAAAGCAATTACAGACGGTAAAGAATCTGTAAAAATTCAAAAATGATGTGTGTATGAGAAAAAAATCAGTACACATAAGAAAGTGAAAATAAATTATGTGTCAAAAATGACACGATATTAGAAATAAAAACACATAAGTGCAAGAAAAACAAGAGATGAAATGGCTGAAAATCCCCATTTTACAGCATGTTAAAAAGTTGGCATATTATTTGCTCAATAGTTGGTATAAGAAATTATTTCACAGGTGAAGGGCAGGCATTATGTGAGATAAGGAAAGTGGTTATTCAAAAGAGAGTGGATGATCACAATCAGACAAATAAAAGGGGGATTGCTATTATGAATTTTGGTATTCTTGTGTTATTAATTGCCATTATTCTCTTTGCGTTACTGGCGTTTAAGCAGTTAAGCGCATTGATTCTTGCTCCGGTAGTGACGATTTTCGTATTAATCTGTTCAGGTATTCCGATCATGGAAGGCTTGCAGGATATGTTCATGCCGGCGGCAGCAGATTACGTTTCTAAGTATTTCCTGACATTCTTTGTCGGTGCATTGTTTGGTGCGGTTTACCAGTTTACAGGTGCTGCAGAATCTATTGCACGATTTATCGGCGGCTTATGTCATGGTAAGTTTGTAGCTCCTATTATCATGTGTATCACAGGTATTCTTACTTTTGGTGGTGTCAGCGGTTTCGTTGTATTCTTCGTTATTTATCCGATTGCACTGAACCTTTTCAAGGAATCCAATCTGACAAGACGGCTGATTCCGGCTGCAATTTCAGCAGGCTGCTGGACATGGTCCATGTCAGCACCGGGTTCTCCGTCCATTCAGAATGTTATTGCGATCAAGAGTCTTGGTACTTTATCAACAGCTGCATTTGTACCATCTCTGATTGTATCCATTATTGAATTCCTGTTAATCTTTGTATGGCTGGAATATCGTGCCCGCAAGTTCACAAAGAATGGTTATTATTTTGATGATGCAAGATTAAAGACACAGCTGTCAGCAGAAGATTTGAACATTCAGGGACGTGAAGATTTGCCGCACTGGGTAATCGCATTCATTCCTATTATTCTGATTCTTGTTCTGTTTAATGGCTTTCATCTTGATGTTGTGCCATCTGTATTTGCAGGGGTTGCATTAGCAGCTATTCTGATGTTCAAATTCGTCAAGGGCGGTATTGAACAGTGGGTGAAAGTTTTCAATAAAGGTGCAGCAGACTCCGGTGTTGCCATTTTGAATACAGCCATCGTTGTTGGTTTCGGTGGTGTTGTTAAGAATACACAGGGATTTGCAGATCTTGTTACAGCATTAAAGGGTATGTCAATGCCTCCACTTGTATTCGTTATGATTACAGTTGCTATCTGTGCCGGTGCCTGCGGTTCTGCTTCAGGTGGTATGGGTGTTGCGTTTAACGCACTGACAGATACATATCTTGCACTTGGTGCAAAATTACCTTACATTCATCGTATCGCTACAATTGCAGCAGGTACACTGGATACTCTGCCTCACCAGGGTGCTCAGATTACATTGCTTGGTATCTGCAAGCTGACACATAAGGAAGCCTATTTTGATATTGCGATTACACAGATTATTATCCCATTTATCACATGTGGTCTTTTCATTGTTCTTGCTCAGATGGGATTATAAGAAGTGTTTAGATGCCTGATTTTAGGTGGATTTGAATGGAATAAACAAGCGAATAATTAAAATGTGTATGTTTCAAAAGATGTCTGATGGCGGAATGTTGTCAGGCATCTTTTGTCGTGCTAAAATAAAAGCAGTAATGGTTACGAACAGGAGGAATTCATATGAAGGTTTATGAAGGTGCGATTCTGACGTGCGATGCCAATGATCAGGTGGCACGTTATCTTGTAGAAGACGGCGGCAGAATTTTATATGTAGGAGATGAATTGCCGGAAAGATATATCTCTGTTCGTCATGAGCGGCTTGGAAAGAAAGCATTGATTCCGGCCTTCACGGACAGCCATATTCACTTTGCGAGTTTTTCCACATTTCATGCAGGACTGAATGTCATGAATGCTGCCAGTAATAAAGAGATTCTTTCGATGCTGTCTGATTTTGCAAAAAAAAGTGACCAGAAGATGCTGATCGGTTTTGGTGCATCACCCTATTCGGTTAAGGAAAGACGGCTTGTCAACCGAAATGAGCTGGACCGGGTCTGCCCGGATAAACCGGTTTTCATGGTGAAATATGATGGACATGCCTGTGTTGTGAATACGAAACTCTATGAGCAGGTGAAGGATAAAGTGTCGGGGCTTCGTGGCTGCCATGTGGATACAGGTGAAATGAATCAGGAAGCCTTTTTTGCCATCTCAGATTATGTGACGAATTCGATTTCAGTACCGCAGTTGTTAAAGAATATGCAGAAAGCCATTGATTATATGGCATCCAAGGGGATCGGAATGATCCACACGGTAAGTGGGGTGGGGTTTGTCAGAGATCTGGATGTGGATTTGGAGAGATGGTTTGGACGGGGGCTGAATAACGGTATGCAGCTGCGTGTCTTTTTCCAGACCATGGATGTGAAGAAAGTACAGAAACGGCATCTGCCGAGAGTGGGTGGATGTTTTGCCACTGCGTTAGACGGCTGCTTTGGTTCCCAGGATGCAGCGCTTTGTGTGCCTTATGAGAACAGCGACAGCAAAGGTGTTTTGTACTACAGTGATGCGCAGGTGGCAGAATTCTGCAAAAAGGCCAATCGTGCCGGGCTGCAGATAGAGATGCATGCAATCGGTGATGCGGCCTTTGATCAGGCCACCAGAGCTTTGAAAGCGGCTTTGGATGATTATCCGCGGGAAGATCACAGACATGCCATTATCCATGCCTGCCTGCCGACGAAAGAAGGTATCGATATCTGTGAGAAATATCATATTTTGCTGCCGGTACAAAGCGCATTTATCGATTGGCCTCAGGAACCGGATGAATACCTGGAAGATATTCTCGGCGAGAGAAGTCAGCGGCTGAATCCGCTGCGGACATTTACGGAACATGGCATCATGATGAGTGCCGGTTCGGATGGCCCGTGTACCGACCCGGATCCGATTGAATGGATGTATCGTGCCTGCAATCATAGTGTCCCGGAAGAATCCCTGACTGTACAGGAGGCACTTAAAATGTGCACGTATAACGGTTATTATACAACCTTCGATGAAAAAGAACGAGGCAGCCTGGAAACCGGTAAAATCGCAGATATGGTTATTTTATCAGAGAATCCTTATGAGAAAGATGTCAAAGAACTCCGGGATATTCATGTTAAGCAGCTTCTGCTGCAGGGACGTCCCTACAAGCCATTAAAGGGCAGTGCGATTGGCCAGGTTCTGAAGGGTATGAGAAGCAGGAGTAAAATCTAAATGGACAATTTAACATTAAAAGTTATAGCCAGAATTTATACGGATTTTGGCGAGAAGTTTGGTGTGCCAAGACAGAGCGGACTGGTTCCGGAACTGACCGGGAAGATAATATTTGAGCCGGAATATCGTGCGCCGGAGGCACTCTCGGGGATAGAGGGCTATTCGTGGCTGTGGCTTTTGTGGGGATTTTCGAAATCACCCAGGAATAAATGGTCACCGGCGGTGCGTCCGCCAAGGCTTGGTGGCAACAAGAAAGTGGGTGTTTTTGCCACACGTTCTCCTTTCCGACCGAATCCGGTGGGCATGTCTTCTGTGAAAATAGAGGACATTCAGCTTCAGACAGATGAAGGACCTGTGATCATCGTTTCGGGTATTGACATGATGAACGGCACGCCGATTTATGATATTAAACCCTATCTGCCCCATGTGGACTGCCATCCGGAGGCACTTGGCGGTTTCAGCGGACAGTTCAAGGATTACAGGCTGAAAGTGTCATGTGCTTCGGAATTTCTGATGCTTTTTCCGTCGGATAAACGAGAAGCACTGCTGGGGGTACTGGCCCAGGATCCGAGACCGGCTTATCAGAATGACCCGGAGCGAGTGTATGGTGTTAATTTTGCCGGGCGAAATGTGCAGTTTAAGGTGGATGGTGATCGGCTGACTGTTTGCAGTGTCGATGGATGTACGGTATAAGAATTAGGTATTGGCGGGAACATGCAGAATTGAAGCAAATGATATGGAATCATGCGTTTAATAGAATGTGACCGAAATGAATAAATAATAAAAAGACAACAGGGAGTGATGACAATGGAGTATGTATATCCGGATTATTACCGGCAGTTTACATGTATCGGCGGAGAATGTCCGGATACATGCTGTGCGGGATGGGAGATTGTCATTGATGACAAAAGCCTCGAAAAATATCGTGCCTATCCCGGTGGCTTCGGCAACCGGCTGAGAAACTCGATCAATTTTAAGAGAAAAAGTTTTAAGCAGTATGACAGAAGATGTGCTTTCCTAAATGAGGAGAATCTTTGCGATATTTATACGGAAGCCGGGAAAAAACTGTTTTGTAAAACATGCAGACAGTATCCGAGACATGAAGAAGAATATGAAAATGTCAGGGAATTGTCATTGTCTCTGTCATGCCCGGAGGCAGCGCGGATGATTCTGTCACAGGACAGACTGAATCTCATTTATGATGAGAAAAAAGGGCATTCAGAGGACTATGGAGATTTTGATGAATTGTTGTTTTCACAGCTTTTGGACGGCCGGGATGCTTTCTGGAAACTGATAGAGAATGAAAGGGTGTCGATTGCGGTGCGGATGATGCAGATGCTGTCCATGGGACATCATTTGCAAAAAAATATCAGCGAAGGTCAGCTGTTTGGCCTGGAACATATCTATGAGCATTATCTTTCTGATGGCGCAGCCGGTCGGATGCAGGCCTATCTGAAGGATAGATGGGAAAAGCCGGGCAGCCGTTATCATGTCATGAAAGAGATGTTTGCCTGTCTGCATAAACTGGAAGTCTTATCAGCAGACTGGCCGAAGAAAGTCAGACATTATGAGAAGGTTTTATTTGGCGGCGGCAGGAAACAATACGAAGCACTGCACCAGTATCGGATGTCGGACAAAATAGCAGAACAGCTGCTCAGTTACTTCATTTATGTATATTTTGCGGGCGCTGTTTATGATGGGATGCCGTATTCAAAAGTCAAACTGGCCGTCATCAGCACCATGCTCATCGAAGACATGGTCTACGCCAAAGCAGCAAAAAAAGGTCAGCTTTCCTTTGAGGCAATCGCTGATGCTGCTCATAGTTACGCTCGGGAAGTCGAACACTCCGACCTTAACCTCCAACGCCTGTCTATCATGTTCAGACACCAGAAATGCTTCCATATCGGACGCCTGTGTGGTGCATTGTTGGAATGGTAAGGAATGCAGCGGAAAATCTGTTTATATCAGGTCGTGTGAATTTGTTTTATTTTATCTAAAGGCTGATTTACAACATTGCGGAGCACAACTTCTGATTGAAAAGTAACATCGCACTGAAAAACATCATGCGGCTACTTCAATACGCAAAAGAGAAGAAATTAAAAATGCCTCTTCTACACAGGTGCTTCTAACGCGTCCGGTACTTAGGTGCTGTTTTTTAGCACCTTATGTACCGCTGACAGCGTTAGGCAGTGCGAACGTGCCTGTGTAGAAGAGGCATTATTAATTTCGTTCTATGACTAGGGACAGCCGCTTTGTGATTTACAACTGCTCCGCAATACTGTAAATCAGCGCCTCCGTTTTTTCCCAGCCAAGGCAAGGGTCGGTAATGGATTTGCCGAATACGCCTTCGCCGATCTTCTGACTGCCGTCTTCCAGATAGCTCTCAATCATGAAGCCCTTGACAAGCTTTTTGATGTCATCGGAGTGACGGCGGCTGTGCATGACTTCGTTGGCGATACGAATCTGTGCCATGTACTGCTTGCTGGAGTTGGAGTGGTTGGTGTCAATGATGCAGCCCATATTCTCAAGGCCTTTTTCAGCATAGCTGTCGTAGAGCTGACTGAGATTCTCAAAATGGTAGTTCGGGATATTGTTGCCGTGTTCATTGACAGCACCGCGGAGAATAGCATGGGCCAGTGGATTGCCGGGTGTTTTGACTTCCCAGCCCCTGTAGACAAACATCTGCGGGCTCTGGGCAGCCTCAATGGAATTAAGCATGACGGAGATATCGCCGCTCATTGGGTTCTTCATACCGCATGGGATGCCGACACCACTGCCTGTAAGACGGTGAATCTGGTCTTCTACAGAGCGGGCGCCTACAGCTACATAACTGAGCAGGTCAGAGAGGTAGCGGTGATTCTCAGGGTAGAGCATTTCATCGGCACAGGTAAGTCCGGTTTCTTCGATGGCTCTTGCGTGGAGCTTGCGGATGGCGATCAGGCCTTCCAGAAGATCCGGCTGTTTCTCAGGGTCCGGCTGGTGGAGCATGCCCTTGTAGCCTTTGCCTGTTGTCCGGGGCTTATTGGTATAGATACGCGGTATCATAATGATTTTGTCAGCAACTTTCTCCTGAACTCTTGCCAGTCGGTGAATGTATTCCATAACAGGCTCTTCACTGTCTGCGGAGCATGGGCCGATAATTAAGAGAAACTTGTCGGATTCGCCTGTAAAAACACGGCGAATGGCTTCGTCGCGTTCGGCTTTATGTTGGGCGATTTTTTCAGAAATCGGGAATTGTTTCTTAATTTCCTGTGGGATTGGGAGTTTGCGGACAAACTCCATCTGCATCTGTTCATGATTCATGGGTCAAACCTCCGTTTTGTTGAATTTATCTTTTATACAAATATTGTAAAAATCAACGTAACATCATTATAACACAGATACTTTAAGGGTTCACGCTTTAAACCGAGAAAAATACACGATGGTTTGAAGTTACAGGAAAATTTTGTGCGTTTTGAATTGTAATTTGTCGAAATAACAGAGATAGACTTGAATTACTATAGGAAATAGGAGTATAATCGGATAAATAAACACATTTGTAAAAAATGATGTTAAGAAAATATATCATGGATGCAGGACATAGCAAAGATAAATGGAGGACTGAAGAATGTATAAAATCGTATCAAAGCTGTTAATGTACGGCGATATGCCGAAGGACAGCATTTTAATGCAGTTAAGCGATATTTTCAAACAGATGGATCAAGATACCCAGTCAAGGGATGAACTGGTGACACGCATTTTTACCCAGGTGAAACATCTGCTTCAGGTGGCCACCGATTACGGTTTTGACAAGAATCTCTGGCACAATTATCTGACTTATCTGTTGATCACAGATGAGAATCCTTTCAGTTTAACCTGTGAGAAAGTCGGGGCCAACGACGGCAGTGTCAACTTCTTTGCCAAAGGTGATTTTAAGGCATTTAAGGCTTTGTTTGACTTTGATTTTTCTGAAATTGAAGAACGTCTGGGCATTGATTGCTTTACAAGGCTCTCACAGTACAAGGCTATTGGTAAGAAAGAATTGATGTACAATAAGAATGTTAGTGAGAAGGTCCAGGTCCTCAGTGAACGGCTGGAGAAAACAGCGAATGAGGATGAATTTTTTGACGTGGTGACGGATTTCTACAAAGCTTACGGTGTGGGTATGTTCGGTCTGAATAAGGCATTCCGTATTGCGTCAAGAACAGAGAATCATGTGGAATTCTGTCCGATCAACAATATGGATACGGTGATGTTAGATGACCTGGTAGGTTATGAAATCCAGAAGAAGAAGCTGGTGGATAATACGGAAGCCTTTGTTCAGGGCAGAAAAGCCAACAATGTACTGCTCTTCGGCGACAGCGGTACAGGTAAATCCACAAGCATCAAGGCCATTGTTAATGCTTATTATGACCAGGGTCTGCGAATGATCGAGATTTACAAGCATCAGTTCAGAGACCTGTCCAATGTTATTGCGCAGATTAAAAACCGCAATTATCGCTTTATTATTTATATGGATGACCTTTCTTTTGAAGAGCATGAAATTGAATACAAGTTCCTGAAAGCAGTTATTGAAGGCGGTGTTGAGACAAAACCTGAGAATATCCTGATTTATGCCACATCCAACAGACGTCATCTGATCAAAGAGACATGGAATGACAGGAATGATATGGAGTACGAGAACGATCTTCATCGTTCAGACACAATGGAAGAAAAATTGTCTCTTGTTAATCGTTTTGGTGTTCAGATCAGTTATTCAAAGCCATCTAAGAAAGAATTCAATGAAATCGTCATTGAACTGGCACGCCGCGTGGGTCTGACCATGACAGATGAAGAACTCTGTGCTGAGGCAAATAAGTGGGAGATGCGTCACGGCGGTATTTCCGGACGTACGGCACAGCAGTTTATCAATTACCTGCAGGGTACAGTGGAGATTTAAGATGCTGTATCGGATTACGGACGGCACGCTGGCCATTGGCGGTGAAAATCTCCTGGAGCATTTTGATTTTGAGATCAAGGGGCGGGAACGCATTGCCATTACCGGTCCGAACGGTTCAGGCAAGACAACGTTTTTGCGGCTGATTGCCGGGGAGCTGTTTCTGGAAAGAGATGACCGCAGGCAGGGTGAGGGCATTTATCTGGCAAGAAATGTGACTATTGGCATGCTGAGACAGCAGATCTTTGAGAATACTGCCCATACGGTGCAGGAAGAGATGATGGTGCTGTGCCCTTCCAGAGATACCTGGGACCGGGAGCGCTTTGAATTCGAGCAGGAATATGACAGGATTTTTACTGGCTTTGGCTTTGCAAAAGAAGATAAAGAAAAACTTTTGTCGGATTTTTCCGGAGGAGAACAGACAAAGATTGCTATGGTACGGCTGCTCCTGGAAAAACCGGATATCCTGTTGTTGGATGAGCCAACGAATCATCTGGACATGGAGAGTGTCCGGTGGCTGGAAAATTATCTGCAGAATTATTCGGGCGCGGTTGTCATGGTTTCCCATGACCGATATTTTATTGATGAAACGGCAGAAATTGTCTATGAGCTGACAGATAAGAAACTTGTACGCTATGTGGGCAATTATACCCAGTTTCGACAGCAGAAGCTGAAGAATCTGGCCATTTGGAAGAAGCAGTACGAGCAGCAGCAGGCAGAATTGGAACGGCTGAATCAGCTGATCGAGCGTTTCAAGCACAAACCGAAAAAGGCAGCCTTTGCCCGTTCTAAGAAAAAATTGATAGAGCGCATGGAGAAATTGCCGACTCCGCCGACACTGGCAGAACATATTTTTACCGGGGAACTGGTACCTGCGGTGAAGGGTGGCAAATGGGTAACTGAGGCAGAAGAATTGAAGATTGGTTACGACGGCAAGGCTATTGCAGAACTTTCATTGCGCATCCGACGGGGACAGAAGATCGGCATTATCGGGCCAAACGGTGCCGGCAAGACGACTTTTCTCAAGACAGTAGCGGGACTTCTGGCACCTGTCAAGGGTAAATGTCAGCTGGGATTTCATATAGAACCGGGATATTTCGATCAGCAGTCGGCAGCATTGACATCTGACAAGAAAGTGCTGGAGCATTTTCATGACCTTTTTCCTGCCATGCCGGAGAAAGATGTCAGGAATGAACTGGCAGCATGGCTTTTTGAAGGGGCTGATGTGCAGAAAACGGTCAGCGACCTTTCCGGCGGTGAGAAAGCCCGGCTCGTACTGGCAGAAATCCTTGAAAAACGGCCGAACTTCCTGATGCTGGACGAGCCTACCAATCATATGGATATTCCGGCCAGAGAAACCCTGGAATCTGCTTTTAGAGTTTACAAAGGCACCATGCTCTTTATTTCCCATGACCGTTATTTCATTGAACAGGTGGCGGATGCGCTGCTGATTTTTGAGAACGGTCAGGTATCCTATTACCCATTTGGATACAGGCATTATATGGAACGGCTGGAGCGGATGAAACAATACCGGGCTGCCGATGTTTCAGAAGAAGACGCCGCCGTTGTCCTGGGACAGATGAGCGCCGAGGACCAGGCCCTCATTGCGGGCTTGAAAAATGTGCCGAAGGGCGCTACACTGCTTGGACATGAACTGTCCACAGACCAGGCCTTTCTCGACTGGCAGTTAAGATTGGCAGCAGAAGCTATGGCAGATGCGGCTGAGAAAGTGGAGAATTATTATCATTCGGTGAAGAAAACGAAGCAGGATGAGTGGGAAAAGTGGATAGAGCAGGTATGCGATGATGAAGTTGGTTCATCGGATGTCAAAGAACTAACTTCTGTTGATGAAAATCTATATCCCGAAAGCGTCGGAAGTCAGGTAGATGATGTATTAGAACAATGGTATAAGTCTTGTTTAGACTGGTACGATATCTGGGAAGAAATGCATCCTCAAGTGCTAGAACATAAAGAAGAATATCCAGATGCAGAATTGACGATGAAACTTCATGAAGCAGAAGAAGCTGTGAAGAATGAAAAGGCATGGCTTAGTCTGGATGAATTGAAAAATCAAGTAGAACAATAAAATATAAGACATAAAAAACAGAGTTTGTTGTCAGGAATAATATTTACTTTTTGAATCATACTGATACCAAAGACACATTCTACGTGGAGGCTTATGTATGATTCAAAAAATGGGCAATAATTCAATGCTTTTTGAGAAGCCGCCGGTGATTCTGGCGGCTTCTTCTGTTGTAGGGGAGAAAGAGGGACAGGGACCTCTTGGACAGTATTTTGACCATGTGGAGAAAGACCCGAAGTTTGGCATGGAGACATGGGAGCAGGCAGAGAGTACCATGCAGTTGATGGCGGCAGAGAAAGTGATTAAAAAGGCCGGTTTATCCAAAGAACAACTGGATTTTCTTTTTGCCGGAGATCTGTTGGGGCAGCTGATTGCTACATCTTTTGGACTGATGGAGCTGGAACGGCCGGTTTTTGGTGTGTATGGGGCATGTTCCACCATTGGAGAATCCCTGCTTCTGGCTTCTATGGCCCTGTGCGGCGGTGCTGGCAATTATGCTTTGACAGTGACTTCGAGCCATTTTGCCGGAGCCGAAAAGCAGTTTCGCTTTCCATTGCCCTATGGTAATCAGAGGCCGTTATCCGCCACCTGGACCGTTGTAGGTAGTGGAGCCGTGATCGTGGCGGCAGAAGATAAAAAAGGTAAAGCTATGGCGAAAATCACTGGCGGAACTCCCGGGCGCATCATTGATTTTGGTGTGAAGGATTCTATGAATATGGGGGCCTGCATGGCACCGGCGGCCTGTGATACCATTTGTCAGCATTTGAAGGATTTTAACAGGCAGCCCACAGATTATGATGCCATTATCACCGGAGATTTGGGGAAAGTGGGACATCAGATTCTTCTGAAACTGGTGGCTGAACATGGCTATGATATCAGTGACAGGCATTTGGACTGCGGTATGCTGATCTTTGATCCGGAGAGCCAGGATACCCATGCGGGAGGCAGCGGCTGCGGATGCAGTGCAGTAACACTGGCGGCCTATCTGCTGCCGAAAATAAATCGGGGAGAATGGCAGAGAATACTATTTGTACCCACAGGCGCATTGTTGTCAACGGTGAGCTTTAATGAAGGACAGAGTGTACCGGGAATTGCCCACGGGGTTGTGATTGAAAATATTAAAAGAAACTGATTGAGTGGAAAAATGTAAGCGAAATTCTTTTTAATTAAGGGTTGTAAAATTTTGTGTTGAATTTTACAGCTCTTTTTCTAAGCAAAAATATTTATTTGTAAAACATGTCAGAACAGAGTGGACTTTTGATAATATATAAGTGTTCAGAGATAAGCATTGTGTGAGCCCCATATGAAGGATTTGAGCAGATGTTGTTTTTGAATGCATTCGATAAATATATGCATACTATGTACATTTTGAAGGGAGGTCGCCATGGATATTACTGAGGACAATTATGTTGCCGGTCTGCAGGCGAAAAATGAAAAAGCACTTAAATTTTTTATTGAACACGACGGATGGATTGTAAAATCCATTGTACATAAAATGATGGCGAAATATCAGGATAAACAGGAGGAGTGTATGAATGATATTTTCCTTGCTGTCTGGAGAAATGTGGACAGATATACCGGGGAAAAGGCATCTTTCCGCACATGGCTGACAGCCGTTGCAAAATATCAGGTGCTGAGTCATATACGGGATATCAAATATCATGATTATGTCAGTCTGGATGATGTGGAGCCTGTTGGGGATTCAGATGTCAAAAGCCGATTGTTTGATGAAGAAGAAATGTTGGAATTCCAAAAGTTGCTGGAGATTCTGTCGGAGGAAGACAGGCAGATATTCACCGCGCTTTTCTGGCACGAAAAAAGCTATGAGGAAGTCGGGCAGGAGATGAATATGCCTGTGGACAGAGTCTACAGCAGAGTATCCCGTGGAAAAAAGAAATTGAAGAAAAATAACAGATGGTTAGGAGGGAGCATATGAAGAATATTTATGATTTGCTGAATCAGGCGGAAGATAATGAGGATATCCTTTCTGAAAATGAACGGATGGAAATGACAGATATTGAAAAACGCAGAATTTATAACAGAATACTGCTGGATTCAGAAGAAGAGCAGGAAGAGCAATCATGTGATGAGCAGAAAAAGTATCAAGATAATGAGAAGGCGCAGCAAGTAGAAGGTGGACGGAATATAGAAAGCGAAGACCATAAAAATCGACAGGAACAGGCAAAAAAAGGTCGAAAGGCCAAAAAACTGCTGACAGCTGCGGCCTGCATGGCAGTGATTTGTGCCGTTGGCTTTACAGCGGGGGCAGCAGTAAAGGAATATCTGTATAAAAATACACAGTCCGATTACAGAGAGAAGCTGGACAGTACGGACTCTGAAGCAGCAGCGGACAATACAGCAGATAACGTAATAGTAGATACGGCGGACAATACAGCAGAAAATGCGATAGATGGTGTGGATATTCGTATGACTGAGGTCAGAATGCAGGAGGATAGCCTGACATTTGACTGTACATTTACTTTTGACGGTGATATCAGTGAGATGCAGAAGGAAATGGAGCAGTGGGCCATAACAGAAGGAAGAAATGCCATAGGAGATCAGCTTTTTGACAATGCGGAAGTTTATGTGGACGGTATCAACGTATTAGATGATGATTTTAATTATGTTATTTCACAGACAGAGGCCTTTGTTATCGGACAAAATGTGTCATTTGAAGAAAATAAGATGCATATAGGATTTTTGATATATCAATTGACTGAAGGCGAAGACCACACCATTCAATTCTGTTTTAATGGTTTAAACATGAGTGATCATACTTTGGAGGGCAGTTGGAAATACACATATGAAGCAAAAGCGGATGCGTATGAAGCAGAACTTGAATGGCAGGATATTTCTATTGAAGCCGAGAATCAAGAAGAAAAGATAACGTTGAATCGATATGCGTTGACACCGAACGGACCGAAAATTGATGCAACGGTTGAGGAAAAGAAAGGCACTGACTCCATCTATGAAGAGGATGGTTACACTAAATTAGATTTTACGCGAATTGTGGCATGGGATGATCTGGGAAATTATTATCTGATGTACGGTCGGTCAAAAGATTATAATATCGATGATTCAACGATTCCATATCATCAGAGGTTCACTATTTATGATGGCAGCAATGGTTCATTGGATGGACAGGAAAACCGGGATTACAAACTGGTGTGGGATGAAAATGCATCAACAGTGACATTTGCCATGGAGAAAAAGACAGATAAATGGGATGCAGAAACGGGAAAATTTGTCGGTGCGGATTATGAATTTGTATCAGAACCGTATACGGTGGAGTTGGTGAAAAACTAGTGAGGTATAGAACGGCTCAACAAGTGTCAAACTTTTATGGCATTCTAGTACAGAGAAAACCCGCTGTAAAACCTATATTGGAGGTTTTACAGCGGGTTTATTATAATGACTGAAACTTCTAATCCTCTTCCAGTCCTGCCAGCAGTCTGAGATTCCTCTTCAGTATCTGCTGTTCTTCTTCCGGAATATCAGCGAGAATATCAGCGTTCGCAGTGTCGATGGTCTCAAGAACCGGTTCCTCGAGGGCTGCACCCTTCTCTGTCAGGACAACTTCTATGTAGCGGCGGTCTTCTGTACTGACCTGACGCTTTAACAGATCCTTTTTCTCCATACGATCGAGAATACCTGAAATTGTTGAATTTTCAAGTTTCAACTCCGATGCAATTTCCTTCGGAGTGGTTTTGTCACCCTTCCACAGACAGTAGAGTACACCGTACTGAATCGGTGTAACATCAAATATTTCCAGGCGTTTGCTGACTTCCTGGAAGACTCTGTGCTGAGATGTGGTGAGCAGATAGTTAATACATTGATTTAATTCCATGTTGCTCCTTTTCTAAATATACAAATAGCTTTATAACAGTTCGATGCATTATGCCTGTCAAAATAGTTGGCAGACAAACTGTTTTTAGTTTAAATGGGTTTTGGCGGATTGTCAAGCAATTCCAGAGAAATTTATTCAATTATTATGTCTATAAGGTTTAAAACGCCAGAATGGGGGCGTTTAAAAGTTGGTTTGCTGCAACAAAATTGATACCAAGTACTTCAATTGAAAGAAAAAAGCTCAATCATTTTCAAATTTTGGCAATTTACACAAAATTAGATTGTGATTTTTGTGACAAAATCATTCAAAAATGGATAGACAAAATGAAAAAGAGATATTATAATAAGCTCATACACAAACAGTTAGCGTACCAATAATTGTTTGTGACAATAATTAATTATGTATCATAAGTTTAGGAGGATGCTTTATGAACAATTTATTAATGGAAGTTGAAAACGAGGTAGCAGTAGTAACAATCAACAGACCAAAGTCACTGAATGCATTAAACAGTGAAACACTTGCAGAACTTGACCAGTGCTTTGGCGAAATTGCAGAACGCAAAGATATCAGAGTTGTTATTCTGACAGGTTCAGGCACAAAGGCTTTCGTTGCAGGTGCAGATATTTCCGAAATGGTGAATGCAACGCCGGCAGAAGGAAGAAAGATGGGTCTTCTTGCTAAAGAAGCTTTCTTAAAGCTTGAAACAATGCCTCAGGTTACAATCGCAGCAGTTAACGGATACGCTCTCGGCGGTGGCTGCGAGATTTCTATGGCATGCGACATTCGTGTAGCATCTGACAATGCTAAGTTTGGTCAGCCTGAAACAGGTCTTGGTATTCTTCCAGGTTTCGGCGGCACACAGCGTCTCCCACGTCTTGTAGGCAAGGGTCGTGCAAAAGAACTGATCTTCACATGTGATCAGATCGATGCTCAGGAAGCTTACAGAATCGGTCTTGCTAACAAGGTTGTTCCTCAGGAAGAACTGCTTGATACATGTAAAGCAATGGCTAAGAAGATCATGTCCAAGGGCAGCTATGCTGTTTCTCTTGCTAAACAGGCAATCAACACAGGTATGGATACAGATCTTGCAAGTGGTCTTACACTTGAAGCAAATCTGTTCGGTTTATCATTCTCAACAGATGATAAGAAGGAAGGTATGACAGCATTCCTTGAAAAACGTAAAGCAAACCTGACAGATTTCTAATTGGATTGATCTGAGTTTAATTTACGCGAGCAACGAGCCAAAGTCCGTGCTTGCACGAGACCTTGGCGACTGCCGCGATAACTTGAGAAACTCGCGGAGCGTGTTTCTCATAGTTTAAGAGAAGGTTTGACATTTTCGGGGCGAAATGCGTGGGTCGTATTTCGCCTCACTTAAAATTAAGAGAATTGTCTAATTTTTAACAGAATAGTGTTATTTTTAGGAGAGAGTATGAACATTCACATTTTAGTATTAATTATTGCGATTGCCCTTTTCGGTGTACTGGCGTTCAAACAGATGAGTGCACTGATTCTGGCTCCGCTTGTTACCATTTTTGTTATTTTGTGTTCCGGTTTGCCGATTCTTGATAGTCTGAAAGGACTTTTCATGCCGGCAGCAACAGATTACATTACCAAATATTTCTTAACATTCTTTGTTGGTGCTCTTTTTGGTGCGGTTTATCAGTATACAGGTGCCGCAGAATCTATTGCAAGAGCCATCGCAGGACTTTGCCACGGCAAATTTGTTGCACCAATTATCATGTGTATCACAGGTATCCTTACTTTCGGTGGTGTCAGTGGTTTCGTTGTATTCTTCGTTATCTACCCAATCGCCCTGAACCTTTTCAAAGAAGGCAACCTGACAAGAAGATTGATTCCTGCTGCTATTTCAGCCGGATGCTGGACATGGTCCATGTCAGCGCCTGGTTCACCATCCATCCAGAACGTTATCGCTATGGATAGTCTTGGTACACCATCAACAGCAGCTTTTGTACCATCATTGCTTACAGCAATCGTTATGTTTGCGTTAATCTTTGTATGGTTGGAAGTCAGAGCAAGAAGCTTTACAAAGAAAGGTATTGTATTTGACGATCCATCTTTGAAATATCAGTTGTCACCTGAAGAATTACCAAATCCTGACGAAGAAAAAGATCTTCCGAATGTGATTGTAGCAATTCTTCCAATTATTTTAATCCTTGTTTTATTCAACAATCCAATGCACCCATTCCCTGTTGAGACATCTGTATTTGCAGGTGTAGCACTGGCAACAATCCTGATGTTTAAGAGAATTAAGGGTGTTAATGCATGGATTGGCGTTTTCAACAAAGGTGCAGCAGATTCAGGTGTTGCTATCCTGAATACAGCTATCGTTGTTGGTTTCGGTGGTGTTGTACAGAATACTCAGGGCTTCAACGACCTGGTAACAGCACTGAAGAATATGTCCATGCAGCCACTTGTATTCGTTATGATTACAGTTGCTATCTGTGCCGGTGCCTGCGGTTCCGCTTCAGGTGGTATGGGTGTTGCATTCAACGCATTAAAAGATACATATATCCAGATGGGTGTATCCCTTCCTTATGTACATAGAATCGCAGCTATCGCAGCTGGTACTCTTGATACTCTGCCTCATCAGGGCGCTCAGATTACACTGCTTGGTATCTGTAAACTGACACATAAGGAAGCATACTGGGATATCGCTGTTACACAGATCTTCATCCCATTCATCTGCTGTGGTGTATTCATTTTACTTGCACAGTTGGGCTTATAAGAAAGAAAATATTTTCAAGATGGCTTGGAATATATAATCTGAGACATTGCAAAAATCGAATAAAAGATAAGAAGTCTCCGGATTTTCACTTGAATGAAGTGAGGATCCGGAGTTTTTTACGTGGGTGATGATTGCATTATCAAATAAGCGTGGAGGAAAGTTTTTTTGATTCGACAATCATTTTTTGAAAATCCTCCGGCATTTCACTGGAAAAAACAGCAAGGTCCTGATGCCCCGGAAGCTGGCAGGTGATTTCAAAGCTGTGAAGCGCCGCCCGGTCAAATCCGAGAAAACCTTCATGTCCGTAAATGGAGTCTCCCAACAGCGGGTGGGACAGACTTGCCATGTGGACACGGATCTGATGGGTACGACCGGTCTGAAGCTTTAAGCGGACAAGGGAAAAAGGTGTTTCTTCATAGGTAAATTCTGATAAAACTTCATATTCTGTTCTTGAGGGACGTCCGGTATCAGCAACCTGGTAGCGGTTAAAACATTCCGGGACTTTTTCAATAGGCCGGTCGATCAGGCCCGATTTGGACTGGTTTGTCCAGTGGCCTTCTGCCAGAGCCAGATAAACCCGGGAAAGGGTATGATTTGCTCGCTGCCGTTCCAACTGTTGGGCGGCGTATTTGTTCTTTGCTATAAGAATCAGACCGCTGGTATCCTTATCCAGACGACCGATGGGACAGAGCAGCGGCTGTTCTGGCAGCAGTCGGTAATACCAGGCCAGATAACTCAGCAGAGTATCCGAATAATGACCGTGGCATGGATGGATCACCAGCCTTGCGGGTTTGTTCACAAGCACGATATCTTCATTTTCAAAAACAATGGATACAGGTCCCTCAGCAGGCACAACCTTTTGAGTGCGGTCATTGGGCATATTAAAAACAAGGGAGTCCCCGGCATGAAGCACACCCCGTGTGGTCACACGCTGTCCATTAATCAGAATACCGTTTTCACGAAACTTTACCGAACGCAAAAAAGCCCGGGACAGACCGGCTATATTGCGGGCATAGGCGTTTACCGACAGACCGTCTGCCTCCGGTTCAATTGTGTATGAAAGCTGCCACATGATAGTAATTTCTCCTTTTCCAAATTTTGTGTTTTGAGAAGCTGGCCAATGCACAGTTCAAATCGGGCAGCTTCATCCAAGTGTACGAACTCAAAATGATAGTAGTAATACTATATCATAAAATTGAACAATTGGTTAAGTATGAAGAGAAAAATTAAAAAAGTTTAACAAAAGTTAGCAAGAATTCTCCTTCCTATACAGGTGGGAGATGAGTTGCAGAAAAAAGAAAATAGAACGCTTGTTCTGTGGCA
>NZ_LR698973.1:84012-91752 GCF_902381825.1 Pseudocoprococcus catus
TATACTTGGCCCAGTAGAGCCATTGAGCAAGAAGCCCCCACTTCAAAATCTGTGATTTAAGTGGTGGGAGCATGTCACATTGATGTCAAAACTAAATAGCGTGCAGAAGGTTAACTTCAAAAAGGAAATCCTTAGACGTTTGTTCATACAGGTGCTTCCGGCTCGGCCAGTACTTAGGCGGCTGCGAAGGTATTCGCAGGCACCTTATGTACTGCTGCCAGAGCCGGGCAGCGGGAGCGGCCTGTATGAACAAACGTCTAAGGATTTCATTTAGAGACAATGAAGGCTGCACGCTACTTATAGCTTTTGAATCGAAAATGTGGTATGATTAAGGAAAATTGTTTTGGAGGTATTTGAGTATGGCAACACCGCATAATCGCGCTGCAAACGGAGAAATTGCAAAGACTGTTCTGATGCCGGGAGACCCGCTGAGAGCAAAGTGGATTGCCGAGACTTATCTGGCAGATGTCCAGCTTGTCAGTGATGTCCGCAACGTGTATTGTTATACAGGTCAATATAAAGGTGTCACAGTATCCGTGATGGCTTCCGGAATGGGCATGCCATCCATTGGCATTTATTCTTATGAATTATATAAATTCTATGATGTGGAGAATATTATCCGTATCGGTTCCGCAGGAGCCTATACAGATAAACTGAAGGTATTGGATGTGGTGCTGGCAGATGCTGTTTGGAGTGAATCCACATATGGTCAGGCACAGAGCCTGGATATGAAGAACTGGCAGTATCCGTCAGAAGAGCTGAATCGACAGATCAAGGATACAGCATTGAAGATGAATAAGAAGCTTGTTTCAGGTCCGATTCATTCCAGTGATGTTTTTTATCATGAAGCGGATGCCAATGATGTACTTCGCAAGATGGTTGATGAAGAGGGGCTGCTTTGCGTTGAGATGGAATCCTTTGCGCTGTTCCATAACGCAGAAGTGCTTGGCCGGAATGCAGCTTGTCTGCTGACGATTTCTGATTCTCTTGTAACGGGGGAAGAACTGGATGCAGATACAAGAGCAACTGCTTTTGCGGAGATGGTAGAGCTGGCCCTGGAAGCGGCTATTGCAGTTTAAACAGGATGTCTGCATCAGGGTTTGGGCGCAGATCCTGAGTCCGGCTACAGTGCAGAATAAAGAATGACATCAAAGTGAGGAAAAGATAAGATGACAGTAAGAGAAAAATTGGCAGCCCTCAGAGAGAAGATGACTGCTTACAAAATGGATATGTATCTGATCGGTTCGGAGGATTTTCACGGTTCCGAATATGTAGGTGAGCATTTTAAATGCCGTGCTTTTATTTCCGGTTTTACAGGCTCGGCGGGAACCATCCTTGTGACACAGGATTTTGCGGGACTCTGGACCGACGGCAGATATTTCCTGCAGGCGGAGGCACAACTTGCGGATACAGGCATTGAATTGTTTAAGATGGGCAATGAAGGTGTGCCGACTATTGAAGACTATATTGTGTCACACATTGAAAAGGGACAGTGCCTTGGCTTTGATGGAAGAACGGTCAATGCCAGAAATGGTCAGGACTATGTACGCAGACTGAGTGAAAAAGGAGCGTCTGTCAATGGTCGCTATGATCTGGTGGATGAAATCTGGACTGAGCGTCCGGCACTTTCTGCAGAGCCTGCATGGCTGTTGGATATTGCTTATGCCGGCCAGTCCAGAGAGGACAGAATTGCCCTGATCCGTCAGAAAATGGCAGAGAAGAAAGCGGACTGGTTTGTACTGACTTCTCTGGATGATATTGCATGGCTTCTGAATTTCAGAGGCAACGATGTACAGGATAACCCGGTTGTTCTGGCGTATCTGATGATGAGTGACGATAGTCTGAGACTTTATACCAATGCCGCAGATTTCAAGGAAGCGGACAGAAAGACATTGGAGAACGCCGGTGTAGAATTTTTTGAATACAATGGCATTTATGAGGATGTGGCAAAACTGACAGAGAACCAGACCGTGATCTACGATGGTTCAGCGCTTAACTATGCTATACTTGAGAGAATGCCGGAATCTGCGAAGAAGGTTGATGAACAGAATCTGACATTGCTGCCGAAGGCCATCAAGAACCCGGTGGAAGTAGCGAATATTCGGCAGGCTCATATCAAAGATGGCATTGCCCTGACAAAATTTATGTATTGGCTGAAGAAGAATATTGGCAAAGTACCAATGACAGAAATCAGTGCTGCAGAGAAGATGGAAAGCTTCCGCAAAGAGCAGGAAGGCTATCTTGAACCTAGTTTTGAACCCATCAGCGGATATGCGGAACATGGTGCCATTGTGCATTATTCTGCAACACCGGAGACAGATGCCAAGCTGGCGCCAAAGGGATTACTTCTGATGGATACAGGCGGTCAGTATCTGGAGGGAACAACAGATATCACACGTACTTTTGTACTGGGTGAGTTGACAGAGGAGGAGAAGAAATTCTTTACACTGGTACTTCGGGGCAATCTGAATCTTGCAGGTGCGCGTTTCCTGCACGGATGCAAAGGTTATAATCTGGATTATCTGGCAAGAGAACCTCTGTGGCAGATCGGCATGGATTATAATCACGGTACGGGTCATGGTGTTGGCTATCTGTTGAATGTGCATGAGAGTCCGAATGGCTTCCGCTGGAAAATGCTGCCGAACCGCAATGAAGGCTGTATTCTGGAGGAAGGTATGCTGACGTCAGATGAACCCGGGGTTTATCTGACGGATAAATTCGGTGTGCGGCATGAGAATCTGATGGTCTGCATGAAGGGCGAGAAGAATGAATACGGTCAGTTTATGTACTTTGATACCGTGACACTTGTACCGTTTGATCTGGATGGTGTAGATCCGTCATTGATGACAGAGCGTGAAAGGCAGCTGCTGAATGATTATCATCAGAAGATTTACGAGGTCATTGGACCGCATCTGAATGAAGAAGAACAGGCTTGGTTAAAAGAGGCTACACGGGCCATCTAACCGATGAGATACATGCTGTGCGGCTTTTAATGAGCAGGAGAGATCAATGCAGAGAATATATATAAATGACAACTGGTATTTTGCAAGAAATTATACAGAGGATCTGTTGAACCCGGAGGCTGATCTGTCAGAACTTCGGAAGGTGCGGATTCCACACAGTGTGTGTGAATTGTCCTACAGCAATTTTGATGAAATGTCTGTGCAGCAGCTTTGCGGATACAGACGCAGTCTGATAGTAGAAGATGCATGGCGCGGAGGTCATTTGATACTGACCTTTGAAGGGGCAGCCCATGAAGCCGCCGTCTATGTGAATGGGAAGTTGGCGGTGAAACATTATGGTGGATATACAGCTTTTTCGGTGGATATTGTACCGTTTCTTGTGGATGGACGTGAACAGGTGATTACCGTGCGCTTAGACAGCAGAGAAAAACTGAATCAGCCGCCTTTTGGATCGGTGACAGAGTCACTGACTTACGGCGGCATATATCGGGATGTTTATCTGGATGTGAAGGATGAATATTATATAGAAGATATTTATACAGCCACCCCGGATGTCAGAACCGATGAAAAGATATTAAAGGCACAAATTAAGCTGAATGCGTATACGGAAGGATTGAGACTGGCCGCTCATCTGGATACCTGGACAGAGATTCCTTTGGAGGGTGAAGATCTTCAGCATTGGGATTTAAAAACAGCGGATGTGCATTTCAGAACGTCCTGTCTGACCTATACAGTGCCGGAAGCGATGCTATGGGATGTGGATATGCCGATTCTCTATGTACTGACGGTGGAACTTCTGAAAGATGGACAGTGTGTAGACATGAAGAAGGTAAGAGTCGGATTCCGGGAAGCTGTTTTTGATGGAGAGGGATTCTGGCTGAATGGACGTATCCTGAAATTATGCGGTTTTAGCAGATATCAGAGCTGGCCTTATGTGGGGTATGCTATGCCGAAATCACCGCAGCAGCTGGATGCGGATTTGTTGAAATTCGAGTTGGGAGCGAATGCGGTGCGGACGATGCAGGGGCCACAGTCGCAGTATTTTATGGACAGGTGCGATGAGATTGGCCTGCTTGTCATTCCTGAAATTCCGGGCTGGCAGTTTATCGGCGATACACGGTGGAAGAAAATTGCTGTGAGAAATGTCCGTGAAATGGTGATGCAGTATCGCAATCATCCATCTGTGATCCTGTGGGATACGCGTATCAGTGATTCTGATGATGAAGATGCACTTTATTATAAGACAAGCCGTCTGGCCAGAGAATTGGATGTCTATCGGCAGACAGGCGGTGAGAGAGATTTTGCAGGCAGTCATTTTTATGAAGATGTGTATTTGTATGATGATATGAGTGAGGATGCTGCCAGTGCTTCTATCAGCAGTGAAAATATCATTCAGGATTTGTCGAAAACTTGCCTTTTATCCGGGCACAGAAGTCTCAATGTGCAGGTAAATGGCGGAGCAGGGATAGATGATTGGCTGTGTCAGACCATGCGGCAGGCAAGCGTGTGGCGGGCTGTGGAGAGCAATGACAGTTTTGCAGGCAGTCTGGCGCCTGTTATGACAGATTATCCGGTCAGCCGCAAGTACAGCGGAAGTGACGGCATTTGCAGCAGAGGGCTTATGGATGCGTTTAGAAATCCGAAGATGGCGGCTGCTTTTTTCAAGAGTCAGCGGGAGGACGAACCAGTATGCGCAGCAGTTTTGCCGATGGATGACCGGCTTATGGTCATGACCAATGCAGACCATATTTTACTTTACTGTGACGAAAAGCTGATTGGTGAATTTTATCCGGATGAAACGGTATTCAGAGATCTGGTACATCCGCCGATTTTTGTTGAACATCTGTCTGAAATTGTTCGTACAGGAGAAAAACCAAAAGAACAGAAAGGAACGTCAAACAGAGTCTTTTTGAAAAAAGAATCCGAGAAGGATCAAGAGCTGTTTGTTCAACAGAAATCCGAGCTGGCATTTTCCAGAAGATACGCGGTGACATGGCGCATTGAGGCCATCAAAGATGATACGGTTGTTGCCGGGACAAGTATTACGCCGACACCTGAAGTCAGATTGCAGATTACAACGGATCGTCAGCATATGATGGAAGAAAGCAGCTACGATGCAGCAACTGTGCACATTGAGGCTGTCGGTGAGAGTGGTCAGCATCTGTATGGATATGAGACGCCGCTGGTACTGAAGACAGAAGGTGATATTGAACTGATCGGGCCGTCGGTGATTGTTATGAAAAACGGCTTTGCGGGCACTTATGTACGCTCAATCGGCAAAGCAGGAAGTGGACGGCTGATGATTCAGGATGGACATGGAGAAGCAGTTGTCGAATTTTCTGTGGAAGTATAGTGTATGAATATTTATTTTGCAAATTATGACAGAAATGGCATGACGGCCGTTGAGGAGAGCAAATATCAGCATGCTGTCGGCCGTCAGCTCTTAAAAACAGCACTTCTCAGAGCAGGAGTATCCAAGGATTTCCTGTCAAAAGAAGAAAGTCTGATATTTGCATATGGGCCATCCGGCAAGCCACTTTTTCACGATTTGCCGGATGTCCATTTTAATATCAGTCACACAGGCGGATTGGTGGTGTGTGCGGTAGGAAATATACCGATAGGTATTGATGCAGAAAGAATCAGGCCTTATCCCAAAAGTGTTCTTCGAAAAATGACAGATAGAGAACGCTTATATATTCAGAAATCAGATAGGCAGGATGAGGCCTTTATGCGTGTCTGGACGATGAAAGAAGCGATGATCAAACTGACGGGAGAGGGACTTGCGGCTTTTGAAAGGACAGAATGTGTGCCGGGAGAGGTATTGCATATGTACAGCAAGAGGACGGTGTGCGATGAAGCGGCTGTATCCGGTGCGCTGTCGGATATTCATTGCCGACAGTTGGTCTGGCAGGGGCAGTATGTCATAACAGCTGTTGAAAATACGAATAAAAATCAGGATTGCATCTTTTCAAAAAAGGTTTACAATAGACTGTAGCGTTATACAGGAGGATAAGAAGATGGAGTTTAATTTTGCCAGTCGTCTGGATTCCTTTGAAGAAGGTATTTTTGCGACTTTAAATGATAAAAAGAACGAGCTGGTGAAGGCCGGCCGGAAGGTTTACAATATGTCTGTAGGTACACCGGATTTCAAACCGGCCCAGCATATTATGGATGTAGTCAGTGAAGCTGCTTCAAAGCCTGAGAATTACAAATACGCATTGGCTGATTTGCCGGAACTGTTGGATGCAGTCAGCAATCATTATGCAGAGCGCTATGGTGTTAAGGGCATTCGTCATGAAGAAATTATGTCTATTTATGGTTCCCAGGAGGGAATGGCGCATATTGCCATGGCGATTTGTGACCCGGGAGATGTAGTGCTTGTGCCGAATCCGGGTTATCCGGTTTTTACAGCAGGCCCTTTCCTTTGTGGTGCAAAGGTGGAAACCTATGACCTGCATCCTGAGAACAATTTCCTGATTGAATTCGACAAGATTCCTGAAGAACAGGCAAGACGGGCAAAGATGATGATTGTGTCCTATCCGCTGAATCCGGTCTGTGTGACAGCACCTGATTCTTTTTATGAAGAACTGATCACATTTGCGAAGAAATACAACATTATCATTCTGCACGACAATGCTTATTCGGATATTATTTATGGCGGCAGAGTCGGCAAATCATTCCTTTCTTTTAGGGGAGCCAAGGACGTGGGCGTTGAATTTTATTCATTGTCCAAATCCTATAATTATACAGGTGCCAGAATGTCCTTTGTTGTAGGCAATCAGGCAGTTATTGATAAGTTTAAAAATGTACGTTCCCAAATTGATTATGGTATTTTCCTGCCGGTTCAGTATGGTGCCATTGCAGCCCTGACAGGTCCGCAGGACGCAGTGAAAGCACAGTGTGAAGAATATGATCGCCGTAATCATGCCCTTTCAGAGGGGCTGACATCTATCGGATGGAAAGTGCCTCTCAGCCAGGGAACCATGTTCTCATGGGCTCAGATTCCGGAAGGCTTTGCCAATTCCAATGAATTTGTGATGGAATTAATGGAGAAAACCGGTCTTATAGTGACACCGGGCAGCAGCTTCGGAAGCCTTGGAGAAGGCTTTGTCCGTTTTGCATTGGTTCTGGACGTGCCGACCATTCAGGAAGCTGTTCGGTCCGTCAAAGAAAGCGGAATATTGAATAGTAGGATGTGATAGAAGATGTATGATGAATTATCTGAGGCAGATATTCAGAAGATGAAGGAAGAGATTGAACACCGTAAGGTTGTTGTCCGTAAAGAGGCACTGGCGGCTGTCAAGGAAGCCAGGGAACAGGGAGATCTCAGTGAAAATTTCGAGTATCAGGCAGCCAAGAGAGAAAAAAACCGAAACGAAAGCAGAATCCGCTATCTTGAAAGAATGGTCAAGACAGCAAAAGTCATCAAGGATCATTCCAAGGATGATGAGGTCGGACTGAATAATACGGTAACGGTTTATTTTGAAGATGAAGATGAGGAAGAAACATACCGTATCGTAACGACCGTCCGTGAGGATGTGCTGCATGGTCTGATTAGTATTGATTCACCTGTCGGTAAGGCATTGTTGGGGCATCGTGTCGGTGATACAGTCCATGTCCAGGTCAATGACAAGTACGGTTATGATGTAGAAATCAGAAAAATTGACAAAACGACGGACGAAACAGACGATAAAATCCGGGATTTCTAAATAGGCAGAACGCACATAGAGAAATCAATAACCGGTCAAAAAATAATTCAAACACAGGCCAGGTGTTT
>NZ_LR698973.1:91972-98816 GCF_902381825.1 Pseudocoprococcus catus
AGGCCAGGTGTTTGAATTATTTTTTGACCTTTTTTGTATTTTGAGCGTACTCTGATGATTAAAAAAGGGCAGATTTCAACACATAGAAAATATGAAAAGTTAAATACTAAGTAAATAGATATTTTATGAAATAGGAGGAGAACAGAATGCTTGTTGATTATCTGAGGGTTTTTATAACAGGCGGCGTTATCTGCGCACTGGTGCAGCTTCTGATGGAGAAGACAAAGATGATGCCGGGGCGGATCATGGTACTTTTGGTATGCTCAGGCGCCATTCTTGGCATGTTGGGAATTTATAAGCCTATCGTTGATTTCGGGCAGGCCGGAGCAACGGTGCCGCTTCTTGGTTTTGGGTATAACCTGTGGAAGGGGGTGAAAGAAGCTGTAGACAATCAGGGATTTTTCGGGCTTTTTACGGGTGGCTTTACGGCTTCGGCAGTAGGAATCAGTGGATCACTGGTGTTTGCATTTTTGGCATCCCTGGTGTGCAATTCCAAAATCAAGAAATAAGAGCATGAGCTGAAGAATTTCGCAATAGATAAAAAAGTATAAATAAAGTGAATATCGTGTAGTCAAAATCTAAAAAGGCTCCAAAATAACAAACTATACAGACTTGTTATTTGAAGCCTTTTAAATTAGTCTTAGACTATGTGCAATGTTTATTGCTCGGCGCCAGTGTTGTCGCCACCGGAATTGTCGCCACCGGAATTGTCGCTACCGGAGTTGCCGCCGCCGGAGTTATCACCGCCGGAGTTATCACTGCCGGAGTTATCACCGCCGGAATTATCACCGCCGGAATTGCCACCACCGGAATTATCGCCGCCGGAATTATTGCCGCCGGAATTGTCAGCACCGGAGTTGGCGTTGCCGGAATTATCCCCGGAGGTTGTGTTCGAGCTGTTGCTTCCGGAGGACGATGATGAGCTGCTGTCATCATCATAACTATTCTCGTAATAACGATAGCTATGCTTCGAACAGTATTCCGTCGGCGCAGTATCTTTGGCAAAATACTCGGTAATAACGTTGCAGCCATAAGATGCCAATAAACCTGTGCTGCTGCAGACGCGGATCTTCTCAACGTCAGACGGCATCACGAAATCTCTGTCCTCATAGCCCTCAAGGACTTCATTCATAATATTCTTCCAAAGTACCTTGTGCGCGTTGTAGTTGCGTCCGAGACGGTAGCGCATCAGTGTACTGTCGTCATAACCAAACCAGATACCGGCTGTGTAATAAGGTGTATAACCAACGAACCATAAATCCTTGTAGTCGTCAGTTGTACCGGTCTTGCCTGCTTCGGCAATACCGTAATTGGAAATCTGTGCGGAAGTACCTGTACCCTTGGATACAACGTCTTCCATGGCACTTGTCAGGAGCCATGCAGTAGAATCTTTCATGGCTGTGTGCTTCTCAGGTACATTGTCCAAAAGTACATTGCCGTCCTTGTCCAGAATCTTGCTGTAAAGGATAGGCTCTGTATAGACACCGCCGTTGGCGATGGCCGCATAAGCACCTGTCAGTTCAAGGTTCGTTACACCATTGGAGATACCGCCAAGACCCAGAGGTGCGTAAGCATCCCGGTCTTCGTCCATGGTTGTAATGCCAAGATTCTCAAGATATTCAATACCAAGCTTCGGTGTGACATCTTCAACCAGCCACTTGGTAGTAACAACGTTCATGGAGTAAGTAATGGCTTCACGGATGGTTGTCGTTCCCTGATAGGAGTTGGCATTGGTGTTGAACGGTTGGTAGCCGTCAGGAGTTGTATAAGGTTCATCTTCCTTGGTAGATGCCAGTGAAAGCCCACAGGAATCCAGAGCAGGAAGGAAAACGGCAATCGTCTTGAAAACAGAACCGGGCTGTCGTGTGGACTGGGTGGCGCGGTTAAAGCTTCTGCTTGTCTTCTTCTCACCGCGGCCGCCGCTCAAGGCCAGTACATAACCGGTAGACTGATCCATCAGAACGAATGAAGACTGTACCTGTACAGTCATATCAAAGCTCTGGGCGATGATATCGTCATCAGTAATGCCCTTGGCTTCAAGAAATTCTGAAATAGACTGTTTGGCCTGGTCTTCGTTGTCATAAAGCAGATCACAGTCATCAGCGCCATAATAGCTCTGCAGAGAATTCTCATCAATGTTGACGGTCTCGCCGTCCTTGTCTTTGTAAGTCAGAGCCCAGTGGAGTCTGTACTCTGTGGATGGGAAGTTGTCATCATCATTATAATAGCTGTCGACAATATCCTGAATGTGACGGCTTTGTGTCAGATAAATCTGAAGACCGCCGCTGTAAAGGGCATTGTTGGCTTCTGCGGAAGTATAGCCAAGCTTCTCCTGCAGGTCATTTAATACCTGATCAATGGCAGCATCTTCGAACCATGTATAGATGATATCCTTGGACTTCGTTGTCTTGTTGACTTCGGTAATACGTGAATAAACATCATCAGCCTTGGCTTCATCATACTGCTGCTGTGTAATAAGACCAAGGGTCAGCATATTGTTCAGAATCTTGTCGCGACGCTGGGCGTTGATATCCGGATAATCAATCGGGTTGTTGTAGGAAGGTGATTGGGCGATCGCTGCGATAACCGCTGATTCAGAAACCGTCAGATCACTGCACTTCTTATTAAAATAACGTTCCGCAGCTGCTTCTACACCATAGGCACCGCGGCCGAGGTTGATAGTATTCAGGTAAGCTTCCATGATCTCGTCCTTGGACATCTCTTTTTCAAGCTTGAGAGCGAGATACCACTCCTGGAACTTACGCTTGAATCGCTGTATCGTATCTGTCTCGGCACCACCGTTGAATATGGTGAGCTTGATCAGCTGCTGGGTGATGGTACTGGCACCTTCTGAGAAATTGCCGCCATGGGAAAGACCAACGAAAAGAGCACGGACAATACCCTTCGGGTCAATGCCGTTATGTTCATAGAAGCGGTTATCCTCAATGGCTACAAAGGCGTTTGAAAGGCACTTGGGAATATCATCAATTGACACGATCGTTCGATTGGATTGGGCGCCTACCAGTTCAATCGCTTCCTGTCCGTCGGGATAATACATGACGGACTTGAGTTTACTCGGCATCACATTGCTGGCGGTAATGTCAGGTGCACTGTCGATGACCCCCTTGAAGCCACCGATGGCGGCAGCGATACCGACAATAACAATAAGCAAAATAGCAAGCATTGTGAAACGGAATATATTGAAAGTAATCTTTTTCTTGGATTTAGCAGCATTGGAACGGATTTTCTTGCGCTTTTTTTCATTATTCTGTTTACTATAATCCATTACTGAACCTCCTTCGTCCTATCATTATAGCAAATAAGCTTACTGAAATAAAGTGTATTTTTTTCGAAATAATAGGGGATAGCATAATTTTTAAGAAGGTGATAGAATAAACTTGACAAAAAGATAAAGTAAGGAAGTTGGGAATGGCAGAAATCAATAAAGTGAACAATTACAAGACAGTGTACAGGGGCGGTACAGCAGAAATTGTTGAGAAAAAGTCACGTTTCATTGCCCATTCGGCGCATGTGGAATCAGAGGAAGAGGCCCTTGCTTTTATAGAGCAGATAAAAAAACAGTACTGGGATGCAAGGCATAATTGCCATGCATTTTCCGTTGGTGTGACCAATGAGACGGCCAGATGCAGTGATGATGGGGAGCCAGCTCAGACGGCGGGCAAACCGATGCTGGATGTTTTGATGGGGCAGCAGCTGAAGAATACAGTTGTTGTGGTGACCCGGTATTTTGGAGGCACACTGCTTGGCACAGGAGGTCTTGTCAGAGCATATTCTGCGGCTGTTCAGGAAGGATTGAAGGAAAGTCTTATAATAGAGAAGTTTCTCTGCCGCAGGGTGCGGATGAGCATGGATTATACAATGCTGGGCAAGATGCAGTATCTGGCGGCCAAACTGAATCTGATGATTCTTGATACCCTCTATACGGAAGGTGTTGAAATGCAGCTGCTTGTGCCGGATACGCAGTATGCTGCTTTTATAAAGGAAGTGACAGAGGCCAGCAACGGCAAGGTCGTGCCGGAGTCGGAGGGGCTTTGTTACGGCGCGGATGTGGAAGGCAAAATTGAGATATTTGATGCCTGAGTACGACATTTAAGAATTTGAACAAACTGTGAAATTTGTATAAAAGCTTTTATTTTTCTCTATTATGTGGTATAAATAATATCATTGGATATGAAAGGACGAATTACAATGAAGAAAAGTTTAAAACTGGGAGCTGCATGCCTCGGCGTAGCTCTTTTATTGTGTGCATGCGGCAAAGGAAGTGCCAATAGTACAGACACTGCTGCAGGCAGTGAGACAGAATCAGCAGCGCAGTCTGCATCGGAATCTGCCTCAGAGACCGAAACAGAGACTGAAGATACGAACGCTTATGCGTATGATTATGATGTTGAATCCCTGGTCAAGCTCGGTGATTACAAGGGATTGACTTATACAGAGACAGATACATCTGTTTCAGATGAAGAAGTGGAATCACAGATCAACAGTACCCTGACAGCCCATGCAACACCGGAGCAGATCAAGGACAGAGCCGTTGAAGACGGTGATACAGTCAATATTGACTATGAAGGCAAGATTGATGGTGAGACTTTTGAAGGCGGTACAGCCTCAGGTGCATCACTGACAATCGGTTCCGATTCATTTATTGATGGTTTTGAAGATGGTCTGATCGGTGTTAAGCCGGGTGAGAAGAAGACTTTGAACCTGAAGTTCCCGGATGATTACAAGACGAACCCGGATCTGGCGGGCAAGGCGGTTGTCTTTGATGTAACAGTGAACTACATCGAAGGCGATGACATTGTGCCGGAACTGACAGATGATTTTGTTAAGGGACTGAGTATTACAGATGTTTCAACCGTTGATGAATATCGTGCTTATGTGAAGTCACAGCTGCAGACGAACAAGGAATCTGAAGCAGAGAGCAGCAAGCAGAAGGAACTGCTTCAGCAGGCTGTGGACAATGCAGAGATCAAAGAAATCCCTGAAGAACTGGTAACAGAGTATTCTGCACAGTACACAAGTTATTATCAGCAGTATGCGTCCTACTTCGGTATGGAATTTTCTGATTTCCTGACACAGTATATGAATCAGACAGAAGATGATTTCAATAAGGATGCAGCAGATTACGGCAAGCAGGTTGCAGGCAATATGCTGGTTGTATGTGCCATTGCCAAGGCTGAGAAGATCGATCCGGATGCCCTTTATGATGAGAAGGTGGCTCAGTATGCAAAGCAGAGCGGTTATTCAGATGTTGCAACTCTGGAGAAGGATTACAGCCAGAAGTATCTGCGTCAGGTGATCATTAATGAGGAAGTCCTCAATGTTCTGGAAGAGAATGCAGTTGCAGTTGCTCCGACAGAGACAGAATCAGAGGCTTCCAAGTAAGCGCTCAGCGTGGGAATGCATATTATTTACAATTTTTTTTTGAACAGTGTATTATAAAAAACTTTGCATTTTTTGGGGAACATGCTATAATGTCCATAGGCAATAGGCACTGAACATGTTCGGCTCGTTTAAGGACAGGCAGTGTGAGGCAGGAGCAAGAGAGGTGTAGAATATGGATTTTATGTCAGTATTTCTTCCGGTTTTAATTCTCGGAGTTGTCATCGTTGCGGTTCTGGTAGTTGTTGCAACCGTTGCATCAGCTGTTTCAGCGGCTGCTGTTGAAGATGATGAGGAAGACGAATAGAATCAATTGAATGAATGCGAATGATGAGGGGATGTATGTCTTTGAGCAGCATCCCCGAATTTTTTGCGTTATTTTAGGCGTGCCGGGCAAGCAAAGCGATGTGTCAGGCAATCAATCAGGAAACGGAAAAAGCGGACCCTTCTGGATCCGCTTTCCCGGCGTTTGCTTTAGTCATCAGCTGCAGTCTGCAAATGCCGCCTGGGGCGGCTGATTGTGAATGGCAGCTAATGGATTGTGAGATTCAGTTACTGCATACCGCCGTTGGCCATCTGTTCTTCCTGACGCTTGATCATTCTCCGAACCATTTCACCGCCAATGGAGCCTGCCTGGGCACTGGTAAGGTCACCGTTGTAACCCTGTTTCAGGTTCACACCGATTTCGCTGGCAACTTCCATTTTGAATTTATCCATTGCGTCTTTTGCCTGTGGTACTTCCATTGTAGAACTAGAATTGTTTGTCATTGTGACACCTCCGTTTTTTGGTTCGTTTTATCCTGTATCTGAAAGGACAAACAAGACTTGCTTTTTGAAGTGTTTTTGTTTATCCTGTTACTAGTATGTGAATGACGTACAGAAACTATGAGTGGAATAATTAGGAGGTTTTGAGTCGTTTTATGGAAATAGAGCGTAAATTTTTAATTCAAAAAATGCCGGAGCATCCGGAACAATACAAGAGCCATCTAATCGAACAGGCCTATCTGAATGTGCGTCCTGTTGTTAGAGTACGCCGTGAAGATGAGAATTATTATATGACCTACAAAGGCGGAGGAATGATGGCCAGAGAAGAATACAATCTGCCATTGGATGCAGATTCATATGCCCATCTTCTTCAGAAAGCAGATGGCAATATTATTACCAAAAGACGTTATTTGATACCTTTTCATGCCTATACAATAGAGCTGGATGTTTTTGAAGGCCTGTTTGAAGGCATTGTTGTGGCGGAAGTGGAATTTCCCAGTATTGAAGAAGCGGAAAGCTTTGCGGCGCCGGAATGGTTTGGTGAAGATGTGACTTATGACGGCCGGTATCATAACAGTGCCATGAGCAGAATGAAAGTGGAAGAGATTGTTGAGATACAAAGTCTTTTTGCATCAGAAGGAAAATGATTAGGCGAAAATAGTCAGACAAAGCCAATATT
>NZ_LR698973.1:99946-144395 GCF_902381825.1 Pseudocoprococcus catus
GATGAGAGGTTTGTTATATGAATACAAAAAATAAAGCCATTGTGTGTATTTTGATTTCAGCATTTGGCTTTTCAATTATGAATTTATGCGTGAAGCTGTCCGGTGATCTGCCGTCTATTGAAAAGAGCTTTTTTAGAAATCTTGTGGCAGCGATTATTGCGTTTATCTTATTATATAGAAGCAAAGCGGGTTTTTCCTGCAAGAAAGAGAATCTGCCGGCATTGATTTTGCGCGCTGTACTTGGAACCATTGGTATTTTCTGTAACTTTTATGCATTGAGCCATATGGTGCTGTCGGATGCTTCCATGTTGAACAAGTTATCACCTTTCTTTACACTGATCTTTTCCTACATCTTCCTGAAGGAAAAGTTATCACCCTTTCAGTGTATTGCCATTGTGATCGCTTTTATCGGCAGTTTGTTTATCATCAAGCCATCCTTTGATCTGACAGCCACATTTCCGGCGCTTTGCGGCTTCATCGGCGGTGTGTGTGCCGGCGGTGCGTACACCTGTGTGCGGTATCTTGGTATTAAAGGTGAAAAAGGGCCCTTCATCGTGTTCTTTTTTTCGGCATTTTCATGCCTGGCGGCATTGCCGTACATGATCTTTTTCTTTGAACCGATGACATTGCAGCAGTTTCTGATTCTGATCGGTGCAGGCGCAGGTGCAGCCGTAGGTCAGTTTGGCATCACAGCCGCCTACAAGTATGCCCCGGCCAGAGAAATCTCCATCTATGATTATACATTGGTCATTTTCGCAGCCATCTGGAGTTTCCTGTTCTTCGGCGAATTGCCGGATTGGCTCAGTATCCTTGGATATGTGTTGATCTTCGGTATGTCAGCATTAATGTTTTTGTATAATAACCGTCACGCGGAGTCTGCAAAATAATTTAAAAATGTTGTAACTGTTCTGAGCTAACATTCAAAATGCTACGCATTTCGTCGGTGTGACGTATCCGCCAAATAAAATTTCAAAAACAGTATTGACAGGTGCAGCATTTAATTGTGATTATGAATGAAATCGGGTATAATGAACGATATAAAAGAGTAACGGGAGGAATTTGCATGGGTAGTTATTTGAATCCGGGGAATTTTTCATTTCGCGGAAGTCTGCGCTCTAAAATATATGTAGACAAAAGTAAGTTGATTGCAAAGACAAATGAAGTTCTTTGTACAGAACAGAAGTATATCTGTGTGAGCCGACCGAGAAGATTTGGCAAATCAATGGCAGCCAATATGCTTGCTGCATATTATGACCGAAGCGAAAATACAGAAGATTTATTTCAAAATCTTGCAATCAGTAGAGAAAAATCATATGAGGAAAATCTGAATCAATATGATGTAATAAAAATCAATATGCAGGAATTTTTGAGTATGGCAGGGACAATAGAAAAAATGTTGGAAATGCTGAAAGATTATCTTGTTGTGGATTTTGAGGAAGCGTACCCTGAGGTGCGTTTTCGGGATAAGAATAACCTTATTCAGACTATGAAAGATGTATTTTCTTATACCAAATGCCCGTTTGTGATTCTGATTGATGAGTGGGATTGTCTGTTTAGGGAATATAAACAAGACAAAGAAGCACAGAAAAAGTATCTGGATTTTTTGCGCGCATGGCTTAAAGACAAAGATTATATTGCAATGGCCTATATGACAGGAATTTTGCCAATCAAGAAATATGGCTCTCACTCTGCGCTGAATATGTTTACCGAGTATTCGATGACAGATCCTGGGGAATTGGCGGAATATTTTGGTTTTACAGAGCTGGAAGTGTCAGCAATTTGTGAAAAATATGGGATGAGTTTTGAGGAAGCTAAGACCTGGTACGATGGCTATCAATTGGTTGCTCATCGGCAGTGGAAAGATGAATGTTATTCCATGTATAATCCTAAATCTGTTGTAGAAGCTATGCTGCGTCATAAGTTTGGAACATACTGGAATCAGACGGAAACATATGAGGCGTTAAAAATTTACATTCAGATGGATATGGATGGGTTAAAAGCTTCCGTAATTCGTATGCTGACAGGCGATTCAGTTTCGATTAATACCGGAACATTCAGTAATGACATGACTACATTTGCAACAAAAGATGATGTATTAACATTGCTGGTACATTTGGGGTATTTGACGTATAACAGTATAGATGGAACTGTGAGTATTCCAAATAAAGAAGTTTCACAGGAATATATCAATGCGATTAGTACAATGAACTGGCACGGGGTAGCGGATTCGGTGGAGGCGTCTCGAAAATTGCTGGCCTTTTGATCGATTGGTTTACCATAACAGCCGTTTTTTTATGTTTTTTTTAGAAAAAAGTGGCTCTCCCCTATTTACATATGCCCGGATGTATAATATACTTAAATCCATAAGCGCTTGAAAACAGGCCGACTCCGCACTTTGGAGGGACCGGTTTCGGGATAGATGAAGGAGGATATTAATATCATGAGTGTACAGGTAGAGAAATTAGAACATAATATGGCGAAACTGACAATTACAGTTCCAGCTGAAACTTTCAATAAGGCGATTACACAGGCTTACAAGAAGATGAAGAACCAGATCTCCATTCCAGGTTTCAGAAAAGGTAAAGTGCCTCAGGCAATGGTAGAGAAGATGTACGGTGCAGGCATGTTCTATGAAGATGCTGCCAACATCGTTATTCCGGAAGAATATGACAAGGCACTTGCAGAAGTAAAGGATATCAAGATCACATCTCAGCCAGCCATCGATGTTACACAGATGGAAAAAGGCAAAGATTTCATCTTTACAGCAGAAGTTGCTACTAAACCAGAAGTTACACTTGGCCAGTACAAGGGTATCGAAGTACCTGAGAATAAGGTAGAAGTAACAGACGAAGAAATCGAAGCTGAACTGAAGAAAGTTCAGGAACAGAACGCAAGAGAGATTACAGTTGACAGACCAGCTGAGAACGGCGATACAGTTGTTATCGACTTCGAAGGTTCTGTAGATGGTGAAGTATTCGAAGGCGGTACAGCTGAGAACCATCCTCTGGTACTTGGTTCAGGTTCTTTCATCCCTGGATTCGAAGACCAGCTTGTTGGTGCGACAGCAGATTCTGATGTAGAAGTAAATGTAACATTCCCAGAAGATTATCAGGCTAAAGACCTTGCAGGCAAAGCTGCAGTATTCAAAGTAAAAGTTCATGAGATCAAGAAGAAAGAACTTCCGGAGATCAATGATGAATTCGCTCAGGATGTATCTGAATTTGATACACTTGATGAATACAAAGAAGATGTAAAGAAAGGCATTGCAGAACAGAAAGAAAAAGCTGTACGTCAGGAGAAACAGGAGAAGATTATCAGACAGATCGTAGAGAATGCTGAGATGGATATTCCGGATCCTATGGTAATTACTCAGACAAGACAGATGATGGATCAGTTTGCTCAGCAGATGCAGTCTAACGGTCTTTCTATGGCTCAGTACTATCAGTTTACAGGCCTGACACCGGACGGCCTTCTTGAACAGATGAAACCACAGGCTCAGAAGAACATTGAGAACAGACTTGTTCTTGAAGCAATTGCCGCAGCTGAAGGCATCACAGCAAGTGAAGAAGAAGTTGAGAAAGAATTTGCGAACATTGCTGAAAGATATGGTCTGACAGTAGACAAGGTTAAAGAAATCTTCGCTGACGAAGAAACAGAGAACATCAAGAGCGATATCGCTGCGCAGAAAGCACTTGACATGATCACAGAGGCTGCTGTAGAAGTTCCTGTAACTGAAGTAGAAGCAACTGTAGAAGACGCAGAATAATCATAACGTAAGATAGCAGGGCTGCCGCAGAGAAGTTTGCCGCAGCCCTGTGGTGTTGAATCAGTCTAAACAGCGTTTTGACTGAGCAAAGTGCTGACATTGACAGATATGCGGGGCATATCTGGTTTGACAGGAGGATAAGGATGAGTTTAGTACCTACAGTCATTGAACAGTCAAGCAGAGGCGAACGTGCCTTTGATATTTATTCCAGACTTTTAAAAGACAGAATTATTTTCCTTGGAGAAGAAGTAACGGATGTATCCGCCAATCTGATTGTATCACAGCTCCTTTTCCTTGAATCTGAAGATCCGGGTAAGGATATTCAGATGTATATTAACAGTCCCGGCGGTTCTGTATCCGCAGGTATGGCTATCTATGATACCATGCAGTTTATTAAATGCGATGTATCAACAATTTGTATGGGTATGGCTGCAAGTATGGGTGCCTTCCTGCTGGCAGGTGGTACACCGGGCAAGCGTCTGGCTCTGCCGCATTCAACCATCATGATCCATCAGCCATCAGGCGGTGCACAGGGACAGGCAACAGAGATTCAGATTGTTGCTGACCGTATCCAGTACACAAAGCGTATGCTGAATGAATTACTGGCTGCCAATACACATCAGCCACTGGAGAAGATTGCAGCAGATACAGAAAGAGACTATTACATGAGTGCAGAAGAGGCCAAGAATTATGGCCTGATTGATGCTGTAGTAACCAAGCGTGCATAGGCAAGTCTTGAAGTAAAAGAGGTAGTATATGGCAAGTCGTATTGATGACAAGAAGCAGCCAAGATGTTCTTTTTGTAATAAAACACAAGATCAGGTCCGTAAGCTTATTGCAGGTCCGAATGCATTTATTTGTGATGAATGCGTAGATATCTGCATGGAGATCATCGAAGATGAGATGGAAGAGGATCAGAACGATGCGGACTTTAACCTGCTGAAACCTGTTGAGATTAAGAATTTCCTTGATCAGTACGTTATCGGACAGGAACAGGCCAAGAAGGTTTTATCCGTCGCTGTTTATAATCATTACAAGAGAATCGCATCCAACGCCGGCAATGATGTGGAATTGCAGAAGAGCAATATTATTATGGTAGGACCTACCGGTTCCGGCAAAACACTTTTGGCACAGACACTGGCTAAGATTTTGAATGTACCATTTGCTATCGCAGATGCAACAGCTCTGACAGAAGCAGGTTATGTCGGTGAAGATGTGGAGAATATTCTGCTGAAACTGATTCAGGCAGCAGATTATGACATTGAGAAAGCCGAAAGAGGTATTATTTATATCGATGAGATCGACAAGATCACGAAGAAGTCCGAGAATGTCTCTATTACAAGAGATGTTTCCGGTGAAGGTGTTCAGCAGGCACTTTTGAAGATCCTGGAGGGTACAGTGGCATCTGTTCCGCCTCAGGGCGGCAGAAAGCATCCGCATCAGGAATTTCTTCAGATTGATACAACGAACATTCTGTTTATCTGCGGCGGTGCTTTTGATGGCCTGGACAAGATTGTCGAATCAAGAACAGGCGGTCAGTCCATCGGATTTAATGCAGATATTCATGTGAAGGAAGAAGAGCAGAATGTCAGTGAGCTGATGAAACAGGCACTGCCTCAGGATTTTGTCAAATATGGCCTGATCCCTGAGTTTGTAGGTCGTGTGCCTGTCAGTGTATCCCTTGATCTGCTGGATGAGGATGCCCTTGTTCGTGTTCTGACAGAACCGAAGAGTGCGATCATCAAGCAGTACAAGAAACTGTTCCAGCTGGATGGTGTGGATCTTGAGTTTGAAGATGAGGCTGTTCATGAAATTGCCCATCGCTCATTCATGAGAAATACCGGTGCCAGAGGATTACGTTCCATTGTTGAGAATGTTTTGATGGATACAATGTTTACACTGCCGTCAGACGAAACAGTTGAGAAGTGTATTATCACCAAAGCTGTTGTTGATGGACAGGCAGCTCCAGAGCTGGTTCACGGTGAGCCGCAGCTCCCATCTAAGAAGGGACAGACGAAGAAGTCATCCCGCAAGAACAGCGGAGAAATCGCATAGGATTCACAAGGCTGCCGGTTGAAATGATACGGCAGCCTTTTTATGATAGAATTTGGAAAAATTTAGGGCCAGATACAGAAAACAGACAAATGAAATAGATCAAGCAACCAATGATAAGAAGGTGAACAAAAGAGATGAGTGATATTAACTGCAGAATGCCGGCAGTGGCATTGAGAGGACTTGTATGTCTGCCGGATATGATCCTGCATTTTGATGTAAGCCGCAAGAAGTCTATTGCTGCATTGGAAGCAGCCATGGTCAAAGACCAGATGGTTTTTCTTGTGGCACAGAAAGATCCGGATGAGGAAGATCCGAAACAGGAAGACCTTTATACGGCAGGTGCTATGGCGAAGGTGAAACAGATCGTCAAGATGCCTGAGAATATGGTCCGTGTTGTGGCAGAGGGCAAATTCAGGGCAGAACTGGACGAGATGATTTCGGTGTCTCCCTATTTGCTGACGGATGTCATTATTCATGACAGAGAAGAAAAGGTGGAGAATGAGAGCGAGGCAGAGGCTATGCGCCGTGTCCTTGAGGAAATCGTTCAGAAATTTATCGATGCCGGTGCCAAGTTTGGTCCGGAGATCACAAGACAGATGGAACAGGCAGAGGATATTGTTAAACTGACGAATCAGCTCTGTGCCAACATGCCGATGCGTTGGCAGGATAGACAGACATTGGCAGAGAAGATGGATTTTCGTGAGCGGTATGAAGAATTATGCCGTATCATGGAGAAGGAATACGATGTTCTTCTGATCAACCAGGATATTCAGAACAAGGTCAAGAGCCGTCTTGAGAAGAATCAGCGGGATTATGTGCTGCGTGAGCAGATGAAGCTGATCCGTGAAGAACTGGGCGATGACATGCAGTCTGAAATCGATGAGTATGAGAAGAAACTGGAAGAACTGAAGGCACCGGATGTTGTAAAAGAGAAGCTTGAGAAGGAAATTTCACGCTTTAAGGCATCCGCAGGCAATTCAGCGGAGACAGGTGTTCTCAGAACCTATATTGATACATTGTTTGAAATGCCATGGAGCAAGACAAGCCGTGATAACAAGAATATTGACAAAGCAGCGAAGATTTTGCGAGAGGATCATTATGGACTGGAAAAGGTCAAAGAGAGAATTCTCGAATTCCTTTCCGTCAGATTACTGACGAAAAAGGGAGACAGCCCGATCCTTTGTCTGGTGGGCCCGCCGGGAACAGGTAAGACATCCATTGCACGTTCTATTGCGAGAGCTTTGAACAAGAAATATGTCCGCATCAGTCTTGGCGGTGTTCATGATGAAGCAGAGATCCGAGGACACCGAAGAACCTATATCGGTGCCATGCCGGGACGTATTGCGTCCGGACTTTCTCATGCTGGTGTAAAAAATCCAGTCATGCTTTTGGATGAGATTGACAAAGTCAGCACAGACTATAAAGGGGATACATTTTCCGCACTGCTGGAAGTGTTGGATTCTGAGCAGAACAGCAAGTTCAGAGACAATTATCTGGAACTTCCACTGGATCTTTCTGATGTGCTGTTTATCGCAACAGCCAATAGTTTGTCCACCATTCCGCGTCCGCTGTTAGACCGTATGGAGATCATCGAGATCAATACGTATACACAGAATGAGAAGCTTCATATTGCCAAAGAGCACCTGATCGAGAAGCAGATGAAAGCCAACGGCATCAAGGCGAAACAGCTGACGATCAGCGATAAGGCCATTGAAGATATCATTCTCTACTATACCCGTGAGTCCGGCGTCCGTGGTCTGGAACGCTGTCTGGGCGATATCTGCCGAAAGACAGCACGCATGATCCTGCAGGACGGCAAGAAGAATGTCAAAGTGACAGAGAAGAACTTGGAACATTTCCTTGGCACGAAGAAATATGATTATGAGATGGCCAATGCGAAGAATGAGATTGGCATCGTCCGGGGGCTGGCATGGACCAGTGTAGGCGGTGATACCCTTTCTATCGAGGTCAATGTAATGCCGGGCAAAGGCAAGTTTGAACTGACCGGACATCTGGGGGATGTCATGAAGGAATCGGCCATGGCAGCCATCAGCTATATTCGTTCTGTCAGCGACCAGTTCAATATTGACAGGGAATTTTTTGAGAAAAATGACATTCATATCCACATTCCTGAAGGGGCTGTTCCAAAGGATGGTCCTTCAGCAGGCGTGACCATGGCAACAGCGATGCTTTCTGCCATTACAGGTACTCCGGTTCGTGCAGATGTGGCAATGACAGGTGAGATTACCTTGAGAGGCCGTGTGCTTCCAATCGGCGGTCTTCGTGAGAAGTCCATTGCGGCTAAGGTGGCAGGTATTCACACAGTGATCGTACCGGAGAAAAACCGCAGAGATATCAGAGAACTGGACAAAGAGATCACGAAAGATATGAAGTTTGTTTATGCATCCACAATGGCAGATATTCTTCCGGTGGCGCTGGAGAGTATGCCGAAGGCACAGGCAGCAAACAGTTAAGGTTTTGGCAGGAGAAGAAGAATGGTTATAAAGAATGTAAATCTGGAAACAGTATGCGGTATTACAAGTACGCTACCGGAGAACCAGCATCCTGAGGTTGCTTTTTCCGGTAAGTCCAATGTAGGCAAATCCTCACTGATCAACGGTCTGATGAACAGAAAAGCCTATGCAAGAGTTTCCCAGCAGCCGGGCAAGACCCAGACCATCAACTATTACAATGTGAATGATGAGATTTATATTGTCGATCTTCCGGGTTATGGTTTTGCCAATGTTTCACAAGCTGTCAAGGCAAAATGGGGCAAGATGATCGAGAATTATCTCCGAAAATCCAGACAGCTCCGCATGGTCTTTCTGTTAGTGGATATCCGTCATGAACCGTCAGCCAATGATAAGCATATGTACAGTTGGATTATTGAAAACGGCTTTTATCCGGCGATTATCGCCACAAAGCTGGACAAGATCAAGCGAAGCCAGGTTCAGAAGCAGCTGAAGCTGATACGTGAAGGGCTGAATGTAGCAGAAGGCACACCGATTGTTCCGTATTCTGCGGTGACAAAGCAGGGTCGTGATGAGATATGGGAACTCATCGAAACTTATGCGATGACGCCTGAGGAAACACTGAATGAGGATGAGTAAAGGTTATGTTGATGCATGATTGCCGAATTGACCGTTACTTTTTAGACAACTTATAATAAGTGTATTAAATATTACAAATAATGTGGCATAGTCTCCCTGTCTTTGGTATAATATTACCAAAGAAGGGGGGCTTTTTTATGAAGCTGTTTTTTTCGGGAGCGGCACATGAGGTAACAGGCAGCAAGCATTATCTCGAAGCGGCAGGCAAGAAGATTCTCATTGACTGTGGTATGGAGCAAGGCAAGAATCTTTATGAGAATCAGGAAATTCCGGTTCCTGCTTCTGATGTGGATTACGTTTTTTTGACACATGCCCATATTGATCATTCGGGAATGTTGCCTTTATTGTATAATCAGGGGTTCAAAGGCAGTGTTTATACAACAGAGGCAACACAGCAGCTCTGCCAGATCATGCTGCTTGACAGTGCGCATATCCAGGAATTTGAAGCGGAGTGGAAGAACCGTAAGGGCAAGCGTGCGGGCATACCGCCGGTTGTACCGATTTATACCACGGAAGATGCAGTGGGGATTCTTCAGTATTTTGTACCATGCCGGTATGAGGAGAAGATACAGGTATGCGAAGGGATAGAAATCCGTTTTGTGGATGCGGGACATTTGCTGGGGTCAGCCAGCATCGAGGTATGGGTGACAGAACAGGGTGTGACGAAGAAGCTTGTATTTTCCGGTGATATCGGCAATACGAATCAGCCGATCATCAAGAATCCACATTATATTAAGGATGCGGATTATGTCATTATGGAATCCACGTATGGGGACAGAAGCCATGGTCCGCGTCCGGATTATATCAAGGAATTGACAGCAATCATCCAACGGACATTTGACCGGGGCGGCAATGTAGTCATTCCTTCCTTTGCTGTTGGACGAACTCAGGAGATGCTTTACTTTATTAGGCAGATTAAGGCGGAAGGCCTTGTGAAGAACCATGATAATTTTGAGGTGTATGTGGACAGTCCACTGGCAGTGGAAGCAACGAATGTTTTCAACAGGAATGTACCGGGATATTATGATGATGATGCGATGGCACTGATCAAACAGGGTATCAATCCGATCAGTTTTCCGGGTCTGAAGACGGCCGTTACAAGTGATGATTCCATTGCAATCAATGTATCCACGACACCGAAGGTGATCATATCTGCTTCCGGTATGTGTGATGCCGGCCGTATCCGTCATCATCTGAAACATAATCTGTGGCGTCCGGAATGTACGATCCTCTTTGTCGGCTATCAGTCCGTAGGCACACTGGGACGTAATCTTGTGGAAGGCGCGACGGAAGTGAAGCTTTTTGGCGAGACCATTGAAGTACAGGCAGAGATCACTTCCCTGGCAGGCGTCAGCGGTCATGCAGACTGCGAAGGCCTGATGAAATGGATCGGGGCCTTTGAGAAGAAGCCGAAGAGAGTTTTCGTTGTTCATGGTGAGGATACAGTGACAGATGTATTTGCAGCCAGGATCAAAGACGAATTAGGGATTGATGCAGTAGCACCATATACCGGTGCGGAATATGACCTGTTGACGAATGAATGTCTGCAGGCTCCGGAACCGGTACGAGTTACGCCGAAGAAGGCGATGCAGCGCAAGGCAGCGACAGTCTTTGAACGTCTGCTTAATGCAGGACGCCGCCTGATGCTTGTGATCCGCCACAATGAAGGCGGAACCAACAAGGATCTGACCCGATTTACCAATGAGATCAATAATCTCTGTGACAAATGGGATCGTTAATGGTATCCTATCATAGGTAACAGAGACAACCAATCATAAAATCTTCATCAGCTGAATATATTTCTTACCAGAGGTGATGCCAATGGATAGAAAAGAGCAGCTGATGAAGATTTTTTCCGTTCGTATCAGGGAAATATTGACGGCATTGCCGGTGCATATAGGCAGACTTCAGGAAATCCGGCTGCGGGCGGGCAGGCCTTTGATGATTTTATATGATAACAAAGAATATCTGGCAGGCTCGGAAGGTAATATTGTGACAGAATCATCGGAAGCTTATCATGTTTCGGCACAGGAAATTCAAGAGACAATGACGTATCTCAGTCATTATTCCATCTATGCTTATGAGGAGGAAATACGACAGGGATTTCTGACCATTCAAGGCGGACATCGGGTGGGTATAGCAGGAAAAGTTCTGTCGGATGGAAATGGTATCAGGAGTATACGTCCTATTACATTTTTGAATGTCCGTCTGGCCCATGAGGTCAGGGGCTGTGCCGATGAATTAATGCCCTGGCTGTATGAAGAGGGCAGACCCTGCAGTACATTAATCCTGTCGCCGCCGGGGTGCGGAAAGACAACGATGCTTCGGGATGTGATCCGACAGTTTTCCAATGGCTGTGGACAGGAAGCGGGACGAAGAGTGGGAGTGGTGGATGAACGTTCAGAGATCGCTGCCTGCTATCGCGGTATTCCGCAGAATGATATGGGTATTCGGACGGATGTGCTGGATGGCTGCGCCAAACATATGGGTATGCAAATGATGCTGAGGTCCATGACACCGGAGATTCTGGCGGTGGATGAGATCGGCAGCAGGACAGATAAGGAGGCGATAGACGCTGTCATGAATTGCGGTTGTTGTCTGCTGGCAACGGCACATGGCGCTTCGATGGAAAAAATGCAGATGCGGCCGGCCCTTCGGCAGATGGCTGAGGAAAAAATATTTGAACGGTATGTTATACTCAGCCGAAAGAATACAGTCGGCAAAGTGGAGGCTATTCTTAATGCAGACATGGATTTTCTTTATCAAAATCATCGGGGCGATCTGTGTCATGACAGGATGCGGCGGAGCAGGACTGGCTATGGGCGTCTCCTGGAAGAGGCGCTATGTACAGCTGGGACAGATGCAGCGGTCACTTAGAATGCTGCATGGTGAAATCAGGTATACAGGGGCAGAACTTCCGGAAGCCATCGATCAGATAGCCCTTCGTCAGGAAAAGCCCTTCTCAGATTTTTATCACGGCCTATCAGAGCAAATGCGCCGAATGGATGGGCAATCATTGAAAACTTTATGGCAGACGGAAATTGAAAAATGTCTGAATAACACCTATCTGACAAAGGAGGATAAACAGATTTTTCTGGAGTCCGGCAGTCAGCTTGGGTATCTGGACCGACAGATGCAGCTGTCATCCCTGGAAGCCTGTATGGCACAGATTGAAGACAATCAAAATATGATTCGGAAAAATATGAAGGAAAAACAGAAACTCAGTGTTGCACTTGGACTTTTGTCCGGTTTTTTTATTATAATCCTGTTAATATGATTTTTCCGGGAGGTCCGGTATGACAGTCAATGTAATTTTTAAAATAGCAGCCGTCGGCATCCTTATTTCCGTATTGAATCAGATATTGAAGCATTCCGGCAGGGATGACCAGGCTTTTCTGACGAGTCTTGCCGGACTGATTCTTGTATTGATGTGGATTATTCCGTATATTTATGAATTGTTTCAAACAATTCAGCAGCTTTTTGCGTTATGAAAGGCGGCTAAATGGAAGTGATCAAAGCAGCTGTCATGGGGATCGCGGCCGCCATGCTGGCTTTATATATGAAATCTGTCCGGCCGGAATACAGTTCGATGATCAGTATAAGTGCCGGTATTTTTATTTTTGGTTTTGCACTGATTTGTCTTCAGAAAATTACCGGAAGTATTCAGACTCTGGGAGAATATCTGGCAGTCAGCCCGGTCTATATAAGAATTCTTCTGCGGATCACAGGCATTGCCTATATCTGTGACTTTGCATCATGTATATGCAAAGATGCCGGCTATCAGGCGATTGCGGCACAGATTGAGCTTCTGGGCAAATTGACGATCGTTGTTATGAGCCTTCCGGTACTGCAGACATTGATGAGCGCCATTACGGAGTTTATCGGAGCCTAAATGGAGAGATGGCCAAAAATCAAAATGTGGAAATATATCCTGAGAAAGAAAATGCTGTATGGTATCGGTTTTGTGTGTGTCCTTATTGGAATGACAGTCACTGGTGTTTGCATAAAGCCTGCAAAAGAAGTACAGGCATCAATCAGTCATGAAGCTGTTAAAGACATCAGATCGGATGCTCCAGGAGGGGGAGAGGGTGTTTCTGAACAGCCGGAGGGTGAAAACACGGACGATAAGGATGATCCGTTGGACATGCTGGGAGATCTGTCTGAAATAGAGGCTGCGGTTTCGGAGGCAATGACCGTCAGGTCTTCTGTATCTTTCAAAGCGATTTTAAAACAGCTGATGACAGGAAGCCTTTCTGAGGCCGGACAGCTTTTGTTTCAGATGATCCGGGAACAGGTGGCCGGTGGCATTTATGAGAATCAGCAGCTGTTATTCAAAATCGCCTGTTTTGCAGTGATCGGTGCGATATTTACGAATTTTGCCATGGCATTTTCAAAAGAGCAGGTGGCGGAAACCGGTTTCTATCTGACTTATACACTGTTAATGACACTGATGATGACATCTTTTATGATGACATCTGCCATTGTCCGTGATGTATTGCATTCACTGACAGAATTTATGAAAGTGCTGCTGCCGACGTTTTGTACGGCCCTGACATTTACAACGGGCAGTCTGCTGTCCGGTGCGTATTATGAATTGATGATGATTGCTATTGCTGCTGCGGACTGGCTGATGAGTTCTTTGATTATGAAAATGATACAGGTGTATGTACTGACGGCTCTGGTCAACCATATTTCAAAAGAAGATTATCTTTCAAAACTCAGTGAATTGCTGGCACTGCTGATCCGTTGGAGTATCCGCACCGTTGTGGGTGTTATCCTTGGTATCAACATCTTGCAGACCATGCTGCTGCCGGCCATCGACCGGGCAAAGGAAACTGTGGCCTATAAGCTTATATCCGCTGTGCCGGGGGTCGGAACGGCTATGAATACAGCTGTGGGGGCGGTCATTGGCTCCGGTGTGCTTATCCGAAATGTGCTGGGGATGGGAAGCCTGCTGATTATTTTGCTGATCTGTGCGGTTCCGGTGGTTCGGGTCTGTATGGTCCTTTTATCATACAAAATTGTACAGGCAGTGATCCAGCCGGTTACGGAAAAACGCCTTCTTGAAGGAATGGATGCCATGACACAGGGGGTCGGAATGCTGCTGCATGTGCTTGTCAGCTGTGTGCTTATGTTTATTCTCTCTCTGGCGGTGGTCTGCAACGCGGCTGCGGTTGTTGCGGTATAATGGAAGGAGCCGATATGGAACAGCTTCTGGTCTGGGTAAAAAAACTGGCTGTGTTTATGATTTTGTGCAGCTATATGGAACATCTGCTGCCGGCACAATACAAGAGATATTTTCATATGTGTACCGGCCTTATCCTGATTCTGATGATCACATCGCCGCTGCGGCAGGTGCTTCAGGGCAATATTGGGAGTGAGGTAAGCTGTCTGCTTGAGAATCTGAGGACGGGCAGTCAGGTCTATCAGATGAAGGGGGAGGATGGAAAACGATATCAGACCTATTATATGAAGCAATATAAAGCTGCCATGACAGAACAGATCAGGAATCTGGCAGACATGAGCGGATTAAGGGCAGAGGAGATCCGGCTTTCTGTCAATGAAGATGTGTCCAGTGATTCATACGGATGCCCGACAGAAGTGTCTATGCATGTGCTGTCAGAAGACGGAATGGAGGCAGATAACGGGAGTAAAAAGCAGTTCAGACAATTGCTGAGTCAGCAGCTTGGAATGGCAGAAAGTCAGATCCACTTTGGTTATTCGGGGTAGGGAGGCCGATGAGAATGGCAGATTTCAAAGCATTCTGGCAGCGGTTTAAAAGCGGTGAAAACGGCGGCAAAGGGCAAAAAGACCGGTTTATGCTTCTGGCACTTGTGGGGCTGCTGATTCTGGTGGCTGTATGGCCGGTTGGGGGAAAGTCAGGGAAAACATCCGGTCAGACAGAGGCATCAGTGGAGAAAAAGCAGGAGACATCGTATAATTATGCAGATCAGTATGCGGCTGTTATGGAAAGCAGGTTGAAATCCATGCTTGAGAGTGTGGAAGGTGCCGGAGAAGTGAAGGTGATGATCACCTTAAAAAACAACGGCGAACAGGTGGTGGAAAAAGACAGGACTTATTCGGAGAATAAAACCGGGCAGGGGGAACAGAGTGGTCAGACAACAACGAATAATAATATAAGCCGCTCTGAATCCACGGTGTACAGCAGTTCAAACGGCGGGAGCCCGTATGTGGTCAAACAGATGGAACCGGAAATAGAAGGTGTGCTGGTGGCAGCACAGGGGGGCGGTGACGAGACAGTGGTCAATGAAATTACTTATGCCGTGCAGGTATTATTTGATGTACCGGTACATAAAATAAAAGTAGTAAAAATGAGCAGCAGGTAGGAGGGTATTTTGAAACGGCTTTTCAGGAAAAATCAGATCATTATTACATCTCTGGCAATTATGATCGTCATTGCCGGCTATCTGAATTTTACAGCAGACCAGACAAAACCGGTGAAACAGGAAGCAGCGGCCGAAACAGCAGAGAAGATCCGGGAGGAAAATATACAGGCTGAGGAGGCAGCAGCCGGTGCGGAGGCAGATATTACATCTTTTCCGGATGAAGATCTGGCTTCTGTATCAGCCGAGGCAGAGAGCACAGCGGATACAGAGACACCGGAAGGGGAAAAGGTCGGTGAAGCAGTACTTACCAGTTCTGCCTCAGCAGGCGCATTCAGTGCTTCTGCCAAATTAAACAGAGAGCAGGTGCGTTCAAAAAATGAGGCCTCTTTACTGGAGATCATCAATAATACAGACATATCGGAAGACATGAAAGCCGATGCGATCGCCAGCATGAACAGAATGACCGACAGAGCAGAAAAAGAGCTGGATGCGGAACTTCTTCTTGAGGCCAAAGGCTTTAAAGACAGCGTGGTCAGCATCAATGATGATTCTGTGGATGTTATAGTGGGTGCGGCTGAGATTACGGATGAACAGAAAGCGCAGATTGAAGATATCGTGACACGCAAGACAGAGAGAAATGTGTCGGATATTGTGATAACAACCATGGAATAAGTATTCATTTTTATATGAAAAGATATACTTTTCAAGAGGCGGATACTTTGGTATAATAGACATAACCAGATGAATATGGAGGTATAGACACAATGGCAAATGAACGTGAGAATAATACGAATTATACAATATATGAAAATGGTCCTTTAGGAGAGGTTCAGATCGCCAATGAAGTGGTGGCGATCATTGCAGGAATAGCAGCAACCGAAGTGGATGGTGTCGCTGCCATGGCTGGAGATGTTCAGAAGGAACTGGTCAGCAAGCTTGGAATGAAGGTTCTGTCCAAAGGTGTACGTATTGCTTTTGAAGACAGCGGTATCCGGGTAGATTTATCCATCATTCTTGAATATGGCTGCAGTATTCCTGAAGTAACAGCAGCTGTTCAGGAACGTGTGAAGAGCTCAATTGAGACCATGACCGGACTGAAAGTTGTAGATGTGAACATCCGGGTCGCTGATGTGAAGATAGACAACGAATAGCAGAGGGCAGATCTGCCGGCTTTGCAAGAGCCGGTATGATTTGTCCTTAAGTTTGTTTTTAATTAATGATAGAATACAGTGGAGGAAAGAATGGGAAGACGCGAATTAAGAGAACATATTTTCAGATTATTATTTCGAAGGGATTTTTTTCCTGAAGAAGAGATGAAAGAGCAGGAAGCGTTTTATATTGAATATCTGGCGGATCCTGAACAGAAAGAAGTGGACTATATTGTCCAGAAGACAGAGAAGATCATGGCAATGATTCCGGAACTGGATACCATGGTCAATGAACATTCCGTCGGATGGCAGACAGAGCGTATGGGCAAGGTGGATCTGACGATCATCCGACTGGCTGTCTATGAGATGAAGTACGATGACGATATTCCGGTCAGCGTAGCCATTAATGAAGCTGTAGAACTGGCAAAACGCTACGGATCAGAGAATTCACCGGCATTTATCAACGGTGTGCTTGCGAAGATGATTTAAGGCTATGAACAGAAAGCAGGTCTATTCCGTATCAAGTGTGAATCAGTATATCAAAAGTCTGTTCATGGATGATTTTGCCCTGAATCATATTTATGTCCGGGGAGAAGTTTCCAATTGCAAGTACCATTCATCAGGGCATATTTATTTTACATTGAAGGATCGTGGAGGAGCGATTGCCTGTGTGATGTTTGCCGGGAACAGAAAGGGACTGAATTTCCGTATGTCGGAAGGTATGGCCGTGATTGTTTACGGCAGTGTCAGTGTGTATGAGCGGGACGGCAAATATCAGCTGTATGCCCGTGAGATCATACAGGAAGGCGCAGGCAGGCTTTATGAAGCATATGAAGCATTGAAGAAAAAGCTTCTTGCCGAAGGCCTGTTTGATGATGAACATAAGCAGAAAATCCCGAAGTATCCGAAGAGGCTGGGCGTTGTGACGGCGAGAACCGGTGCGGCTGTACAGGATATTATTAATGTTTCCCTGAGAAGAAATCCATGGCTTCAGATCGTGTTCTGTCCGTCTGCTGTACAGGGAGATGGAGCGGCTCAGTCTGTTGTCCGGGGAATCCATGCGCTGGAAGCAGCCGGCGTGGATGTGATGATCGTCGGGCGCGGCGGCGGATCCATTGAGGATTTATGGGCCTTTAATGAAGAAATTGTGGCCAGAGCGGTTTATGAATGCTCGGTTCCGGTGATTTCTGCAGTGGGGCATGAGACCGATACGACGATCATTGATTTTGTGTCTGATCTGCGTGCACCGACGCCATCAGCGGCTGCCGAACTGGCTGTGCCGGATATGCGGGTGATCCTTGGTCAGATCCAGGGGTATGAGGAGAGTCTCAGTCATGCCATGGAACAGGCGGTGCTGCGAAACAGACAGCGCGTGGAGAACTATCAGCGTATTTTCAGACATTTGAACCCACAGTCCCGTCTGAACGATAGGCGACAGCGTCTGATGGAGATAGAAGAAAGACTGCGTATTGGCATGAACCGAAAGCTGGATGCAGCCAAGTCAGAACTGGCTATCCGGACGCAGAAGCTGGAAGGTGTTTCGCCTCTCAGACAGTTGGAGCGAGGCTATGCTTATGTGTCGGATGAAGAAGGACATGGCATTACATCAGCCGGACAGGTGACAAAAGGGCAGCTGTTGCTTTTGGATGTCAGGGATGGAAGAATAGAGAGCGAAGTAACAGCGGTTAAGAAGCGGACGAGCTGAAAGAGGAGGATACACGATGGCGAAAGCAAAATCACTGGAGACAGCATTTGAAGAGCTGGATGCGCTTGCTGCGAAGATGGAAGACAGAGATCTTCCTCTTGAAGAAGCTTTTAAGCTGTATCAGGAAGGTGTGAAGCTTCTGAAATACTGCAATGGTGCGATTGACAAGGTTGAGAAGAAGATTATAGAAATTCATGGAAATGAAGATGAAGAGGACGAATAGTCCGGAGGCTGTGAGATGCAATTGGAACAGGAATTAAAAGAGAAAACAGCAGATATAGAGAAGTTACTTGAGCGGATGCTTCCGGAAGAAGCGGGGCTTCAGAAGACGATTTTTTCAGCGATGCGATACAGCCTGATGGCTGGCGGCAAGCGGATTCGTCCATTACTGATCGCTGAGACCTACAGATTTTTCGGCGGTACGGATATGGCATTGGCAGAGCCTTTTATGGCAGCTATTGAGATGATCCACACGTATTCGCTGATCCATGATGATCTGCCGGCGCTGGACAATGATGACTACAGAAGAGGACGTCTGACTTCCCATAAGGTTTACGGGGAAGCGATGGCGATCCTGGCAGGTGATGCACTGCTGAATTATGCCTTCGAGACAGCGTCTAAGGCGATGGATCATGCCAGAGATGATGAAGAACTTCTACGGGTCATGAAAGCTTTTAGAATTCTCAGTTCAAAGCCTGGGATCAACGGTATGATCGGCGGACAGGTAGTGGATGTTGAACTGACCGGGAAGCCGATACCGGAGAAGACACTGCGCTTTATTTTCGAATTAAAGACCGGTGCCTTAATTGAAGCAGCGATGATGATCGGTGCGCAGCTTGCCGGGGCATCGGATGAACAGATTGCTGCGGTGGAGAAAGCAGCCGGCGATATCGGCATGGCCTTCCAGATTCAGGATGATGTGCTGGATGTGATCGGCAATGAAGCATTGCTTGGCAAACCGGTGCACAGCGATGAGAAGAACGAGAAGACAACATGGGTGACAGTCTACGGACTGGAACAGGCAAAAAAGGATGTGGCGGAATATTCAGAGGAGGCAATGGCCATTCTGGCGCAAATGACAGGAGTGACGGAGCCTGAGAAGTCATTTTTATATGATTTTGTTGAATATCTGATCCATAGGAACAAATAACGGAAGATAATAGAGGTGTGAAGAATGTCTGAGTATTTGGACAGAATCAATGAAGCCAATGATATAAAGAAAATAGAACCGGAAGCTTATGATGCACTGGCCTCAGAGATACGGTCGTTTATTATAGAGTCTGTCAGTGAACATGGCGGCCATCTGGCATCCAATCTCGGCGTTGTAGAATTGACCATGGCACTGCATTTGTGTATGAATTTCCCCAATGACAAGCTGATCTGGGATGTGGGACATCAGGCTTATACCCATAAGCTGCTGACAGGACGTAAAGAGGACTTCAGCGGATTGCGTACTTTCGGCGGCATGAGCGGTTTTCCGAAGCATAAAGAGAGCCCTTGCGACGCTTTTGATACAGGACACAGTTCCACATCTATCTCAGCAGCACTGGGTTATGCAAGAGCCAGGGATCTGAAAGGTGAGGACAGGACCGTTGTGGCTGTTATCGGTGACGGTTCCCTGACCGGCGGTATGGCCTACGAGGCACTGAATAACGTATCCCATCTGAAGAGCAATATGATCATTGTTTTAAATGATAATAAGATGTCGATTTCAGAGAATGTCGGCGGATTGTCGAAGCATCTGACAGCCCTCCGGACAAGAGAATCTTATATGGACTTCAAGATGGATGTGGAGAAGAAACTGAAACAGATCCCGCATGTGGGTGATTCTGTTGCCAGAAGTGTGAAGAAATCCAAAGATTCCATCAGACAGCTTTTTGTGAAGGGCGGTTTTTTTGAGGATTTCGGTATTAAGTATATCGGACCGATTGACGGGCATGATATTAAAGAGATGGTGCGTGTACTGAATGCACTGAAACGGCTGAATGAGCCGGTGGTCATGCATGTGGTGACACAGAAAGGCCGGGGCTATGTGCCGGCTGAGAAGAATCCTTCAGCTTTTCACGGCGTGGGCAGTTTTGATATTGCAACAGGTGAATCTCTTGCAGGTAAAAGTCTGACCTATACATCTGTCTTTTCAAAAACCATATGCAGACTGGGCAAGGCTCATCCGAATGTGGTAACGATTTGTGCGGCGATGCCGGACGGCACCGGGCTGACTGCATTTAAAAAGTATTTTCCAGATAGATTTTTTGATGTGGGTATTGCAGAACAGCATGCAGTCACTTTTGCAGCAGGACTGGCGGCCGGTGGCATGCATCCATTTGTGGCAGTGTATTCATCTTTCCTGCAGCGGGCGTATGACCAGATTATCCACGATGTGTGCATTCAGAATCTGCCGGTTGTATTCTGCGTGGACAGAGCCGGACTGGTTGGTGCTGATGGTGAGACTCATCAGGGGATATTTGACCTGTCTTATTTGTCGATGATACCGAATATGACCGTCTGTGCACCGAAGAATAAATACGAACTGTATGATATGCTTTATTTTGCCTATCAGTATCATGGGCCAATCGCCATTCGATATCCGAGGGGAAGTGCATATGAAGGCTTTAAGAACATGCGGCCGCCGATTGAATACGGCAAGAGTGAGCTGATGTTTGAGGGTGAGAAGATTGCCCTTGTGGCAGTGGGAAGTATGGTTCAGACTGCTGTGGAGGTTCGTGAGAAACTGTTGGATAAGGGAATTAACGCAACGGTTGTGAATGCCCGTTTTGTCTGTCCACTGGACACAGAATGTCTGGACAGACTGAGCAGAGATCACCATTGGATCGTCACCATGGAAGAGAATGTCTTAAAGGGCGGTTTTGGTGAAGCCTGCGGCGATTATCTGTTGGCAAAGCATGAAGATGTCAGACTGCTCCATGTGGGTGTTCCGGATGTCTATGTGGAACACGGCGGAGTGGATCAGTTGAAGAAAACACTGCATATGGATGCAGATTCAATTGTTGAACGCATCTGCAGTGCAATGTCTGATGCAGAGGATTAATAGATTAAGCACATTTTGAATGATACAGAGTCGAAATTGGAGAGGAATGGATAGACCAACATGAAAGAAAGACTGGATGTACTTCTGGTAAAGCGGAATCTGGCTGAATCCAGAGAAAAGGCCAAGGCCATTATTATGTCCGGCAATGTATTTGTCAACGGCAACAGGGAAGACAAAGCCGGAACAACGTTTGATGAGGAGAAAGCACAGATAGAGATTAAGGGCCATACATTGCCTTATGTCAGCAGAGGCGGTTTGAAGCTTGAGAAAGCCATTGAGGTTTTCGGAGTAGATGTCAAAGGCAAGGTTTGTATGGACATCGGTGCTTCCACCGGAGGATTTACGGACTGCATGCTGCAAAATGGTGCAGATCATGTATATTCTATTGATGTGGGTCGGGGACAGCTGGCATGGAAGCTTCGTCAGGACCCGAGGGTTATCTGTATGGAGAAGACGAATATTCGTTATGTGACATCTGAACAGATACCGGAGAAGATAGATTTTGCATCAGTGGATGTTTCCTTTATTTCACTGAAGAAGGTGCTGGGACCGGCAAGGGAACTGCTTCAGGATGATGCCAGAATGGTATGTCTGATCAAGCCTCAGTTTGAGGCTGGAAGAGAAAAAGTCGGCAAAAAGGGTGTAGTCAGAGACAAGGCGGTTCATCTGGAAGTGATTGAGATGATCCTTCAGTTTGTGACATCCATTCATTTTGAAATATTGAATTTGGACTATTCACCGATCAAGGGGCCTGAGGGCAACATTGAATATCTGGTTTATATCAGAAAGCGTCCGGAGGATTATCCTTTGGGAGCGTGGACGGTGAATCCAGCAGAAGTGGTTGATCGTGCCCATGAGGGGTTAGCAAAGGGATAAATCCCAATCCCATAAGTGACGGAGGATTCAAATGAAGAAATTTGCTTTGCTGACCAACTATTCCAAAGACAAGAGACTTGTCTATACACGGATGATCAAGACTTATATTACGGAAAATGGAGGCAGCTACTGGATACCGAGATATATCAGTGAGCCTGATAAAGATGGTGATCAGCGCTATGATTTCAGTGACATGCCGGAGGATATTGAGTGTGTGCTTGTTCTGGGCGGAGACGGAACGCTGCTTCAGGCAGCCAGAGAGCTGTTTCAGCGGCATATTCCGCTGCTTGGCATTAATCTCGGAACACTGGGATTCCTGACTTCGGCTGAGAAGAGTGAACTGCCGAAATGTCTGGACAGTGTGCTGGATGACAGTTGTTCCATTGATGAGCGCATGATGCTTGAAGGTGTTGCTTATCATGGCTCTGAGAAGATACAGATGAATATTGCCCTCAATGATGTGATCATTGCCCGGGCCGGATTTTCAAGACTGGTGGAATTGAAGATTTATGTTAATGGTGAGCTTTTGAGCATCTATAATGCAGACGGCATCATCGTTTCCACGCCGACCGGATCTACGGGCTACAGCCTTTCCGCAGGCGGTCCGATTATTTTTCCGCAGACGGATGTGATAGTGATCACACCGATCTGTCCGCATTCATTACAGGCAAGAAGTCTTGTCGTGTCCGGTGAGGACAGGATCATGATTGAGATCGGCAGAAGAAGAAAGACACAGAAAGAAGAAGCAATGGTAACCTTTGACGGCAGAAGTGCACAGGAGCTGGAAACAGGTGACCGTATTGAGATATATAAGGCACAGGAGACAACGCAGCTGATCAGATTAAAGGGAAGAAGCTTTTATCAGGTTCTTCAGAACAAAATCGGCACGGCATAAAGGGTGGGTATTATAATGAAATTAAAAAGACATGAGAAGATTATTGAGCTGGTGAATAAATATGAGATTGAAACACAGGAAGAACTGGCCTCTTTGCTGAATCAGGCCGGTTTTCGCGTGACTCAGGCTACAATTTCAAGAGATATCCGTGAATTGCGTTTATCAAAGGTCAACAGCCATGACGGCAAGCAGAAATATGCGATTATGTCTGTCAAAGAGCGTGGATTGAACGACAAACTGAGCAAAGTTCTGAAAGAAGGCTATATTTCCAGTATGGAGGCTTCCAACCTGATGGTTGTAAAAACAGCTACCGGTATGGCCATGGCTGTAGCAACGGCACTGGATGCTATGGAGCTTCCGGGCTTTGCGGGATGTATTGCCGGTGATGATACCGTGATGTGTGCCCTTCATTCCGGTGCGGATGTTGAGATGTTGTTAAATAGGATCAATAAAGTAGTCAATCAATAAAAGGCAGAGGTAGGAAATGCTTCAGAATATACATGTAAAAAACATGGCGCTCATTGATGAGGCGGATGTTGATTTCGGAGGTCATCTGAATATTCTTACAGGTGAGACAGGCGCCGGTAAGTCGATCATTATCGGTTCCATCAGTACAGCCCTCGGCGGTAAGGTCTCCAGAGATGTGATCAGGAAAGACGCGGAATATGCCCTTGTAGAATTGAATTTTAAAGTGAACAGTCCACAGATCCTTGCAGAGCTCGAGAAAATGGAAATACCGGTGGATGGGGATGAGGTGGTCATCTCCAGAAGAATTACCGGCAGCCGGAGTGTGGCAAGAATTAATGGAGAACTGGTATCACTGCCTGTTCTCAGGCAGGCGGCGGCACTTTTAATTGATATTCACGGGCAGCATGAACATCAGTCTCTTTTACATAAGGATAAGCACCTGGCTATTTTGGATCAATTTTCCAGGGAAGAAATGGCATCCGTCAAAGATGCATTAAAAGACAGTTACAGGGAATATATGATATTGAAGAAAGAGATGGATGGGGCGATTACTGATGAGGGAAAACGTCTCAGTGAGATTTCTTTTTTGCAGTATCAGATTGAAGAAATAGAAAATGCGAATCTGCAGGATGGTGAAGAAGAGCAGCTGGATAAGGCTTTTCGCAAGATGAGCCATGCTCGGCAGATGATGGAGAGTGTGGCGGCGGCCCACGGCATGACCGGTTATGAAGGCGCTTCCTCAGCGGGAGACCTGGTGGGAAGAGCACTGAGAGAACTGTCTTCCGTTGAGAAATACGATGAGGCCATTGGCGGTCTGATCAGCATGCTGACAGATATCGACGGCCTTTTGAACGACTTTAACAGGGAACTGGCAGATTATGAATCCGGTCTCACTTTTGATGAATCTGTTTATCATGAGACAGAGGACCGGTTGAATCTGATCCAGCGTCTGAAGACCAAATACGGCAGCAGCATTGCTGAGATTCTTGCTCACCAGGCAGAGTGTCAGGAAGAACTGGAGAAGCTGGATGATTATGAGAACTATCTGTCCGGCCTTCGGATGAAGCTGGATCAGGCAGAGAAAGAACTTAAAGATTTGTCTGACAAGCTGACGACTATTCGAAGAGCCAATGCAGCTGTGCTTCAGGAAAGAATTAAAGCAGCACTGATTGATCTGAATTTTCTTGATGTCCGGTTTGAGATTCATTGTGAACCCCTGGGCCATTATACAGAGAATGGTCAGGACAGCATAGAATTTATGATTTCCACGAATCCGGGAGAAACAGTGAAACCTCTGGGTAAAGTAGCCAGCGGCGGTGAATTATCGCGAATTATGCTGGCGGTCAAATCTGTTCTGGCCGATGCGGATGCCATTGAGACATTGATTTTCGATGAGATTGATACCGGTATAAGCGGACGTACGGCACAGAAGGTTTCTGAGAAGATGGCCGTTATTGCCAGAAAGCACCAGGTGATCTGCATTACCCATCTGCCGCAGATTGCGGCTATGGCGGATGATCATTATGTTATTGAAAAATCTGCCATGGGGCAGCGTACCATCACAGAGATTTATCATTTATCTGATGATGCTTCTGTTGGTGAAATTGCACGTTTGCTGGGCGGTGTGGAAATTACGGATGCTGTTATGCAGAATGCCCGGGAAATGAAAAATCTGGCGCAGTCGAAAAAATAGATTAAATTGAAATTGTTCATCACATACTAACAGGGAACGGTCGAGAGATTATGTCCCTGTTTTTATTTACGCGAGCAACGAGCCAAAGTCCGTGATTGCACGAGACCTTGGCGACTGCCGCGATAACTTGAGAAACTCGCGGAGCGTGTTTCTCATAGTTTTTATAGAAAGGTGTGTGGTGGTGTGGAACGAATGAGGAAGTATCGTGCATGGCTGACGGCAGCGTTGATGATCAATCTGGTTGTTTTGTTTGGGTTTGTGATGAATTGGTATCAGACGAGAAAAAATGAAGTGGATCAGAGGCTGACGAAGGTGTCGGCAGATGTAGCTATGCGACAGTATGTGATGCCGGTGGGAATGCCGGTGGGACTTTATATTCACACGAAGGGTGTGATGGTTCTGGGAACGGGAAAGGTGACAAACCTGGAGGATGATGTGCTGGAGCCGGCAAAGACGGTGTTTCGGGAGGGGGATTATATATTAAGTATAAACGGCACGACCCTTCGAAATACCAGTCAGGCGATGAGTCTGATCCAGTCCTGTAAAGGGAAAATGCTCAGTTTTGAGGTACTTCGGGATGGAAAAAAGATCATGCTGACCATGAAACCGGTGGAAACAGCGGAAGATAGGTATAAGATTGGCGTATGGCTTCGGGATGACACGCAGGGAATTGGTACGATCACATATATTGATGCGGATCAGAATTTTGCAGCATTGGGACATGGCATTACGGATGTGGATACCGGAATTCTCATGGATATCAGTCATGGCATGGTCTATCAGTCTAATATTTTGTCGATTGTCAAGGGTTCCCAGGGAACACCTGGAGAAATTGTCGGCACTATCGACTATCAGAAAAAGAATCGCATTGGAACGATAAATGATAACAGCAGCTGCGGTATTTTCGGCACGGTGGATCGGGATTATCTGGCTTATGATCCGGAGAAAGCCGTACCTGTGGCCGATCCGGAGGAAGTGACAGAAGGTCCGGTACAAATTGTCTGCACAATGAACGGTGAGACAAATCGTTATGCGGCCGAAATTCGGAAGATTGACAAAAACAACAAAGATCACAAAAATTTTGTCCTGCAGATTACAGATGAACAGCTGCTGGAAAAAACAAACGGTATTCTGCAGGGGATGAGCGGCAGCCCTGTGATTCAGAATGGAAAGCTGGTAGGGGCTGTCACCCATGTCTTTGTCAATGAGCCTACTAAAGGATATGGCATTTTTGCCGAAAATATGCAGAATGCTGAAGAATAAAAGGAATCTTCTGCTAACTGGCAAAGGTATCCATAATATGGTAGAATAATTTTGTAGCTGATGATTCAGGCCTGAAGATGTTGTTGGTCATCAGGCCTTGAAAGTCTGTGAAGGAGGAACTGCCTATGGCTCAAAACCTGATTTTAGTTGCAATTGTTTTATTTTTATGTTTGATGGCCGAGAAGCTGTCAGGAAAAGTCGGCATGCCGGCGTTGATTCTGTTTATGGGTGTGGGGATGCTGTTTGGCAGTGACGGTATTCTTCGGATTGCCTTTGATGATTATGGATTGGCACAGAATATCTGCCTTATCGCCCTCTGTTTTATCATGTTTTACGGCGGTTTCAATATGAAATGGAGCGCAGCAAGACCAGTGGCCGTCAAAGCCATCTGTCTTTCTACTATTGGTGTTGTTGTGACAGCCGGCCTGACAGCGGTATTCTGCTTGGTGGTTTTGAAGTTTGATTTCGTCGATGCCTTCCTGATGGGGACTGTGTTATCATCAACGGATGCAGCCAGCGTCTTCTCAGTATTACGAACGAAAAAACTGAATTTAAAGGATGGTACGGCGTCTATTCTTGAGATGGAGAGCGGCAGTAACGACCCGGTGGCTTATCTTTTGACAATGATCGGTATCATGATGAAAACAGGCGGAAGTCTCAGCTCCCTGCCCTATATGATTTTTGCCCAGGTGGTGTTCGGTTTGGCTATCGGCGCAGCGGCTGCTTCCCTTGGCATTCTTTTACTGAAAAAGGGAACAATGCAGGCAGCAGGCATGGATATGATCCTTGTGATCGCCCTGGTGATGAGTGCCTTCGGTTTATCTGAGGCCATCGGCGGCAATGCATTTCTGACGGTTTATCTTATGGGTATATTGTTGGGAAACAGCAATATCAGAGGCAAAGAAACGCTGATCCCGTTTTTTGACGGAATGACCGGTCTGGCTCAGATTGTTCTTTTCTTCTTGCTGGGGCTTTTGTCCTTCCCGCACAAGCTGCCGCAGATTTTCTTTGTATCCCTGGCGATTGCCATCGTACTGACGGTGATCATCCGTCCGGTTACGGTATTTCTGATTATGAAACCTTTTAAATGCAGCAGCAGGCAGTGCCTGATGATCTCCTGGGCAGGGCTTCGAGGTGCGGCTTCTATCGTGTTTGCCATTATGGTGATCGCAGCAAGTTCGTCATCATCAGATACATTGTTTCATACAGTATTTATGGTGGCTCTTTTATCCGTTGCCATACAGGGAACTTTGCTGCCATTTGTAGCAGAGAAGCTGAAGATGGTGGATGACAGCTGCGATGTCCGTATGACTTTTAATGATTATAAGGAAGCATCAGAAATTACCATGATGCAGATGGAAATCCCGGAGGGACATAACTGGGAGAATCGTCTGGTGAAAGATGTCAGCATGCCTACAGGTTCATTGGCTGTGATGATCAAACGCCATGGAGAAACATTGATTCCCGGCGGTGATACAAGGATATTGGCAGGCGATACCATTGTTCTCAGTGTTCCAGCTTATGAGTCCGGCGGTCAGGAACATCTTGAGGAGCAGGAGATTACCCCAAAGCATCGCTGGTGCAATAAAACCATTGCGGAGCTGATGCTCCCTCACGGAACGCTGATCGTATTGGTGCGCCGGGATAATGAAAATATCATCCCGAATGGGCAGACAGAGATTCTGGAAGGGGATCATGTGGTGATCTACCGATAAGTGGGATACATGGATTATTGAATCTTGAAAGGAAATAGAATAGATGATAAAGAATATTGTTTTTGATATGGGGAATGTTCTTGTGGCTTATGATGGCCGCAAGGTATGTAAACATTACATAAAGAATAAAAAGGACAGGAAACGCGTATTTACGGCAATTTTTCAGTCACCGGAATGGGTTTATCTGGACATGGGAATGATTCCGGAAGAACAGGCTGTTGACCAGATGTGTGCCCGTCTGCCGAAGCGGCTTCATGAAGCGGCAAGACTGTGTATGCGGGATTGGCATCTCTATAATATGAAGCCCATCAAAGCAATGATTCCAGTCATCCAGGACCTGAAAGCGCGTGGTTTCAAACTGTATATCTGCTCCAATGCCTCCCTGCGTCTGCCGATGTGCTATCAGGAACTGCTGCCGGAAGTTGACAGCTTCGACGGCATCCTTTTCTCAGCAGAAGAAAAACTGTTAAAGCCGCAGAAAGAAATCTATGAGCGTTTATTTGAAAAATTCAACATTAAACCGGAAGAGTGCTACTTTATTGATGACCTTCAGCTCAACATCGATGGCGCCGCAGCCTGCGGCATGAAAGGCTACTGCTTTGCAGACGGAAACGTAGAAAAACTGCAGAAAGCCCTGGAAAGCCTCAATAAAGACAGTTAATAGATCGAATGCCGTTAAGATTCGGGCTCATATTCTGTGCTGATGGCAAGATTGATTTTGAAAAAAATAACGGGACGGCGCATTGGTATCTTCAAATGGCGTGTCAGCAGAAAATAAAATATGGAATTCAAAAAGAGACATTCAATCCCAGGTGCTTCAGCATTGGTTCTACGTTCCACTTCGGTCGGTGCTAACGAAGGTTCACTGAACCTTCAGCACCGGTACTTAGATGCTGTTCTTTAGCATCTTATGTACCGCTGCCAAATGCTGGCAGTGCGAACGTGCCTGGGATGAATGTCTCTTTTTGAATTCTATTTGATATACAGGGATGACACGCTAATGAATATTTAGAGCGCCGTCCCCTTTGTTTTATTCAAACACAATCTTGCTGTATTTTTTCTTGCCGCGTCGTACGACAAAGTCTTCTTTCATGATGTCTTCCGGTGTGTAAGCTGCTTTAAAATCAGTAACTTTTTCACCATTGACGGTAACACCGCCCTGCTGAACATTACGTCTTGCTTCGGAACGTGTCGGGCAGAGGCCTGCAGCTACAAGGATACCGAGGATATCGACGCTGCCGTCTCTTAAATCAGCTTCTGTCAGTGTTGTGGTTGGCATATCAGCAGCGCTTCCCGCTGAGAACAGTGCACGGGCACTTTCCTGAGCCTTTGTGGCTTCTTCTTCACCGTGAACAAGCTTAGTCAGTTCAAAAGCGAGGATTTCCTTAGCCTGATTTAACTGGCTGCCTTCCCATTTATCCATCTCGTCAATCTGTTCAAGCGGCAGGAAAGTCAGCATACGCAGGCATTTCAGAACATCTGCATCACCGACATTTCTCCAGTACTGATAGAAGTCGAATGGAGATGTCTTATTAGGGTCAAGCCATACAGCACCGGACTGAGTCTTGCCCATCTTCTTGCCTTCTGAATTCAGAAGCAGTGTAATTGTCATAGCAGATGCATTCTTGCCGAGCTTACGGCGAATCAGTTCTGTACCGCCCAGCATGTTGGACCACTGATCGTCACCGCCGAACTGCAGGTTACAGCCGTATCTCTGGAATAACTCATAGAAATCGTAGCTCTGCATGATCATGTAGTTGAATTCCAGGAAGCTTAATCCGCGTTCCATACGCTGCTTGTAGCATTCAGCTGTCAGCATACGGTTGACAGAGAAGTGGGCGCCTACGTCACGAAGCAGCTCGATGTAGTTTAAGTTCATCAGCCAGTCAGCGTTGTTGACCATCAGTGCTTTGCCGTCTGAAAAGTCAATGAAACGGGACATCTGTTTCTTGAAACAGTCAACATTGTGCTGGATGGTTTCAGGTGTCATCATCTGACGCATATCTGTACGGCCGGATGGGTCACCGATCATAGCTGTACCGCCGCCGATTAAGGCGATTGGACGGTTGCCTGCCATCTGCAGACGTTTCATCAGGCAAAGTGCCATGAAATGGCCGACATGAAGACTGTCAGCGGTAGGGTCAAAACCGATGTAGAAAGTTGCCTTTCCGTTGTTGATCAGTTCCTTGATTTCTTCTTCATCTGTAACCTGGGCAATCAGGCCTCTGGCTACCAGTTCATCATATAAAGTCATGAGAAGTTCTCCTTTCAAAATTGTATGAAATAAAAAAATCCCCGTCCTGTATAAGGACGAGGAATAACTCGCGGTACCACCTTAATTGAACAGCTATTCGCATAACTGTACTCATCAAGTATCTGTCAATACTTGTGCATACTAACGGTTGCATTCCGTCGCAGCCTACTTGGAATCGTTCGGTGCGCAGCTTGTGAAGGTATTCAGCGATAGTTTCCCTTCTGCCTTCCACCAACCGGCAGCTCTCTGGATGTTCCACTATGGCTTACTTATTTCAGTCATTGCCTTTGAGATATCTGTTTAACATTATAAAGCATAAACAGTTTTTGTCAATACTATTTTGGAGGAGATTTTATATTGATAAGTTATACTAAAAAAGTGAATCGGACTATTTAGCCAGGTTCAATCCAAGATACAGCATTACCGCATCCCTGAAGGCTCTTGGATTCAGCCCGGATTTCTTGAAAATATGATTCAGTTTATATTGCAGTGTATTTTTGTGTATAAAAAGCTGCCGGCTTGTCCCGGACAGGGACATATCATTTTCAAAGTAAGCAGTGAGAAGATGACGTTCGTTTTCATCCAGATTGGATAAAGTCTTGGTGAGAAATTCGGCTTTTTCCAGTGGATTCAGCCCGGAGAAAATAAGCTCAAGGCCAAGATCATCAAAGAAAATATATCCCTCCGCCTGAGCTGTAAAATGTTTCATAGCGGTGACAGCTGTCTGATAGGAATCACACAATTGATAGACAGAGGTCATTTTTCCGACAGTCATTTTCAGGGATGTCTGATGATCCTTTGCAAAGCGTTCCAGAATATATGCGTTGTGTTCCAATTGTGACGGCAAAACCACAGCAGTATATTCATTCGGATAGTAAAAGGTATACAGTCTTATAGAAAGCATTTCAAAAAACTGATGGATTTTCTGCTCCAGCAGAGAAAGATTGTCGGAAGGACTTTCAGCGGCTGCACGAATCAGCAGGATTCGGTATTTTTGGGTAATATTGATGCCGCATTCTTTCAGGCAGGCATTAAGATAATCCATGTTGGCAGAAGTCTGGTGGATCAGCGCTTCCATAGCGAAATGACGCTTGTCCGCCTGATTGCGGCTGATGGTGTTCAGTTCCCGTTCACGGATCAGCAGATGTGTGATGCGCTCCGCCAGATGGGCATATTTGCGGACTTCATCCGGCTGTCCGGTAATGCCGATTACGGCCATGAAGGTCTGATTGTAGTAAACAGGCAGATTGATGCCCATGCGTGTGCCGTGAAAATTGTCATCGGCCCGGACCTCAATCGTTTCGCCTGTAAGGGCTGCCTGATGGCCGATTTCATGAAAGGTGCCGACTCTTTCCGGGTCCGTACTGGCAAAGATAATGCCGTACTGGTTGATAAAATTTACATCCCGTCCGCAGACGTCTTTCACGGTATTGACGACCTGGGCGGCAAGGGTTCTGTCGATTTTAAACATAGGGTACCTCCAATTGATAATGCTACAAGCATACCATAGCTATTTCTTGCACTTTCATTGATAATAACGATTTTCATATTATGAACCTGTCATTGCGATGGATTAGTTAGAGCTATTTTATCATAAAGTGGTATAAATAACAATTTATACAAGATGTATACAAGAAAATTGTTCTATGTAACATATATGCAGAGCGAAAAAAAGGATATACTTTCAGTAAGAAAATAAAAACGGCAGAGTGCATCTCAGTTAGCGGATGCAGTCAATGGACAGAAAAATGTATGGAGGTATCAACAAATGAGAGCAGTGATCGCAATCGATTCTTTGAAAGGCAGTTTAAGTTCTATTGAGGCAGGGCAGGCCATTGCGGAGGGTATCAGAAAAGCGGATGCCAAGGCAGATGTGGTTATCCGGCCGTTGGCAGATGGCGGAGAGGGTACCGTGGAGGCTCTTGTATGCGGCATGAATGGGACATTACAGCATGTGAAGGTGACAGGCCCATTGGGTGAGTCGGTTGTCTGTGAGTACGGCATTATTGCTGAGACAAAGACCGCAGTGATTGAGATGTCAGGTGCAGCAGGTATTACACTTGTACCGGATGCAAAGAAGAATCCGCTTTATACAACGACTTATGGTGTGGGTGAAGTCATTCGTGATGCCATTGAAAAAGGATGCCGCAGATTTATTGTTGGTATCGGCGGCAGTGCCACAAATGACGGCGGGATTGGTATGCTGCAGGCATTGGGCTACGGTTTCCTTAACAAGGACGGTCAGCAGGTGCCTTTTGGTGCCATCGGTCTCAAGGAATTAGAGACAATTACAGATACTTACGTCCTGCCGGAGCTGGCGGAATGTGAATTCAAAATAGCCTGTGATGTGACGAATCCCCTTTGCGGTGAGAATGGCTGCAGTGCTGTTTACGGCCCGCAGAAAGGTGCCAATCCATCCATGATTATGGAGATGGATAAATGGCTTCGCTATTATGCAGCTCTTGCAAGGGAAAAATTTCCGAAAGCCAATCCGAATGAATCGGGGACAGGCGCAGCAGGCGGCCTTGGATTTGCATTTCTGACATTTACCAACGCAGTTCTTGAGTCTGGGATCAAAATCGTTCTGGAAGAAACAAAACTGGAATCCTATGTCAAAGGAGCGGATGTTGTTGTAACAGGTGAAGGCAGACTGGATTTCCAGACAGCCATGGGCAAAGCACCTGTGGGGGTTGCCGGGTTGGCCAAAAAATTTGACATTCCTGTACTGGCCTTTGCCGGCAGTGTGACAAAAGATGCCACAGAATGCAACAAAAACGGCATCGATGCCTTCTTCCCGATCCTTCGCGGTATCTCAACACTGGAAGAAGCCATGAAACCGGAAAATGCCAAACAGAACCTGACAGACACAGCAGAGCAGGCATTTCGCCTTTTCAATATTTGCCGTCAGGCCTAAACTTCGATGCAAAACGTTCAGGGATTTTGAATAGGAACAGGACTTGACAATTCCGTGCAGGTACGTTTGTACTGCCCGTCTCCGTTCCACTTCGGTCCGCGCTAACGAAGGTCCGCAGGACCTTCAGCGCTATTAGCAGCGTACATAAGATGCTAAAAGACAGCATCTAAGTACCGGCCATGCTGGAAGCACCCGCACGGAATTACCAAGTCCTATTCCTATCTCCAAGTTTTTTAAGCGTTTTGCAGTTGAAATATTTAAACCTGGACGGTAAAATAATTTTTAGTGATTATAAAATGAATGATGTGATAGATACGCAGAGGTTTTATAGAGGTTATGATGGAGAAAACGGTTTTGGTTGTGATTCCTGCAGAGGAGAGACATAAAGAGAAGTTGGAGCGTGCCGGTAAAGGCTGTCGTTTTGTTTATGAGACGCCGCAGACGGCGACAGAAGAAATGATTGAAGCAGCAGATGTGATTATCGGCAATGTGAAGCCGGACAGACTGCATGAGCCGGAACGCCTGCAGTGGCTGCAGTTGAATTCTGCCGGCGCAGATGCTTATGTGAAGCCGGGGATTTTAAGAAGCACGACAATGTTGACAAGTGCCACAGGTGCTTACGGCAAGGCAGTGGCAGAGCACAGTTTTGCCATGCTTTTGATGCTGCAGAAGAAGCTGAATTTATACAGAGACGCCCAGACAAAGAACGAATGGAGCGATTTTGGTACAGTCACATCCATTACAGATGCCACAGTGCTTGTTGTGGGACTGGGCGATATCGGCCTGCATTTTGCCAGATTGGCCAGTGCTCTTGGCGCTCGTGTCATTGGTCTGAAACGCTCCATGGGACCATGTCCGGAAGGTGTTCATGAATTACATACCATGGACGAGCTGGATAACTTATTGCCGAAAGTGGATGTTGTAGCTTCCTTTGTACCGTCAACAGCGACTACATATCATATGTACACAAAAGAACGATTGATGGCCATGAAGGACACTGCCATCTTCTTAAACAGCGGAAGGGGAGACGCAGTGGCTTCAGAAGTCCTTTATGAAGCACTTTCTAAAGGCTGGATTGCCTCAGCGGGAATTGATGTCACAGAACCTGAACCGCTGTCGGCAGACAGCCCATTGTGGCAGCTGCCGAACCTGATGATGACACCGCATATATCCGGGCAGTTCCATCTTCCGGAGACATTTGAACGCATTGTGGATATTGCGGCTGCAAATTTGGAAGCTTATCTTAAAGAGCAGCCTCTAAAAAACCGAATTCAGTAATATTTAATTTTGGCATCTGACACCTGTTGGATGCCTTTTTTCTATTTAGTGATTGATACTTTGTGTAAAACATATAAATAACTTGCCTTCAACAGTATTTAATGCTACTATGGAATTGAAGTAAGCACTTTTCGTCTGAAGGTCTCTCAATGTTGTGAAGGGAGAGGGCATTATAGGAGCAGCAGATACAGTTACAAAGGCTTACATACGAAAAAACGAAGTATTCGCAGACGCATTCAACTACTTTATGTATGATGGAAGACAGAAGATTCAACCGGAACAGTTAAGAGAATTGGATTCGACTGAGATTGCAATACTTTTGAATGAAAAAGATACGAAAGATAAAACGAATAAAGAAAAAGAAGCATCCGAGCAGAAGATGGTACAGAAGTACCGGGATCTTTTGAAAACGGCGACTATTATGGAAGATGGGGAAGCGACCTATGTACTGTTGGGGATAGAGAACCAGACAGAGGTTCATTATGCGATGCCTGTCAGAAATATGCTGTATGATGCTATGCAGTATAATCAGCAGGTTACAGAGATAGCGGAGAAACATAAGGGAAAAAAAGGCGGCAAGAGACAGCAGAAGATCAGCACCGGAGAGTTTTTGTCTGGATTTTATAAGAATAATAAATTAATTCCGGTTATTACATTGGTCTTGTTTTTCAATCCCGGTGAATGGGATGGCCCGAGGTCATTATTTGATATGTTGGATATATCAAATCCGATTTTTAAAAAATATGCACAGGACTATAAGATACATATTATCAGTCCGAAGGAGATTTTAGAGAGTGATTTGAAAAAATTCAGTTCCAGTCTGCGAGAGGTTATAGGATGCATAAAATATTCAAATGATAAAAATAAACTGGCAGCTTTCATACAAGATAATCCCAGAATGAATATAGAAGTTGAAGCAGCCAGAGTGCTTGAAGTTATCACACATACACATATTAAGCGAGAGGAGGTTGATGATATGGGAAATGTGAATATGTGTAAGGCAATACAGGAAATGATACAAGACGGCAGAGATGAGGGAAGAGTCCAACTTTTGGTAACGCTTATTCAAAGCGGAGATATCAGTCTGCAAAGAGCTGCCGCACTTATGAATATGACTCCGGAGGAATTTCAGGAGAAAAGTAAGATGATTTCCTAATAGTGTCAGCAGATGATAACTATTGGGGAGTTACAGATTAAAAATATTTAATAAAACATCAAAGAGACTGAAAATATTTGGAAAATGCTTTCGCTTTATAAGGCTTCACAGATAGGATATGTAGAATATAATCCATAATCCTGCCTGTGAAGCCTTTATATATTTATTGAAAATACAATGGGATGGATTTAATCGCGCACTTTAATGTGTGCTTCTCTCAGCTGTGTCTCAGTGACCACACCCGGTGCACCGCACATGAGATCCTGTGCGTTGCCGTTCATTGGGAAGGCGATCACTTCGCGAATGTTGTCTTCATTTCTCAGCAGCATGATCATTCGATCGACACCAGGGGCCATACCGGCGTGTGGCGGGGCACCAAACTGGAAAGCGTTGTAGAGTGCACCGAATTTCGTCTTCAGGTCTTCTTCGCTGTAGCCTGCGATTTCAAAGGCTTTGACCATGATATCCAGATCGTGGTTGCGGACAGCACCGGAGGAAAGCTCCACGCCGTTGCAGACGATATCATACTGATAAGCCAGGATATCTTCAGGGTTCATGGTGTTCAGTGCTTCAAGGCCGCCCTGAGGCATAGAGAATGGGTTGTGTGTGAAATCCATCTTCTTCTCGTCCTTGTTGTATTCATACATCGGGAAGTCGTTGACAAAACAGAAGCGGAAGGCATTCTTCTCAATCAGGTCAAGACGTTCACCCAGTTCGTTGCGGAGCTGTCCGGCAAAAAGGTTAGCACGTTCTTCTTTATCCGCAATAAAGAAAATCGTATCGCCCACTTCAAGACCTGTGAGTTCAGCAAATTCCTGCTTCATGTCATCAGGGATAAATTTGTCAATGGGGCCTTTATAACTCTTATCTTCCATGACTTCCAGGTAACCAAGGCCGCCCATACCGATGGAAGTGGCGAATTTCAGCAGTTTCTCATGAAAACCCTTGGACATATCGGCATGAACCCTGATGGCACGGACGGTACGTTTCAAGAAAGGTTTGAATGTACATCTCTGAAAGAATTCTGTGACATCCATGATACGCAGCGGGTTTCTGAGATCCGGCTTGTCAGAGCCGAATTGCAGCATGGCATCCTTGTAGCTGATCACAGGATAAGGGGCAGCTGTGACAGAAGCACCTTCTGGTGCAAATTTTTCAAAAGTGGCTGTCAGAACTTCTTCACCTACACGGAAAACCTCTTCTTGAGTAGCGAAGCTCATCTCAAAGTCCAACTGATAGAATTCGCCCGGTGAACGGTCTGCACGGGCATCCTCATCACGGAAACATGGTGCGATCTGGAAGTATTTATCAAAACCGGAAACCATCAGCAGCTGTTTGTACTGCTGCGGAGCCTGAGGCAATGCATAAAAGCGACCTTTGAACTTTCTGGATGGTACGATATAATCTCTGGCACCTTCAGGAGAAGAAGCGCAGAGAATCGGTGTCTGGATTTCAAGAAATCCCATCTCTGTCATCTTCTGACGAAGGAAGCTGATGACCTGTGAACGGAAAATGATGTTGTCTTTGACTTTCTGGTTTCTTAAGTCAAGATAACGGTACTTCAGACGGACATCTTCACGGATTTCCTTGGAAGTCATAATCTCAAAAGGCAGCTGGTGATAAACCTTGCCCAGCATATCGATGCTGTGAGCTTCAAGTTCGATAGTGCCTGTAGGAATCTTCGGATTGTAAGTCTCCTCATCGCGGTGGTCAATGACACCTTCGATGGAGATGCAGTTTTCTTTGGTAATACCGTCCAGGAGAGAAGTGTCTCTTAAAACAACCTGGAGGACACCGTACATATCTCTCAAATCAATAAAAGATACACCGCCGTGGTCACGGATATTTTCAACCCAGCCTGCGACACGGATGGTCTTGCCAACGTCGCTTTCGCTGATCTCGTTTAAAATTCTGCTGCGGTAAATGTTTGGTGTTGTCATAATTGGTCCCCTTTCATTTTGTGATATTCAATCATATCTGCTGAGATGTCCAGGACGAAACGTATAACAAGTGCCTTGGCACATTCCTGCGCCTGCAGCCTATTCCCTGCAAACTATGAGAAACACGCTCCGCGAGTTTCTCAAGTTATCGCGGCAGTCGCCAAGGTCTCGTGCAAGCACGGACTTTGGCTCGTTGCTCGCGTAAATAAAAAATCGCCCTGAACGATGATCGTTCAGGACGAATATAAAATCCGCGGTACCACCTGAATTACTGCAATGCAGTCTCTCAACAGAGGCAAAAACCTCCTGCTGTCTGACGTCCAGCTGACGGCGCACCTACTGGGCAAAATGCTGTTCAGATTGCGGCTGTTAAAGTGTTATTCACGCTGATTCATTCTGTGGGTTCTCACTCTCTCCACTCACTGGAAGCGATAAACAGCGCTACTTCTCTTCGTCATCGCCTTTAACTTTTCGTTAGCAGTATTATAGCCCTTGATAATTTATTTTGTCAACGTAAAAAAGTGTAAAAATTTTAGGAAATTAAAGTGGTGATATAGTGGAAAATTACCTATACAACTAGAACAATTTACAGGTATTTCCAGAAAATAAAAAAGGCCATTCGCAATTGTGCGAACAGCCTTTGAAAAATGTTCAGTGCAAACTATCAATCAAATCAATGATAGCATACACATTTAGTCCAAATGATGCTGCCAGTCGGCTTTGAACAGGAAGATCAGAAACAGGATGGTACTGCATCCCCATGTCAGCGGATAGGCCCAGGAAATCATCTGAAAGACCGGGAAGAATCGGAGTGCTGTGGTGACGTAGACGATACGCAGGCCGCACCAGAAAAGCAACATTCCAGCCATTGGCACAACAGCATAGCCGCAGCCTCTCATCACACCGGCAGAGCAATGGGAAAAGGCCAGCAGGAAGAAAAACAGGCTGACAATGTGGGCATGAATAGTGCCGTAGGCAACGGCTTCCTGTGTACTGCCGAAAATCTTCAGTGCATATGGAATAAAAAAGTAGATCAGAAGTCCGGTAACCTCAGCGGTGATCATGCCAAATAAGATGCCGAAAACGGCGCCCTTTTTGGCACGATGGTATTGCCTAGCTCCCAGGTTCTGACTGACGAAGGTCGGAAGTGCCATGGCCATACTCATGATCGGAAGAAAAACGAATCCCTCAATCTTGGAGTAGGCCCCCATTCCGGACATAGCGTAAGCGCCGAAGGAATTGATATTCTTCTGAATCACCAGGTTGCCGACGGTGATCACGGCATTCTGAATGCCGGCGGGCAGACCCTGATACAACACCTTCTTCATCATGTGGGAATGGTAATGCAGCTTTTTGAAATCAAGCCGGGTATAATCTTTAATCCGACACATACGAAACAAACAGAGAATGACGCTGAGACCCTGAGAGATCACAGTGGCGGCTGCAGCACCTGTAACACCCCAGTGAAAGGCAGGATGGGCCACAAAAAGCAGATCCAGACCGATATTCACAATGGAAGAGAATAACAGATAGTAAAGGGGATGAATACTGTCACCCAGGGCACGCATGATGGACATGCAGATGTTGTAGAGGATAACAGTGGATACACCGCCGAAATAAATCTGCAGATACCTTAAGGCATGGGGCATAACAGAGTCCGGGGTGCCAAGCCATACCAGAAGATGGGGAGCCAGGATAAGACCGGCAACAGTGCCGATTGCGGAAGCAATCAGCCCCATCAGGAAATTCGTGTGGACAGCCTTTGAAACATTGTCTTCATCGCGGGCGCCAAAATAGCGTGAAATAACGACACCGCCGCCGGTGGCAATGCCGGAGAAAAAACCGATGATCAGAAAGACGACAGTGCCGGTGGAACTGACGGCGGCAAAAGCATCGTTATCCGCAAAGTTGCCGATGACCCATGCATCCACCATGTTATACAATTGCTGAAGCAGCTGACCGAGAAAAAGCGGAATGGCAAAGGCCAGAATACCGCCGGGAATCGATCCTCTTGTCAGGTCGATGCTGCCTTTATTTTCTTTTTGCATAAAAAAACCTCTTTAATTCAATGGATTTGAAATAATTAACATTAATAAAAGTGTATCATGTTTGAAAATAAACAGCAATAAGCCCTTTTGATTTTTAGAAAAAATAAAAAATTGAATAAAAACACACAAAATAATATGTTTTTCGACTTCATAAATAAAAATAATAAAAAATTAGAAAATATTGTCCTATTTTGGTGGTTATTGCGAGTTTTATTAATTGAGACAATCTTTTTTTGATAATATAATACATTTGACGCTTGTTGGAAAAAGATGAAGAATGGGAGGCTGCGTTATGACAAAAATCAATGTTGCGATTGTTGATGACAATGAGAAGATGGTCAGTTTGTTGGATGCCATATTACAGACGGATAAGAATATTGAAGTCATCGGAAGAGGGGACGATGGCGTTCAGGCATTGGACATTATTAAGAATCAGGAGCCGGATGTTGTCCTTTTGGATTTGATTATGCCGAAGCTTGACGGTCTGGAGGTCATGCAGCAGGTCAATAAGGATATGTCGCTGAAGAAACGACCCGCATTTATTGTGATTTCTGCCATTGGAAAGGAAAACATTACGGAGAATGCTTTTAATCTCGGCGCCATGTATTATATTATGAAGCCATTTGAAAATGATATGATTCTGCGTCGTATTCATCAGGTGACTGAACGACAGATTTTACAGCCGGTCCATACACAGAAGAGCAGACAAACAGATTATACGACAGAATACCGGGAAAAGAATCTGGAAACAGATGTGACCAATATTATTCATGAGATTGGTGTGCCGGCGCATATCAAAGGTTATCAGTATCTGCGGGATGCCATTATTATGTCAGTGGATAACCGGGAGGTCATTAATTCGATTACGAAGGTCCTGTATCCGACCATTGCCAAGATGAATAAGACGACGCCGAGCCGTGTGGAACGCGCGATCCGCCATGCTATCGAAGTGGCCTGGAGCAGAGGCAAGATGGATACCATTGATGAGCTTTTTGGCTATACCATACATACCGGAAAAGGCAAACCAACTAACAGTGAATTTATTGCGTTGATCGCGGATAAAATCCGACTGGAATACAAGAACAGGAGTTGATAATTGACTGAAAATTCACAAAATTTCTGCTTTTATTGCAACGAATTGTGTTGTATAATAATAGAAGATACAATATAATGCAATAGCAGGAGGAACAAAGCATTATGAAGAAAGTCCTATTTGCGGCATCTGAAGCGGTACCATTTATTAAGACAGGCGGATTGGCAGACGTTGTCGGATCTTTGCCGAAGGCATACAATAGAGATGAATTTGATGTCAGGGTTGTATTGCCGAAATACAGAGTGATTCCGGAGCATTTTCAACAGCAGATGGAATATATGACGAATTTTTATATCAATATGTCAGGACGGATGATTTATGTCGGTGTATTTCAGATGATGCTGGATGGCGTGACATTTTATTTTATCGACAATGAATACTATTTTTCCGGAGACAGGATTTATGAAGATGGATTGTGGGATCTTGAGAAGTTTGCTTACTTCAGTAAGGCCGCACTGACGATGCTTTGTGTCATCGATTTCAGACCGGACATCATCCATTGTCATGACTGGCAGACGGGTCTTATGCCGGTTTATCTGAAGAATGAATTCTGGGATAGTTCTTCTTACAGCGATTTTTACCAGAACATGAAAGCCGTGATGACAATCCACAATCTGAAGTTCCAGGGAACATGGAACATTGATGATATGATGCGTATAACAGGCCTTCCGGGCTATCTGTTTACATCAGACAAACTGGAAGCATACGGCGCCGGCAATTATCTGAAGGGCGGCCTTGTTTACGCAGACTGGATCACCACTGTCAGCGGTGTTTATGCGAATGAGATCAAGTATCCGTTCTATGGAGAGGGACTGGATGGATTGATGCGTGCGAGATCCAATAATCTTTCGGGTATTGTCAATGGTATTGATTATGATGAGTATAACCCGGAGACGGATCCGATGCTTGTACACAATTATTCTCCGTATAATTTCAGAACAGAGAAGGTGCATAATAAGACGGCACTGCAGCAGGAGCTTGGCATGCAGATAGACGGCGGCAAGTTTATGATCGGTCTTGTTTCAAGATTGACAGATCAGAAGGGAATGGATCTGATCGATTGTGTGATGGAACAGATTTGTGCGGAAGATGTACAGTTTGTTATTCTCGGTACAGGTGATCCGCGCTATGAGAATATGTTCAGATACTATGAATGGAAGTATAAAGACAGAGTTTCGGCAAGTATCTGTTATGACAATACCCGTTCCCACAGAATCTATGGTGCATGCGATGCATTTCTGATGCCGTCACTGTTTGAACCATGCGGACTCAGTCAGCTGATGAGTCTTCGCTATGGTACATTGCCGATTGTAAGGGAGACAGGCGGTCTGAAGGAAACTGTAGAACCGTATAATGAATATACAGGAAGTGGTACAGGATTCAGTTTTGCAAATTATAATGCACATGAGATGCTGCATGTGATTGAGTATGCCAAGTCTGTTTATTATGGTGACAGAGAAGCATGGAACCGTATTGTAGACAGGGCAATGGCAGCAGATTTCTCCTGGGGCAATTCAGCGAGAAAGTACGAAGATCTGTATCGTTCTTTATAGGAATACAGAAGTTCAACTGAGAATTTAAAAGTGATTGGGAAAAGGAAAAACGTAACCTTTCTTTGGGGGTGTGTGCCAATAGCGCATTCGTTTGGCACTAAGAACAGGGAGGTTGCGTTTTTCTTTTGTTTACAGATGCGGTTATTCGATTCTAGTACATCGTTTCGTAAATAACTATACCATTCACTTGCCTGCACACTCGGATTCGCAGGCAAGTGAATGGTATAGTTATTTCGAAAACAATGTATTAGTGACGAATCATGAGGGTATGGATAAGATAGTCATAGACATCGCCATGGAGATTGCGCCAATTATCGCAGATGGCGGTTGCCTGAGCTTCATCTGTGACGTTTAATGTGATGCCGACGAGAAGTTCTTTCTTATCGTGGATTTCGCAGCGAACAATATAGCAGTCCTTCTTATCTTCATAATAATCAGCGGTAACTTCATTCTCACTTCTCAGGTGATACTTGTGCTCATTGAAAAACTGGTCGATTTCAGTCTTGATCTCAGCTGGAATCTTGTGACCGAAAAATTCCAGCGTTTCTTCACCGGACTGGTTCATGGAATAGTAGGAATTGTTGTGGATATGTTCTGTTCGGATCAATTCTGTATCGGAAAGGTCGTGGAGCGCCTGCTGAAGAGTAAAATAATTCGTATAGCCCTTGTCCAGAATAAATTCTGAAATCTGAGAATTCGTCAATGGAAAATCGACCTTATTCAGCATATAGAGAACCATTAATTTATAAAGCATCAGTGTATCCTGATTCATAAAACAAAAACTCCTTTCTATTGCAATCATCAATTCCTGTCATAATAATCATTCGTCAACGGAACATAACAGCGCCCCTGCCATGCATTGCGAAGCTTCATGCAATGGTGAATATGATTAAGTACCTGTTTCTTGTTGCGGCTCCAGTCCGGGGCAGCCAGCAGATGTTTGGGACCGTCACCGGTAATCCGGTGGATAATCACATCCGGCGGCATATGCTCAATACAGCGGATGAGGATATCCGTGTATTCTTCCAGTGTCAGAACATGGAACGGCTGCTGCAGATAATCAGTATAAAGATCGGTTCCTTTGAGAACATGGAGCAGCTGGAACTTGACACCCTGTATGGGCTGATGAGCGATATAATCGGCGGTAGCCAGCATGTCATCAGCAGTTTCACCGGGAAGCCCGAGAATCACATGGGTGATAACTTCGATGCCTCTTTCGTGAAGATTCAAAACAGCTGCATCATAGACAGACAGTGGATAGCCTCGCCGGATGTAAGCAGCTGTCTGAGGATGGATTGACTGAAGGCCGAGCTCAACCCACACCGGTTTGATTTGATTCAGTTCTGATAAAAGATCGAGAACCTCCGGTTGAAGACAGTCCGGGCGGGTGGCAATGGAAAGAATGGCTACTTCCGGGTGGCGGATGGCTTCTGTGTAAAGTGCCCGCAGACGATCTATGGGGGCATAAGTTCCCGTAAATGCCTGAAAATAGGCGATATAACAAGGCATCGGGGATTCCTTGCTGCCCATCTCAGGCTGATCGGAAAGCCGCTTTCCTGCAAGCAGCTGTTTGCCTTCCTCAATCTGTTCCGTGATGGATTGGTTCCTGGATGCGGCAAAATCACCGGAACCGCCCGCACTGCAGAAGATACAGCCTCTTGCATCGATCAGTCCGTCCCTGTTGGGGCAGGTAAAGCCGCCGTCAAGGGCAATCTTATAAATCTTGTGCCCGTACCGGGCCTTCATCTCGTAATCGAGAGAGTGGTAACGCTTATCTGCCCACAAAACTGCATTCCTCCTAACTACATATATGATAGCATAGCCGGCGAATTTATGCAAACAGATGTGTGGTTTGTTTTGTACTCGATTTTTATAGCGTTTTCTGGTATAGTATATCATAGAGTATTTTTTGTGTGTAATTTGTAAGATTACTATTGCGTTAAAATAGGCATTGAATCAAACCGGGGTAGATTTTATATTACAGGGATCAGGCAGGCGCCTATTGAGGATCCGAAGGCTTTATAATGGCGGATTGTGTTTAATGTGTATAAAGTAAAGTAAAATTCGGTACAAAAAAACGACAAAAACAGGATGCTCAATAAGTTTATTCTGAATAACTTATT
>NZ_LR698973.1:144637-219697 GCF_902381825.1 Pseudocoprococcus catus
AACTTATTGAGCATCCTGTTTATTGATTTCTAAGACCGAATTTTACTTTACTTTATTATACAATACCATGAGCAAGCATAGCATCAGCGACTTTCTTGAAGCCTGCGATGTTAGCACCTGCAACGTAGTTGTTCTCTACGCCGTATTCTTTTGCAGCGTTGTCGATGTTGTGGAAGATGTTGACCATGATGTCTTTGAGTTTAGCGTCAACTTCCTCGAATGTCCAGCTGTAACGCATGCTGTTCTGGCACATTTCAAGAGCGGATGTTGCAACTCCGCCGGCATTGGAAGCCTTGCCAGGTACGAAGTAGATATGTTCCTGAAGATATTCTGTTGCATCAAGAGTAGTAGGCATGTTGGCACCTTCAGCAACAACCTTGCAGCCGTTTGCTACAAGCTGTTTAGCATCTTCAAGGAAGAGCTCGTTCTGAGTTGCACAAGGAAGAGCGATATCAACAGGAATCTGCCATACGCCGCGGCCTTCGTGGTATTCAGACTGTGGTCTGTATTTCTTGTATTCTGTCAGACGTGCGCGCTGCACTTCTTTGATCTCTTTCAGCGCAGCAACATCGATGCCTTCCGGATCATATACCCAACCTGTGGAGTCAGAGCATGTAACAACCTTAGCGCCCAGCTGCTGAGCCTTCTGGATAGCGTAAATAGCAACATTACCGGCACCTGATACAGCAACGGTCTTGCCTTCGATTGTGTCGCCTTTGCACTTTAATAATTCTTCTACAAGGTATACAAGACCGTAACCTGTAGCTTCTGTACGAGCTAAGGAACCGCCGTATGTGAGGCCTTTACCTGTTAAGACACCTTCAGATACGTTGCGGATTCTCTTGTACTGGCCATACATATAGCCGATTTCACGGCCGCCTACACCGATATCACCTGCAGGAACATCAGTATCAGCTCCGATATGTTTGCAAAGCTCTGTCATAAAGCTCTGGCAGAAAGCCATAACTTCACGGTCAGATTTGCCTTTAGGATCGAAATCAGAACCGCCTTTGCCGCCGCCGATAGGAAGGCCTGTCAGGGAGTTCTTGAAAATCTGTTCAAAACCAAGGAATTTGATAATGCTTAAGTTAACGGATGGATGGAAACGGAGACCGCCCTTGTAAGGTCCGATCGCACTGTTGAACTGTACACGGAAACCTCTGTTGACCTGAACTTTGCCTTCATCGTCAACCCATGGTACACGGAACATAATAATACGTTCTGGTTCAACGATTCTCTCAAGTAATGCTTCGTTCTGATACTTTGGATCGTTATCTACAACGAGTCGAAGAGAATTCATAACTTCTGTCACTGCCTGGATAAACTCAGGTTCGTTAGGATTTTTTGCTTTAACTTTTTCGATAATTTCGTCACTGTAAGACATTCTGTTTCATCCTCCTTATATTGACCTGCCGACGGACAAAATCCGCAGCAAAGTATGTTCAGTGGAATTCATTCTTTCCATTGATGATTATAATATAGATTAAGCAATAATTCAATCTTTTTTCACTTTAATCTGTAAAAAAATAGGAATTTTGTTAAAAGTTTCCTTCATAAAAGCTGCTGTCAACTATTAAAGCGGATATAAAGCTGAAAAATATGCAGGAAATGGTTGCAAAACTTTCAAATTGTAAAAAATTGTAAATGAATTGACGGTTGGTTTTAGTATAAAATTATAAAAAGAAAATAAAAAAACAAAAGTTATGCTTTTTATTTGCGTTTATTTCATATATAATGGTAAAGAAGAATTATTCAAATTTTCTAAAATATAAGACACCGACAGGTGTTTTGTTCTTATTTTATTAGGATTGGAATTTATTTTATTAGGATTACAGAGATTTCGTAAGGATTCATTACCCAGTATAAGATATAATTTTAATATGATTCAGAATCGTTTGACAGCGAGTGTTATTTTAATGTGTCGGAAACGGTGAAAATTTGTCAGCAGATAAGGAGGTTTTTATGGCTGAACAGGAAAAGAAAATGTCTGTCGCACAGATGAGAGAAATATTGAAGGCCCAAGGCGTCAGAAATACATCCGTGATGCGTAAGGCGGAATTGCAGAAGCTCATGGCTGAGATGGGGCTTCTGGAAGATCAATCAGAAGTTTTGGAGAAAGACAAAGAGCAGCCGACTGCATCAGTTGAGAAAGGGCCGGAACATGAGGTGAAGAGCGAGAATAAAAAGCCTTATGTTTTTCGGGGCAGAACATCCAGGGCGGAATACGCTGAGCGAACAGGACGAGCAGAGCGGACAGAACGCCCGGAACGGACAGGACGCACAGAAAGAACGGAGCGTTCGGAGCGAACAGAACGCACAGAAAGAACGGAGCGTCCGGAGCGGTCAGAACGCACAGAAAGAACAGAGCGCTCGGAACGACAGACATATACAAATGGCGGATTGTACAGTGGCAGAAGAAATACCTACGGTCAGCGCAGCGAGAACTACCAGCGGAATGAGAACAGTCAGCGTAACGAAAACGGCCAGCGCGGTGAGAATTATCAGCGTAATGACAGCTATCAGCGGGGGGACAGTTACCAACGGGTGGATGTTTACCAGAAAAATGAGTATATCCAGTCAAATGAGGAAAGTGAAATCCCAGGTTATGGTCAGTTAGACAGCGGCATGATGGCGAATGGTATTTTGGAAGTGATCCCGGAAGGGTTTGGATTTATCCGCTGTGAGAATTATATGCCCGGTAATAATGATGTGTACGTGTCACCGGCGCAGATTCGCAGATTTAACCTGAGAACTGGTGATATTATCTGTGGCAATATCAAGGTAAAGACAGAGAAAGAGAAGTTTTCAGCACTTTTATATATAAGAACAGTCAACGGCATGCCGCCGTATGAAGCCCAGAGACGCGGCAAGTTTGAAAATATGACACCTGTTTTTCCAGACAGCAGGATTAATCTTGAGACACCGAATGCGCCGGTTTCCATGCGGATTATGAATCTTGTTTCTCCGATTGGGCGGGGACAGCGAGGTATGATCGTATCACCGCCGAAGACCGGCAAGACAACACTTTTAAAGCAGGTGGCCAAGGCAATCCATACCAATTATCCGGATATGCAGATGATCATTCTTCTGATCGATGAACGTCCGGAGGAAGTGACGGATATCAAGGAGTATATTGAGGGCAATAATGTGGAAGTCATCTACTCTACATTTGATGAGACACCGGAACATCATAAACGTGTTTCAGAGATGGTATTGGAGCGTGCAAAACGTCTGGTTGAACATAAGAAAGATGTGGTGATCCTTTTGGACAGCATTACACGTCTGGCCAGGGCGTACAACCTGACAGTGCCGCCGAGCGGACGTACACTTTCAGGCGGTCTGGACCCGGCAGCACTTCATATGCCGAAGAAATTCTTTGGTGCTGCGCGAAATATGCGTGAGGGAGGCAGCCTCACAGTGCTTGCTACAGCTCTTGTAGAGACAGGCAGCAAGATGGATGATGTCGTTTTTGAAGAATTCAAGGGAACAGGCAATATGGAACTTGTTCTGGACAGAAAACTTTCCGAGAAGCGTATCTTCCCGGCTATCAACATACCGCGTTCAGGAACAAGACGAGAAGAATTGCTGCTGAGCAAGGAAGAACTTGAAGGCATGTATGTGATGAGAAAGGCCTTGGGCGGCATGAAGTCTGAAGAGGCGTTGGAGCAGATCCTGGATATGTTTATGCATACAAAAGATAATACAGAATTCGTCAACATGATCCGCCATACGAAAATGTGGTAAAAAATATTATGTGAAATACAAAAAAACGCTTGCATACTATAAAAAAGTATGATAAAATTTAAAAGCTGTTTTATAATGACAGAAATGGGCATGAACGCCCGATTTGAGATAACTCAAGTGATTATTCCTGGTTGGCAATCAGGAAAGAATATTAGTGAGGTGAATAAGATGAGAGAAGGAATCCATCCTAAGTATTATCAGGCAAAGGTAACATGCAACTGTGGTAACGAATTCGTAACAGGTTCCACAAAACCTGAAATCCACGTAGAAATCTGTTCTAAGTGTCATTCATTCTACACAGGCCAGCAGAAAGCTGCTTCTGCTCGCGGACGTATTGATAAGTTCAATCGTAAGTATGGCATCAAACAGGCATAATTAGACGATAGACGGGGCTGCCGCATCATTTCGACAGATCCTCTGCCATCCGGATTGTCCATATCATGGAGACCGGCGCAGAGATCAGCAGATGCGACAGCCCTGTTTTTTCATTACGGAGAATAGACATTTTCCGTTGCGGCGGGTGAATCACAGATTGTTTCATTCCGTCAGTAGGAGGAATATATGCGATATGCAACTATCGGCGGACAGGCAGTCATCGAAGGTGTCATGATGCGTAACGGCAATGATTATGCGGTGGCCGTCAGAAAGCCAGATCAGACGATAGAAGTCAAGAAGGATCAGTATATTGGCCTGAATGCCAGATGGCATATGAAAAAGATCCCGATTATCAGAGGTGTGCTGTCATTTATTGATTCTCTTGTGCTGGGTATGTCTACACTGACGTACTCGGCCAGTTTTTTTGAAGACGAAGAGGAAGCTGAGAAAGCGAAAGAAAAAGACAGCAAGTCGGATGCTGTTTTTATGGGACTGACAGTGGCATTATCGGTCGTGATCGCCGTTGCGCTGTTTATGCTGACGCCATTTTTTATTTCATCTTTGTTTGGTAAGGTGATTAAGAGTCCTATGGCATTGGCTGTGATTGAAGGTCTGATCCGAATTGCGATTTTCTTTATCTATATTGTAGCTATTTCACAGATGAAGGATATACAGAGAGTGTTTATGTATCATGGAGCGGAGCATAAAACCATTAACTGTATTGAGCATGGCGTTGAACTGACCCCGGAGAATGCTGCGAAGTATTCAAGACTGCATAAACGATGCGGAACAAGTTTTCTGCTGATCGTTATGGTGGTCAGTATCATCTGTTTTATGTTTATCCGTGTGGATAACATGGCGTTGAAGATTGTGCTCCGCGTTATTCTTGTTCCGGTGATCGCAGGCGTTTCCTTTGAAATCATTCAGTGGGCTGGCAGAAGTGAATCCTGCCTAGTGAATATTGTGAGTAAACCAGGACTGATGCTGCAGAAGCTGACAACCCGTGAACCGGATCTGGAGATGCTGGAAGTTGCTATTGCTTCTATTGAGGCGATTTATGACTGGAGGCAGTTTCAGGCAGAGAACAGGGCAGCTGCTGATGGGAACAGTCAGAAAACGGACAGGAGCAATGCAGGAGTGAGTCAGCCATGATGCAGTGGAGTTATGATACCCTTTTGAAGTGGGGAACCGATGAACTGACAGTACACAGTGTGGATAATGCATCCGTGGATGCATGGTATCTGCTGGAACATATTTATGGTATCAGCCGTGTGGATTTTCTCATAAGAAGAAATGATCCTTTTGATGAAGCACAGATGAAGCAAAGTGCTGATTATCAGGCTCTGATCCGTCGGAGAAGCGAAGGCTATCCGGTGCAGTATCTGATGGGAAGCACGGAATTCATGGGACTGCCGTTTTTTGTCAATGAGAGCGTATTGATCCCCAGACAGGATACAGAAGTATTGGTGGAGACAGCTTTGGCCATGATGAAGCCGGAGTGCAGACTGTTAGATATGTGTACTGGTTCGGGATGCATTCTTTTAAGTCTTGCAAAGCTGGGAACGGTGGCAGAAGGAGTCGGTGTGGATATTTCAGAAGGTGCATTGAAGGTTGCTGAGAGAAACAGAGAAAATCTGGGATTATCTCAGGTGAAGCTGGTACACAGTGATCTGTTTGGATCAGTGGAGGGCGTATTTGATATGATTGTATCCAATCCGCCTTACATCCCTACGAATGACATTGAAGATCTGATGCGTGAGGTCAAAGATCATGAACCGCATCTGGCATTGGACGGAAGTCGGGATGGACTCCTTTTTTATAGAAAACTGGCAGAGGAATCGGGACGGTATCTTGTACCCGGCGGTTCACTGCTTTTTGAAATCGGTTATGATCAGGGAAAAGCTGTTTCACAGCTTCTTGATCAGGCAGGATTTAAAGATATACACGTGAAGAAAGATCTGGCCGGTCTGGACAGAGTCGTTTATGCAGTGAAAGCTGCAGAAGATGGAGGTAAATAACAATGTTTGATAGATTAGATGATATTTTAATTCGATATCAGCAGATCATGGAAGAGTTAAATGATCCGGACGTTGTCAATGATCAGAAGCATTTCCGCAAGCTGATGAAGGAGCAGAGTGATCTGCAGCCCCTTGTAGAGAAGTATACAGAATATAAGAATACAAAGCAGACCATCGAAGACAGCCTGGAGATGCTTGAGGTGGAAGACGATGAAGAGATGAAGGAAATGCTTAAGGAAGAGCTTTCTGAAGCAAAGTCCAACATCGCAAAGATTGAACAGGAGCTGAAAGTCCTTCTGATCCCTAAGGATCCAATGGATGAGAAGAACGTTATCGTGGAGATCAGAGCTGGTGCAGGTGGTGATGAGGCAGCCCTTTTTGCTGCTGAACTTTTCCGTATGTATTCCAAGTATGCAGAATCCAAGCGCTGGAAGATCGAGATGATGGATGTCAGTGAGAATGGTATCGGCGGTTTCAAGGAGTGTGTTTTCATGGTCAGCGGCGATCATGTTTATTCCCGTATGAAGTTCGAATCCGGTGTCCATCGTGTACAGCGAGTGCCTGAAACCGAATCCGGTGGCCGTATCCATACATCTACTGTAACAGTTGCCATCATGCCGGAAGCTGAGGAAGTGGATGTTGAGATTGATATGAATGATGTACGTATTGATGTTATGCGTGCCTCCGGTAATGGTGGTCAGTGTGTCAATACAACAGACTCTGCGGTACGTCTGACCCATAATCCGACAGGTATCGTTATCTACAGCCAGACAGAGAAGTCGCAGCTGCAGAACAAAGAGAAAGCCTTCAGATTGCTGCGTTCCAAACTTCTCGAGATCGAGATCGAGAAGAAACATGCAGAAGAGGCTGCTCTTCGTAAGAATCAGGTAGGTACAGGTGACAGATCTGAGAAGATCAGAACCTACAACTTCCCACAGGGACGCTGTACAGAGCATCGTATCAAACTGACATTATACAGACTGGGCGATATTATGAACGGTGATCTGGATGAGATCATTGACAGTCTGATCGCAGCAGATCAGGCAGCCAAACTGGCGAATATGGAAGATGAATAAGTGTTGACAGCAGTTTTAAAATGTGTTAGACTACTAGAATCTTAATAAAATGACAACTGAATAGTGATGGCAATGTGTCATCAAAGGGGAGTAGTTTTAATATATTATCAACAATCGCGGCTGTTTGCAGATTTTTGTAGAGCAGTCTGGTAATATATACCATTACGGTTACAAGACTTTTGATGTATGGTAACGGAAGATTTCCGGATATCATACATTAAAGGTCTTTTTCTTTTATTAAGATTTAGGAATTAAGGTGTGGAAGAGGACAAATAGGACATCTGAAAGGAGGAAGTTTGATGAAAGAATGGTATCAGATGCGTGAGGATGAAGTGTTGGAAGCCCTTGGATCAGATGCAAATGGGCTGAGCAGTGAAAAGGCAGAAGCCCTATTAAAAGCGCATGGAGAAAATGTGCTCCGGGAGACGAAGAAGAAAAGTGTATGGCGTGTCTTTGCAGAGCAGTTTGCAGATCTTCTGGTTATTATTCTTATCATTGCTGCGATTATTTCAATGATCTCGGGAAATGTGGAGAGCACGATTGTTATATTTGCGGTTATTACGATGAATGCGATTCTTGGCACAGTGCAGCATGAGAAAGCAGAAAAATCGCTTGCAAGTCTGAAAACCCTGTCAGCACCAACGGCAAAGGTGCTCAGGGGCGGTGTGAAGGGGGAGATTCCTTCTGCACAGGTTGTTAAAGGGGATATTTTGCTTCTTGAGGCCGGTGATATGGTGACGGCGGACGGCAGAATTCTTGAAAGCTATTCATTGCAGGTGAATGAAAGCTCATTGACGGGCGAATCCACCAATGTTGAGAAGAAGACCGTGGTGCTGGAAGGGGAGAAGGCACTGGGAGACCGTATCAATATGGTCTATTCAGGAAGTCTGGTAACCGGGGGACGTGCGGTTGTACTGGTGACAGCTACGGGCATGGAGACCGAGATCGGCAAGATTGCGGCACTTATGAATGCTACCAAGGAGAAGAGAACACCGCTGCAGGTGAGCCTTGATAAATTTGGCAGCCAGCTGGCTATTGTTATTATGATTATCAGTGCAGTTGTGTTTGTTTTAAGTCTGTACAGAAGGATGCCGGTGCTGAATGCATTGATGTTTGCAGTGGCTTTGGCGGTGGCTGCCATTCCTGAGGCTTTGAGTTCCATTGTCACCATCGTACAGGCCATGGGAACCCAGAAAATGGCCAAAGAACATGCCATTATCAAAGATCTGAAAGCAGTGGAGAGCCTCGGATGTGTATCTGTCATCTGTTCGGACAAAACAGGTACGCTGACGCAAAACAAAATGACGGTTCAGCAGGTTTATATTAATCATCAGACAATGGAAGCTGATGCACTGGACCTGAAGCAGCAGTCTCATCGGTATCTGCTCTACGATGCGATTCTGACCAATGATTCCGCTATTGTGGAAGGCCAGAGTATCGGTGATCCGACGGAAGTGGCGCTTCTGGAAATGGGAAGAAAAGCGGACATCAAAGAGGATATTCTGAAAGAGATGATGCCTCGTATGGAAGAGATACCATTTGATTCAGACAGAAAATTGATGAGTACAAAGTATCGCCTGCATGGTGTGCCGACCATTCTGGTTAAGGGCGCCTTGGATATTCTGCTGAAGCGAACGGACAGAATCCGTATCGGGGATGAAGTCCGTCCAATCACCGAGCAGGATGTAAAGGAGATATTAGATAAAAATCAAGCTTTTTCGGAACAGGGGCTGAGAGTCCTGGCATTTGCTTATAAGGAGGCACAAGCCAATCAGCAGTTGACACTGGATGAGGAAGACCATCTGATTTTCATGGGTCTGGTATCCATGATCGATCCGCCGAGAGAAGAGTCCAGGGAAGCAGTTTCAGAGGCAAAAAGAGCCGGTATCCGTCCGGTGATGATTACCGGTGATCATAAGATCACAGCCACAGCCATTGCAGAGCAGATTGGTATTTTCGGTGAAGGAGATATGGCGGTGACGGGACCGGAACTGGATGAGATGAGTGATGCAGAACTGGATGAGAACATCGAAAAGATTTCTGTCTATGCCCGTGTTTCACCTGAGAATAAAATCCGAATTGTGGATGCATGGCAGCGTAAAGGCGCAGTGACAGCCATGACAGGCGATGGTGTCAACGATGCCCCGGCACTGAAAAAGGCAGATATCGGTGTGGCGATGGGGATTACCGGCACGGAAGTATCCAAGGATGCGGCATCCATGATTCTGACGGATGATAATTTTGCCACCATCATCAAGGCTGTTGCCAATGGACGAAACGTTTACCGCAATATCAAGAATGCGGTTAAGTTTCTGTTATCAGGCAATATGGCCGGAATCATGGCGGTATTGTATACATCTCTTGCAGCACTTCCGGTGCCATTTCAGCCGGTGCATCTGCTGTTTATCAATCTGCTGACGGATTCCCTGCCGGCCATTGCCATTGGGATGGAAAAGGCAGAAAAAGATCTGCTTTCAGAGCCGCCACGGGATCCGAAACAGGGAATCCTGACAAAGGATCTGATGACAGCCCTTTTCGTGCAAGGCGGTCTGATCGCAGTCTGTACCATGATCGCTTTCCATATCGGTTTGTCCACGGACAGTGCCACAGCCAGTTCTATGGCGTTTGCCACACTGACTCTGGCAAGACTGTTCCATGGATTCAACTGCAGAAGCAGACATTCGATTTTCAAAATCGGTCTGACATCCAATATTTACAGCATCGGTGCTTTCTTTGGCGGTGTGCTGCTGTTGGCACTGGTCATCTTTGTACCTGTGATGCGCACGCTTTTCTCAGTGTCACCTTTGAGTGGTTATCAGATTGGAATGATTGCGATGCTGGCCTTTATACCGACCGTCATTATTCAGCTGTATAAAGTGATGAAAGAACATGTTCATGCATAATGCGTAACGTGTTCACAAAAAGCATCATCAGAAAAACGTCGTGAATAAAAGAACAGATCAGAAGAATGGCAGAGAGCCCGATAACGGTTTTCTGCCGTTTCTTTTGCCGGGGTATTTTGAATAGTTGGCATGTTCAGAGACAACGGTCTGGTGCTGCTTATGGCACCTTTGTCGGAGAGCCATTTAATGTGCGCCAGTGTTTCACCCATGGCAAACCATTTCTGATTCGGTGAAAAATCGTTCCATGCGCGGCCTCTGGCAGACCAGCTGATCCGGCCGGCAGTCTCATAGGCAGTGCAGTCAGGATGATGGTCAATGGCGTCAAGGATTTCTTTTAAACGCGCATGATGGTGAAGGGTCAGGGCATTGATGCGATCATGAATATCTCCGTGAAACTCTCTGTGTCCCGGAAATGTATGGGAAACTTTCAAACCCTTTATTTTCTGCAGGCTTTCCAGATAGGCCGCCAGTGAGTAAGGAATATTTCGCCATACAGAGATATTCGGTGTGATATCAAAAAGAATATGGTCCCCTGAAAAAAGGATTTCTTTGTCTTCTATATAAAGACAGGTATGTCCCGGTGTGTGCCCCGGTGTATGGATACAGCGAAGGGTGATACCACCAACTGTTAGCAGATCATTGTCGCTGACTTTGGAGGCAGGGAAAGGGTGATGCGGTGAGTAAAGTCTTGCCTGATTGCCCTTTTTCTGTTTTTCGATTTCTTTCATAGGAAAACCTTCGCTGAGAAAAATCTGTTCCATGGCCTGCCATCCGCCGGAGGCAAGCTCCTGACAGAGATAATCATAATCAATGGCATTCATGAAAACAGGAACGCCTCTGGCCGTCAGTTCTTCTGTGAGGCCGCTGTGATCTCCGTGAAGATGGGTGAGAAAAAGCTTTGTATGGGCAAAATCCACTTGCAGCTCATCAAGTCCGTCAAAAAGTGCCTGCTTACATTCCGGGCGGTTAAAGCCGGTGTCAATGATCAATGTTTCACCATCTGAAACAAGAATATAGCAGTTGAGATATTTCAATGGGTTGTCAGGGAGCGGGACATAAATTCTGTAAATATCCGGGTTGTGATAAAGTTGTTCGACCATAAGGGGCTTCCTTTCTTCATATATGCGTTGTATAATTATGCGAAATACAGATATTGGGATTGCCGCAATAGAGGCAGCGTCAATATAATCTGCAGCTGCGATTGGTTGTTGAGTTTTGAATTATAAAAATTATATCATGGATTCAATGGAAAAAATAATTGATTTTTCAAATAAAAAGTCGAAAAATATGATACAATGTTTATTAAACATTAAGCAGATACGAGGTATTGAATATGGAAAGAAATATAGATTTAAATGAGATTTCAGATGGCCGTTTCTATACAGCCAATGATATGGTCAGGGCAGATTGCCAGGGATGTGAAGGCTGTTCTGTCTGTTGTCACGGAATGGGAAAATCCATTCTATTGGATCCATTAGATGTCCATAGGATATGTACTTATTTTCGTATTCCGTTTGAAGCACTGCTGGCGGATCATGTGGAGTTAAATGTTGTGGACGGAATGATCCTGCCGAATCTCAAGATGGTAGGTGAAGATGAACACTGTATTTTTTTGAACCAGGAGGGCAGATGCGGCATCCATAAAATCAGACCGGGGTTCTGCCGTCTTTTCCCATTGGGAAGACTGTATGAGGACAGAAGTTTCAAATACATTCTTCAGACAAAGGAATGTGTGAAAACGGACCGCCAGAAGATCAAAGTCAGAAAATGGCTGGATATACCGGAATTAGATCAGTATGAGAAGTTTGTCAATGACTGGCACTATTTTCTGAAGGATGTAGCTGCATCACTGAAGAAAGAAAACGCCAGTGACGGCACCATCAAGCAAATTAATATTTATGTTCTTAAAGAATTTTATATGCGCGGTTTTGGTGAAGAAGTCAGTTTTTATGCTCAATTTGAGCAAAGATTGAAGGAAGTCAAGGCAGTTTTACTGAAATAAGAAGTGACATTGTGCATATTTATCAAAATGAAATAAAATCCTTTCAAAAATTGGTTCTATTCTTGTATTGAAAGGATTTTGTTTTTTTGTTAAAATATAGACGAATTTGAGGATTAAACAATACAAAGGAGAGAGACGAGCATGAAACAATTCTCGGTAGCAGTGAATAAGATTGAAGACGGCATTCTGCATGTCCGTTCAGCAGGACTGATTATGAAAGAGGCATCACAGTTTGCTTCAGATGTTAAAGTGACAAAGGATGAGAAGACAGTCAATGGCAAGGATATTCTGGAATGGATGGGATTAAAGCTTGCAGTTGGCGATGTCATCACCGTTAATATTGAGGGACCGGACGAAGAAGCTGCGGCCGACAGCTTTGAAGTATTCCTGAACCGTCAGTTTTCATAATTTCATCAACAAAATGCCAGCAGTTCATCATGAGCTGCTTTTTTTGTTGCACAGGAGCATGTAGCGCATTCTTTTTTGTACTTTAGCGCACTGTTTTTATATGTTATAATAGCATGAGCAGATGTAGATTGCAGGTAAATGGAGGGCGTCATCATGAGCACATCCGGTCAGAAGAGAATAGAATCAACAATAGATACAGCCATTGATTGTGACGAAGATGAAGTGATGGAACTGGCGATGCAGGCAGGCGAACTGTTGCTGGAGAATGGTGCAGAGATTTTCAGGGTGGAAGAAACCATGGACCGCATCTGCAGACATTACGGTGTTGAATCGGCCAGTCAGTTTATTTTGATGAATTATATACTGGCAACAGCCGGTGAAGGGCATGGGCATGTGTTTGCAAAGGTACGGCACATACCGGTGAACGGTTCTCATCTGGATAAAGTGGCAGCGGTGAATCAGCTTTCAAGAGAGATCGCGGAAGGAAAATATACGGTTTCAGAAGCTTATCAGGCATTGGAGACGATTCGCCGGATGCCGGACAAGAGAAAAAGCGTGCTGATTCTGGCTTCAGGTGTGGCAAGCGGTGCTTTCTGCTGCCTTTTCGGGGGCAATTTGATGGATTGTCTGGCGGCAGCCATTGCAGGATTTCTGATCTATGTCTATATTCTTTATATCAGCGGACCGCATTTGTCAAAGATTGTGGGTAATGTGGGCGGCGGCGCTTTTGTGACACTGGTCTGCAATCTTTTGTATATGGCAGGGATTGGCGATCATCTGAACTTTATGATCATTGGTTCTATGATGCCTTTGGTTCCGGGAGTTGCTTTTACCATTGCGATCCGAGATGCAGCAGATGGGGATTATATTTCGGGTACTGTGCGGATGATTGATGCACTGCTTGTCTTTATCTGCATCGCCATTGGTGTCGGTATGGGAATTGCAGTGTTGAATCCGCTGACAGGAGGTGCTGCCTTATGATGATCCAAATCATAGCCGCTGTGATAGCGACAGTGGGATTTTCGGTTTTGTTTGGTGTACCATCAAAGTACTATCCTTATTGCGGTGTCATTGGTGGAGCGGGCTGGCTTGTCTACCTGCTGACTTTGGAACATTTCAGCACAGCAGGTGCATCCCTGGCGGCCACTATGGTGGTCATTTTCTTATCCAGATTGGCAGCAGTGCGGAAAAAGTGTCCGGTGACCATTTTCCTGATCGCAGGGATATTTCCACTGGTGCCGGGCGCCGGTGTGTATTGGACAGCCTATTACATTGTGACAGATCAGTTGCGGCTGGCGGCCGAGACAGGCTACACGGCAGTGAAGGTGGCGGTGGCTATCGTGCTGGGAATTGTGTTTATATTTGAACTGCCACAGGGGTTATTTGTCAGGCTGGCAGGAAATAAGTAAAAATAAAACTAAAGATAGAACTCAATTGAAGATTAAAAGCGGTTGAGTGTTAGATAAACGAGTGAATTCGAAATATATTTTGGAGGGGTTGAAATGACGAAAGAAGAATTAACGCTGGAAGTCATCCGGCGTTTGAAAGTGGCCTATCCTCTGGCGGAATGTACTCTGGATTATGACCAGGCATGGAAGTTACTGGTCAGTGTCCGGCTTGCTGCCCAGTGTACAGATGCCAGAGTGAATGTAGTGGTAGAAGGATTGTATGAGAAATATCCGGATGTGGCCTCTCTGGCAGCAGCGGACGTGACTGATATTGAGGAAATTGTCCGTCCTTGTGGACTTGGAAAGAGCAAGGCCAGGGATATCAGCGCCTGTATGAAGATACTCCATGAACAGTATCATGATAAGGTACCGGATGATTTTAATGCACTGCTGAAATTGCCGGGGGTTGGACGAAAGAGTGCGAATCTGATTATGGGGGATGTTTTTGGCAAACCGGCCATTGTAACCGATACCCACTGTATCCGTCTGGTCAATAGAATTGGCATCGTGGATGGTATTAAAGACCCGAAAAAGGTGGAGATGGCTCTATGGAAACTGGTGCCGCCGGAGGAGGGCAGTGATTTCTGTCATCGTCTGGTTGAACATGGACGGGAAGTCTGTACGGCAAGAACGAAGCCTTATTGCGATAAATGCTGTCTGGCGGATATTTGCGCGCGGAATATATAATAGAGCGACAACAAGAAAAATAAAGCGTGAAGGCTCCAGTCGTAAGGGAAAATGGATAGTATTATGACAGAAAATTGTATATAAGTGGAGATAATAAAAGATGGGGATTGTATTAGGTATAGATATAGGAAGTTCTGCAACAAAGATTGTTGCAATGGACGAAAGTAAAACAATTTTAAATTCACTGAAGGTTTCGGCTTCTGATCCGGTGACAGCCATGTACGGAGCCGTTGGAAAAATACTCTGTGAGGAGAGAATGCAGATTGCAGATGTTGAGGCCGTGATGCTTACAGGTATGGGAGCTAGTTATGTAGAAGGGGATGTCTATGGCCTTCCGACCACGAAAGTGACGGAATTTGATGCGCTGGGAACAGGCGGCCTCTATCTGACCGGGCTTGAAGAAACGGTTGTGGGAAGTATCGGCACAGGTACTGTTTTTGTTCATGCAGGCCCTGATGGCATTCAGCATATCGGCGGCAGTGCTGTGGGCGGCGGCACACTGGTGGGTCTTTCCTCAAGACTTTTCGGTATCCGTGATGTGGAAGTGATTGCGGATATGGCAGAACAGGGCAATCTGAAGAATGTGGACTGGGGCATTGCAGAACTGAGCAGAGACCAGATGGAGACATTGCCGGATTATGCGACATCTTCCAATCTGGGTAAGATGAAGAGTACAGCCACCGATGAAGATGTGGCTCTGGGGCTGATGAATATGATTTTCCAGACAGCAGGAACACTGGCTGTATTTGCCTGCCGCAATGTTAATCTGAAAAGAGCAGTCATCGGCGGTTCCACAGCTACGCTGAATCAGGCAAGAATTATGCTGGGACAGGTTGGAGAACTTTATGATATCAACTTTATCATTCCGAAAGAAGCAGCCTTTATGACGGCGATTGGTGCAGCACTTTTATTTCAGTCGAAGTAAGATTTTGATTGAGATAGAACAGTAAAATAGAATTAAAGGACAAAAACAAAAAAGTTAAGGGACACGACATCTTTGAAATGTCAAATTGTGTTAAAATCATTGTCGGAACTATGGCAAAAGGGAAAGATATCATGTTGAGGATTGCAGTGATAGATGATGAGGAGTATTACAGTGAACTCATCCGTCAGACTGTGTGCAACTGGCTGATGGAAAAGGGCTGTCAGGGTGAAATTGACTGTTTTGATCATGCAGATGATTTCAAGACTAAGATTGAAAATGGCAGATGCTATGATATTTATTTTATGGATATCGAGATGCCGGATGTCAGCGGCATGGAACTGGCCTCCTATGTTCGTATGAAATATGACTCACCGTTTATTGTTTTCGTGACGGCACATATGGAATACAGTGTGAAGTGCTATCGTTATCATGCCTGGCAGTACATAACAAAGGACAGTATACGAACACTGATACCGGAGACCATGGATTCGCTCATTCAGCATTTGCAGGCACATAAATCCAATTATTATATGATTGAAGGGGCGAATGACCTTATTCGTATTGCTTATGATCAGATTCAGTATCTGTGCAAAGAGGGTAAATATACCCTGTTTCATACGGATAAGACGGAGGTATTCAGAGAACGCCGGGCGCTTTCAAAGGTGATTGAAGATATGCAGCAGGTGGATGACGCTTTTATTATGACGGACAAAAGTTATGGCGTGAATATACGTCATGTGCTGCGGTTAAAAGATCATATGCTGACCATGCGGAATGGTGACAGCGTGCCGGTCAGCCTTCCGAGATATCAGCAGGTCAAAAAGGCTATCAGCGATTATTGGGGGCGGCGGGCATGGAAATAGCAGGGATTACCCTCAGAGTGCTGGAAATCATAACGGTGGTTTTGTGCGGCATCAGGTTGGCTGTACCACCGGGGCATTTCCGGTGGGAAAAGCTGTGGACGAAGGTATTATATTGGATATTAATAATTTTTTGGATTGCTTTTAATACGGGGAATATTCATTTTTTTAAGTTTTCATCTTTACAGGAAACAATTGTAAATATCGGTGTGTTTATTACACTATGCATTTTTTTTGATACTTATTTCTGGCAGTTATTTGTACAGTTTTTTATTTATAATTATACCGTCTATATCTTTAGAGTTCTGTATATTTTTATATTATGTTATTTAGAACATATTCATATGCAGAATTATATTACGGTTGCAGATGGACTGGGATGGCATTGGATTCAGATGTGTGGAATGGCAGTGACAATTGGTGCATCATTGTGTCTATGTTATTACATGCATGGAGAGCCTTTGATTCATCGTCAATATAAAAAAGATTATAAATATCTGGCTGTATTTGTTGTTTTTGAGATAATAATTGGTGAATCACTTTTTAATAATGATGTTGCGGGAGACTTTATACGAGGTGAATATATTCTGTTTAGTATGATTGTCTTTGTGTGCTTATTCAGTCTTTTGTCAGCGATTATTTTCTACAAAGGTTATAAGGATATGCGGTATCAGCAGCAGATTTCGGATATGAATTTTGAAATGTTGAAGAGACAGTATGAGACGATTCAGAAGATGTATACAGAAAAAAGAACGATGCTGCATGATTCTGTTCATCAGGATGTGCTGATATTGGAATGTTTAGAGAATGGTAAATATAGAGAAGCACAGACATATTTTGAAAAGAAGCTCGCAGTCACTAAAAAGAAAAGTAAAAACAGATATACAGGGATAGAAGTGTTAAATCTGATGCTGAATTATGAGATAGAACAGGCAGAGGAAAAGGCAATTCGTGTAAAATGTGCTGTTGAAGCGTATCTTTGCCCCGTGGATGAAACAGAGCTATGTATCATTATAGGCAATTTATTTGATAATGCTATTGAGGCAGTCAAAGATCTTCCAGATGAACAGAGACAGATTGATTTCGTCATACAAAATCCAAATGGTATTTTTCGCATAGAAATATCAAACCCTTATGAAGGTGAGAGAAGAAAGATAGAACATCATTATCTGACCACGAAGAAGGAAAATACAGAAATGCATGGGTTAGGGTTAATGAGTGTTCAAAAAATTGTGGAAAAGTATGACGGATTAATAGAAATCAATGATGTAGATAGCCTGTTTAAAGTTGATGTTACATTTTATGATGAAGAGGTGTGAGTTAATGCAAGAACTTGAATTGACAAAATCTATATTAGAGGAACTAAAATATATTGAAGAATTACAACAAAATGTAAAAGAATCTGAATCAGATGATATTACGGGACATATGGGAGGGTCATACACTTTATTGTGCTGTTAATTATGAAAAGGTGTCTACAGGAGAAAATTCTGTTAGACACTTTTTTTAGTTTAAATGAAATAGATAAGATTTATATATGAGGAATAACGAGATGGATATTAGAGAGCTAATTAAAATAATAAACCAAAATGAAGAAGCAAAGCAATTTTGGAAAAAATTTTTAAACAAAGATATACTGGATGAATTGTTAAAGTATCCTGAGCTTTTGAGCATGCAGGATGTGAAACGTGCAAAGATAGCAAAAGAAGAAAAAGAGTTTTTTCTTAAATGCATATTCAGTGTAAGTACAGAAAATGGCATTAAATTTGAAAAAGAAGAACGAGTTTTTGATAGTTTTTATGAGAAGTTGGGCCAATATATCAAAATTGTTTTGAAACAAAAGCTGATTGCTTCACTAACAGAAAATATGATAGACAGTCTGGTAAAACAGATAGTTCAAAGAGTTTTTTGGATTCCCTTCAGATGTTTGATAGCAGATATGCATGAGAAAAAAGATGCTGGGCAATTAAATGGTCATTCAAGTGCAGAAGAATATGATGATTATGTAAGTAAGTACTTACTGAATGAGAGAGAATGCGGAGAATTTCTAAAAAAGTATCCGGTTATGACGGATTTATTGATTCGTAAAATCGGAGATTATATTAATTATGTGAATGAAATATTTCATCATTTTTATCAGGACAGAGAAACAATCAGCAAAGAATTTCATATTGAGCAAAACGCTATGAAAATCACAAAAATATCTTTTAATCAGGATGAAGAACATTTCCCGGAGAGAATGGTGGCACGGGTTAGATTAAAAGGTGGACAGAAAATTTATTATAAACCCCATTCTTTATTATTGACAGAACGGTACCAGAAAATAGAAAACTGGTTATGGGAGAAGATGGGACTAGAGGAATCAAGACATTTGGTGGTGTCGGGTGATGATTATGGCTGGGAACAGGAAGTAACTGAAGCTGCATGTAAGTGTACAAAGGAAATTAAGGAATTTTATTATCGGTGTGGTGCGGAATGCTGTCTTACTTATGTACTTGGAATGACAGATATTCATATGGATAATGTCATAGCACACGGAAAGTATCCGGTTATTATTGATACAGAGTTTATGTTTGATCGCCGAATTGAGGCTGGTATACAAGGAAAAAATCTGCAGCAGAATTTGATGGATACAGTGATACATACGGGATTTGTGCCGAATGGAATGGGAACACTGCATATAAATGTTTCTGTTTTGAATACATGTGATGAACAGAGATTGTCTGTAAAAATGCCTATGGTCATTAATAAAGGTACGTCCGAGATGAATATTTCCTATCACTATCCAAAATTATCACATAAAAAGAATATGCCAATATATGAGGGGAAATATATAAGTTTTGAAAATTATATGAATGAATTTATAAGTGGTTTCAGAAGAGCATATGACTGTATTAAAGCGGATCCAGAAGTATTGGTGGGGATGTGTCAACCAATAATGAAGAAGAGCGTAAGATATCTTTTTAGAAATACACAGGAATATTATATGTACATTACCAGTTTCAACTTTCCGGAGTTGATGAGGAATCAGGCAAAAAGACAGTTATCCTTATGGCATATGAACAGAGGGCTTCATTGTAATGAAACGTATCGGGTGAAAATTCTTACTTACGAGATGCAATGTGTCTATGATGGAATTGTTCCGATTTTTTACGCAGACGGTAAAAATCTGTTGATGGGGGATGACGAATATATAGAAAATTATTTTCAAAGAGATAATGAACAGCAGCTGAAATTAAGAGTGGAAAAGTTATCAGATTGGGATAAGGATTTTCAGACGAAAGTCATTCAAAGTGCTTTACTGATGTATGACAAAAAGAAAGAAAACTGGAACGGGCAACTGGGACAGCCGCAGTCGAAAATAGGAGAGTTGACAGCTGAAAGAATTGCAAAGTGGGTGTTCAATGCTGCTGTTTTAACAGGAGACAAAATGGAATGGACCAGTGTCATTTATGGTAAAGATGGATGGACAAAAGCTGGAAAAGCAGATATTTATTTATACAATGGTTTAAGCGGCATATTTCTTTTCTTTGAGGCAATGTGGCAGAAAAAACATGAAAACTTTTATCACTCAGTGGTTGAACAATTGAAAAAACAGCTATGTGAACATACAGATATTTTAATACAGAATGGCAGCAACCATCAAAGTGATAGAATGGGATTATTTGACGGTGAAGCATCCGTTGCCTTTACATATTGGATAATGTATAAGCTTACGGCAGAAGAAAGCTATATAGTTTACGCTAAGAAACAGTGTCAGTTTGTTTTGGACAATGATTATCAGGTAACCAGTGATGATTTAATACAGGGAAGAGCAGGAATCATTATTTTGCTATTGCTTATGTATAAGACAACACAGGATAAGATGTATCTTGATATTGCTCAGAAAGTAGGCACAAATTTAGTAGAGAGTATTCAATCGAAGAACTGTCTTGCAGGTATGGCACATGGATACAGCGGGATGGCAGTGGCAATGGCTTTATTGGGAAGATATACAGGAGAAGGAAATTATAAAGAAATTGTGTTGGAGTTATGTCGAAAGGAAGACCAGTTGTTTGATTGTTCAATGAATAATTGGCTTGATATTCGAGAAGGAAGGGAACATCCTAGAAATACTGTTGCATGGTGTCATGGAAGTGCAGGAATACTCTTAGCACGTGCATTGATTCATAAGATAAGTGGTTTAACAATGGATCAGCTTTTTAAGGATATTCCATTGAATCAGGTGATAGATCAAATGTGCCAGACAGAAAAAACAGATTGGTGTTTATGTCATGGACAGGCCGGTCTGTTGATAGTAGAAAGATATATTCGTCATGTCTTTGGTTATGAAGAAGAAAAATGGTATGAGAATGCGGCAAAGTATTTAGATAAACGTCTATCAATTGAGGATGTTTTGAACTATGGCATAATGCAGGGATTAGCTGGAATAGGAATTTTCCTGTTATTTTGGGAGTGGGAAAGAGATAAAGACACAAAATAGGGAGATAAGGTAATTCGCCTCATAGATGATTAATAATGTGATATGATTCGTATACAACACAAGTAAACCACTATCCACAAAAAGATTGGAGGAACATTATGAAAAAGAAAAGTAAATTAATGGCAGCAGTATTTGCACTTATTTTAGGTGTGTCAACAGTTATGCCGGGAATGCAGGCACAGGCATCGGATATGAATCGTTTTCCAGTTATTTAAGTAGTGGTAGTTGGGAATGAGGGGAAGAAAGATGAACTTAACAAGATATGCATGCTTTGGAGTGTTGATGGTTTTGATATTGACAGGCTGTCAGGCAACACCTAATCAGGACGTCATTGCTAATAAGAATGATCAGCAGGTGAATCAGAATGAATCAGGTACATCTATAGAAGAATCAAATAGTGTGGAGGAAAGTGCTGATGATGGGACTGTTGTGTCGGAAGCAATTTCTGAAACGTTTTCTTCTGATGATGGGAATGTGACAATTAGTGTGCAAACGGATGCAGTAAAAGTACATAGTGTACCGATTGTACAGGCAGAGGCGAAAGATATTTCGGTGGATGATGTGAAGCGATGGGCAAAGGCTTTTTATGGAACAGAAGATGTTTATGAAGCCACAAAGCAAATGACAAAGTCAGAAATTGAGGAGGCTATTCTCTGGCGTCAGCAGAAGATAAATGATAGAGAAAGTTTAATAGAAGAAGGATATAGTGAAGCTGATGCGGATACGATGATTGAATATTACAAAGAGCAAATTGAGAGTTTAAAAGCAAGTTATCAAAAAGCACCGGATGATGATGAACGAAAAAAAACGGATTGGGCATTTCATCCTTTATCTTATTATGATGATGATTCAATGGAAAATAATGGAGATACAAGTAATACAGATAAGACACAGACATTAAAAGTGCAGGGGGAGAGTGACGGTCAAAAAGCTTATGTCAGTGCCAGCAATAGAGAAACGGCGGACTATCAATTGCATTCTTTGATGTTTTACTGGAATGATGAAGAAGAGGGTTGGATGGCAGGTGGCAGTTCTTCTGTGAATCAGGAAGAAGCGATTCGAATTACAGATGAGAAGCTGAAGGCGTTAGTAGATGGAAAATGGAAGGTGAATACAGTCTGGTCTAACGGTAATCAGTGGCATATTCAATATGTTCCGGTTATAAACGAATTGCCGTGTCTTTATAGTGATATTAATTACACTTCAGACGATGCTTATGCTGCAAACTTAGAGTATGAACAGATAGACTTTACACTTACAGATGACAAAATTGTAGCTGTGGAGTGGGAATCTCCAATGAAAATAACCTCAACAGATAGTCAGCCTGCAGAAATACTGCCATTTGATGATATTTATACAGCCTTTAAAAATTATATGCAGGTGAAATGTACCTTAAATTCATTGGGATTGGCATCGGAGGATGAAACAGAAGGTACAGAGCAGGCCTTTGCCAATGTGAATGATATCAGCCAGATGTACTGCCGTGTGAAAGTTAAAAATGCAGAGAATACATTTCAATATGTACCGGTTTATGTTTTCAGCGGCTATGTCAGCCAGGGGGACTACAAAGAGGATGATTGGGTGAATCATTTTTGCGTGGTAAATGCCACGGATGGCACAATTATTAATACCTGGTTAGGATATTAATTGCAGAGGAGGGGAGCCGCCACACATGGGGTTAGCGGAATAATAATTTTTTTCTATTTTGGGAGTGGGAAAGAGATAAAGACACAAAATTGGGAGATAAGGTAATATGTCTCATAGATGGTTAATAATGTGATATGATTCGTATACAACACAAGTAAACCACTATCCACAAAAAAGATTGGAGGAACATTATGAAAAAGAAAAACATGCAACTTATTATAATTCTGGTAATTCTTTAGCTTATTGTCCGTCAAAGGATCTGTGGCGTGGATATTATGAAGGCTCCGGAAGTATATCTAGCATCAAACTTGGATGGCATGATATCGGATAATTTTGCCGGATATATTTGGAGTATAAAAATGAAAGCACGAAATTATATAGGTTTAATGATATTGACATCGTTGTTATTATCTGGCTGTCAAGCCACACCGGCTCAGGATATTGTTGCCAACAAGAATGATCATCAGACGGAACAATCGAAAGCGGAATCAGTTGTAGATTCAACGGAAGTTGCAGACGATGAAAAGATTGTTTCAGAAGGATATTCTGAATCCTTTGCTTCTGATAGCGGTGATGTGATAATCAACATTCAGGTTGGACAGGTGAAAGTGCGGCCTATACCAGTTATGCAGGCGGAAGCGCAGGATATTTCGGTGGACGATGTGAAGCAATGGTCCAAGGCCTTCTTTGGTACAGAAGATGTATATGAGGGAAACAGTCAGATGACGAAGTCAGAAATTTAGGAAGAAATTCTTTTACGTCAGCAGTGGATCAATGATAGAGATCGATTAATCACAGAAGAGGGATATACAGAAGAAGCGGCAGATGCAGTGATTCAGTCTTATCAGGAGGAAATAGATAATCTCAAAGCCAATTATGAAAGTGCACCTGAAGATGATGATAGACAAAAGACAGACTGGACATTCCATCCTGCTTCCTATTATATGAAAACGGCTGAAGACGGTGAAGATGAAGATTGGGGCAATCTGGATAAAACAGACAAGTTAAAGGTCATCGGTGATTGTGACGGCAAGATGGCTTATGTGAGTGCCAGCAACAGATCAACACCGGATTATCAACTGCACAGCATTATGTTTTACTGGGATGATGAACAAGCAGGTTGGGAGAACAATGGAAAATCATCTATCAGCCAGGAGGAGGCTGTGAAGCTGACAAATCAGAAACTAAAGGAATTGACAGATGGTGAATGGACGGTGAATGCTGTCTGGTCAATAGGCAATCAATGGCGTATCCAGTATGTTCCGAGTATTGATCAGATACCTTGTGTTTACAGTACCATTGATTATACTGCGGATGATACTTATGCATCGAATCTGGATTATGAGCAGATTGATTTTTCAGTGACGGATGATCAAATTGTATCTGCGGAATGGGATACACCGATGAAGGTGACATCTGCAGACAGCCAGACGTCAGAACTGAAATCCTTTGCTGAACTATATGATGCCTTTAAAACATATATGAAAGTGAGCACCAGTGTCAGCTCATTGGGGTTGATGGAAGACGATTCCGAAGATGCAGCTGTGAATATCACGAAAATTCAGCAGATGTATTGCCGTGTAAAGGAGAAAAATACAGATAATACATATCAGTATGTACCGGTGTATGCATTTCTTGGGAAAATCAGTGTAAGCGGAACAGAAGATACAAATGACAGTATCTTCTGCTTAATTCATGCAATAGACGGCACGATCATTAATGCTGGTTTAGGGTATTGATAATGTGAATTGAAAAACGATGTTAGCAGGAAATACCTGATTGGCATCGTTTTTTAGAATATTTTTCTAGGTTGTCAGATTTGCTTTCTTTTTTGCTAATACAAAGATATAATGATGCATTTTTTATGCCTGTGAATTTTATAATACAGTCAGAAAATGTTAAAGCAAGGCAGGAGGAAAGCACGATGAAGATAAGAAAATATGCATGTATAGCCATCTCAGCGGCACTATTGATGACAGGCTGTCAGGCCACGCCGGATCAGGATATTGTGGCCAACAAGAATGATAATCAGGCCAGTCAGAATGAAACGAGCCAGTCCGTTGATGATACCATTGCCATTGACGAAAACGCAGATGGAAAGGTTGTATCTGAAGCAATTTCTGATTCCTTTGATTCCACGGAAGGTGATGTAACAATTAAGGTTCAGGCAGATCAGGTGAGAGCAAAGAATGTACCGGTTCTGCAGGCGGAGGCGCAGTCTGTATCTGCGGATGATGTGAAGCGGTGGTGTAATGTTTTCTTTGGCACAGAGGATGTCTATGAGTATCGGGATGAGATGACGAAATCGGATATCGAGAAAGCCATTCTCTGGCGTCAGCAGAAGATCAGTGACAGGGATGGTTTACTGGCAGAAGGGTACACGGAGGATGAGATAGATAGTACTATTGAGTTGTATCAGGAGGAGATTAATAATTTGAAATCAAATTATGATTCAGCACCAGAAAAATATGAAGGAACAAAGACGGACTGGGAGTTTCATCCAGCATCCTACTGGATGAAAGACGAGACGAATGGTGATGAGGAGGACTGGAGTAAAGAGGACAAAACGGAATCTCTGGAGGTAAGAGGAGATTATGAAGGCAAAGGAGCACATATCAGTGCCAGCAATCGGCAGGATGCAGACTATCAGGTGCATGATATGTTTTTTGTACTGAATGATGAAGTGGATATCAATTACAATGCTGATCCTGTCATCAGCCGGGAGGAAGCCATTCAAATGACCAGTGAGAAGCTGAAGGCACTGACGGATAAGGAATGGCAGGTAGATTCAGTTGACAATAATGGCAATCAGTGGCGAATCAAATATGTGCCTGTCATCAATAACCTTCCGTGTCTTTTAACAGATCTATCCTATGACAGTACGGATGCCTATGCGGCAAATCTGATCTATGAAATGCTGGAGTTTGAAATAATAGATGGTCAGATTACATCTGTGGAATGGGATTCCCCAATGGAAATAACCTCAACCGATAGTCAGCCAGCAGAAATGTTGCCTTTTGATGATATTTATACAGCCTTTAAAAATTATATGCAGGTGAAATGTACCATGACATCACTTGGTATGGCTTCAGATGATGAGATGGAGGATGAAACAACAACAGAGACAGAAAAGGTCTGTGCGAATGTGAATGATATTCGTCAGATGTATTGCCGTGTGAAGGTTAAAAATTCGGATCAGGCCTTTGAATATGTGCCGGTCTATGTTTTCAGCGGCTATGCAAGCCAGGGAGATTATAAAGAAGATGGGTGGGTCAACCATTTTTGTGTGGTAAATGCGACAGATGGCACAATTATCAATACCTGGTTAGGTTATTAAAAGAAACAGATAGGAAGAAAATGTTAGCATATGATAAAAAACAAATCGGCCGGATTCACCGGATTCTGATTCCGGCTGTGATTTTTACGGCGGCTGTGTTATTGGGAAGGATGGATACCATCATGGCAGACTTTGGTCAGTCAGAACCCCTGGCAGCGGGAAAGGCCCTGAGCTTTGCCTTTGAATCCCTGACAACCGGCAATGCGCTGCTGGTGGCACCGGTGATCTGTGCTTTTCCATATGGAGCCGCCTGTATTGATGAGGTCAAATCCGGTATGTTCAAAAATGTCCTTTACAGGACGGATAAAGCAAGTTATATTCATTCGAAGGCAGCAGCATGCATGCTGTCCGGCGCAGTGACTCTGATGGGGGCTGCGCTTTTGGTGATTCTTGTAAGTGCGGTTTTGCTGATGCCATTGGAAACAGCTTCAGGGACTGCGAATGCGGCACAGGCAGCAGATATTGCAGATACTGCCGGTGCTGCCGGGGAGATTGCCCAGAGCTATGAGATTCAGCAGTTGATTGGATTGGTCTTCAGGTATGGCTGTTTTGGGGCGGTGTGGTCACTGGTGGGGATGCTGTTGTCACTGGGCACCTTCAATCGTCTGATGGCATGGATCGGACCATTTATTGTAGATTATTTGCTGGAAATCCTATATGAAAGATATTTTGATGGCTTGAAATTGTTCTATCCAAAGGAATGGCTGGTGATGAGCTGGAGCTGGCCTCTGAAGGACTGGGGAATCTGCCTGTGGCTGCTGCTTCTGGCAGGGATGATTTATCTGGTGGTAAGAAGAACAGGGATGAGGTGTCTGGAACGTGTGGTATAAAGGAAAAATGGTGCTGTCGGTGGCTTCCTATAATTTCCTCCGATGGCACAAAAATGCAAGGGTTGTAACCGCCTTTCTGCTGGATTTTATTCTCTGTTACCTTCTGACAGACAAAGCGGTACAGTTTGCCCTGGAGCGGGATACAACCATGCAGATTTTTGAGGCTTTCATATGGACATTTGGAGACAGCAATGCGATTCTCCTTGTGTCGCTGCTGCTGTTGATTTTATTTGCAGATATGCCCTTTATCACCACTGCAACGCCATTTTATCTGATGCGCACCACAAGGCGTGTATGGGTTGTGGGGCAGATGGTGTATGTGGTGCTGGCAACGCTGCTTTTCATGGTATTTACACTTTTTTCTACGGTGGTGCTGACTATGCAGAATGCTTTCACAGGCAACCGGTGGAGCCGGACAGCGGCAGCGCTGGCTTATTCCGGCAGCGGCAAAGAACTGAATTTGCCGTCAGCGGTGAAAGCTATCGAGATGAGCCGGCCATGGCAGAGTATGCTCTGGGTATTGGCGCTGATGCTGCTTTATACACTGGTGATGGTTCTGGTAATGCTGCTGTTTAATATATGGAAAGGACAGATGGCAGGGATTGCAGCGGTGATTTCTTTCAGCTGTTACGGGCTGCTGCTGAATCCGGACAATATTAAGAAGGTGCTGCATCTGCCGGATCAGTTGAGCTACAAGGCCAGAGTGCTGGTGGGGTGGATATCGCCCCTGAATCAGGCAACATTTTATATGCATAATTTTGGCTATGATAAGCTGCCAACATTGGGACAGACTGTGGCAATCGGCCTTGCTTTACTGGCAGTATTGTTGATATTAACCATATGTGCCATTCGTCGGTATGCATTTTCATTCAGCGGAACGGAGGGAAAATAATGCGTGATGTGATCAGGGTCATGGATGTGAGCAAAAGTTTTGGCGAGGAGACCGTGCTGCATCATATCAGTTATGATTTTAAGGAAGGCCGGATTTACGGCATTGTGGGCAACAACGGCAGCGGCAAGACCGTGCTGATGAAATGTATCTGCGGATTTCTGATTCCGGATTCCGGTGAAATTACCGTGAATTATAAGCGAATCGGCAAAGATATGGATTTTCCCCAGGATACGGGAATTATTATTGAGACACCGGGATTTCTGCCGAATCTTACAGGCATGAGAAATCTTGAACTGCTGGCATCTCTTCGCAAAAAAATTGACAAAAAGGCAGTGGCAGAGGCCATCCGGGCAGTAGGATTGGATCCGGAGATGAAGAAGCCTGTCAGCAAGTATTCCCTTGGCATGAGGCAGCGCCTTGGCATTGCACAGGCACTGATGGAGGATCCATCCCTGCTGATTCTGGATGAGCCTTTTAATGGTTTGGACAAGCATGGCGTCAGTCAGATGCATGAACTGATACTGGCCCAGAAGAAAAAAGGAAAGACGATTTTACTTTCCAGTCACAGCCAGAAAGATATCGATGTGCTCTGTGATGTGGTCTGCGAGATGGATGGCGGTGTGATGCATTGCATCAGGGACAGGATGGAGGATACATATGCAGGATGATCGTGAAGATAAGGCAGGAGTGCAGGATGCCGATAACTGTCTCTGCAGGTTAAAGGATATTGTCAAATGGTATCCGCCGGATCGCCTGGTGCTGGATCAGTTTTCACTGGAAATTGGCCGGGGCGAACGGGTCATGATCAGAGGAAATGCCGGCAGCGGACGGACAACCCTGATCAGGATTTTAGATCAGAAAATAAAGCCCAATGAGGGAACTTTATTATGCAGAGGCAGTATAGCGGCCATCTATGAAACAACGGGAATTCTGGAATCCATGACACTGGGAGAGCAGATTGCCCTGCCCCTTTTGTGTCAGGGATACAGCAGACGGGAAGCCATGGATCATGCTTTAGAGTGGCTGAAAAAGATTGGTGAGGAAATTCGGGGATATCATAAGGAAGACCGGATCACAGCCTACGACCGGGCATTGATCGCTGTGGGACAGGCTGTTTTGCAGAACCCGGATCTGATTGCGGCAGATACTTTTATGACGGACCTGAACCGGGCTGAACAGGCACGTATTCTGAAAATACTGGATGAAGCGTCAAAGGCCAGGGCCTGTCTGCTGATGGCGGATGAGATACCCTGCGGTTTTCCATGCGACAGGATACTGGAGCTTCGAAAACCTATGGATAGACAGCCGGCAGACAACATGAGTTGGACTTGAATGGATGAAAAGGAGCGTTAGATAAAAGATGAGGAAAAGGTTATTGGCTTTTTTGATGGTCTTATGCCTGTGTCAGATGCCGCAGATGGTGTGGGCCGCAGAAGTGACAGAGAAAATGCCGCAGGGCACAGAAGCAGAGAAATTAACAGAGGCGGAAACGGTGCCGGAGTCTGAAAAACAGACGGAGACTGAAAAGAATCAGAGTGAATCTGATCAGACAGAATCCGAGCAGGCAGCTGCCAAATTTCAGATCGATGATACGCATATTTATGAGGGGATGGAAAAAGCCTATAAAGATGGATATGAACCAACAGTAGCCGATGACAAGGTACAGATGGTGCTGCCCCTTGTGACGGAGGATATGAAAGCGGTCTCTTCTGTCACAGTGACACCGAATCTGGGTGATACCGGTACGGCGCCTTTTGTCTACCAAAATTACCAGAAAACATTTAAGGCAACGGAGGAGAAGGTGAATGGAACAAAGGATAAGAAGCAGGTTTTTCTTGTCAGTTATACATTTCCGTTGAAATCAGATCGGAAGAATGGGACTTATCCGGTTGTTTTTGATGTATCTGCCAAGGCTGACGGTCAGGAAATTCAGCAGAGTTTTACTCTTTATGTGACCATTGCCGATGAAAAGAAAAAGGACACTGTGAAAGAAGACAGTGCATCCGATGTGTCCGTGAGCAATGATGGGGAGAACAGTTCTGATGAGTCAGAAAAGCCCACATCTGAACCGAAGCTGATTATTACAAAATGCCAGTCTGATCCTGAACGTCTGGAGGCGGGCAAAGATTTTACACTGAATGTGGAAATCAAGAATACAAGCAAGATTAAATACGTCCAGAACATGACCATTGATGTGACCTGTGCAGAGACGAATCTGACATTAAAGGCAGACGGCAATACATTTTTCTTTGATCGTCTCGGAAGTAATGAGACATTAAAACTGCCGCTGACATTTTCCGCGTCAGCGGGGATACAGGAAGGGCGTTATGATATCCAGCTGAGCATGTCCTATGACAATCCGGATGCATCTTCACTTTCTTCATCGGGAACGATTTCAGTGGATATACATCAGCCGCTTAGAGTGGAACTGGAAGCGGATGAGCTGACGGATAGCATCAATGCCGGTGATACTATGAACATCAATGTACAGGCACTGAATCTGGGCAAAGGGGCCATTTATAATGCCCGCTGCGTGGTGGATGCGCCGGGATTGTCAACGGGCACCAGTGCCTATATCGGCAGTGTGGAAGCCGGCAGTGCAGCAAATGGTACTTTGAAAATATTTGCCGGCATGAAGGAGTCATCAGCAGATGGTGAGATGTACGGGGAGACTTCCGGAAAACTTATTCTTTCTTATGAAGATGAGGATGGTCAGACTTACACGGCGGAAAAAGAAATCAGCACAGTGATCAATCCGCTGGATCTCAGTACGGACAGCAGCCAGACAGAGGAGAAAAAGCAAGGCGTTAGTCTGCAGTGGTATATCGGTGTCATTGCCGCTGTTGTTATTCTCGGCACGGCAGGAGTGATTATTTACAGAAGAAAGGCAAAACAGCATGAGCAGGAATAAGAAAGGCCGATGGTGGTATCTTGCTTTCAAAACTTTGAGTCTGAGAGAAATTCTACTGCCGGTCATTGGTTTTGCGATTTCCTTTGTATGGATCTGGAATGCCGCAGGGCAGTATCTGAATCTGTTTAAAGAACTTCAAAAACCTGTTGTTATCCAGGCGGAAATGTCTCAGAATCTATCTTCAGATATGCGGACATCTATCTTGTCCATGCAGGGGGTGGAGGCTTTGACACCTTATTCAGAGCAGACAGCAGTGATGCAGTGGGAAGATTACAGAGGTGAAGTCAGCGTTTATTATGTGGAAAGTGATTATATGAAATGGCTGTCCGGTCAGGCCGTGACAGCGGGAGTACCTTTTTCAGGGGGCATGCCCTATGGTATTGTATCCGAGAAAGCCCTTGAAAACCTGAAAAAGAAAACAGAAGAGCAATCCCGTATCACATCCATGCAGTTGGAAAGTGAGTCGGCAGCAGATGAAAACAGGGTGATAGACAGAAGCAGTCAGAAAGATAAGAAAAAGCAGGGGTTGGCACTGGAAAAGGCAGATTTACTGAAGGACTTTACCCTGGATGACAGTCAGTCTGTGCGCTTATACGGCATTGATCAGAACGAACAGCTGCCGGGAATTTATCTGTCAGATCAGTGGGCAGATACCTCGGATGAGAGGGGCTTTACCGTGAGCGGCGGAGGAATGTCTGCGGATCCGGAGGGGAGTGATATGCCGGCTGATCCTGGAGACTTAGATATGTCTGCTGAAAGTGCCGGAAAGGACAGTATGAATTCGAAAAAATCTGCAAGCACTTCCAATAATTCAAACAGCAGCAAAATAACGGAACGCACAGGAACAGATCGGTCTGACAGCACTGCAGTTGATGAGGGGCATCGGGTGTCTGTGAAGCTGATGATCGCTGTGAAGAATGGTTTTAATGTATCCCCGGTGATAAAGGAACTGGAACAATTTCAGATCAGTGCCCAAAGTGATGTGACAGATGTTATCAGGCAGACAAACGAGAAAAATATTTCCCGTCTGGAGACAGGTGCTATGATCTTTATCTGTGCCATCTTTATGATGCAAATGAGTGAACGTGTCTGGAAAATTCTGCATGTCAGGTGGTTGGAGGATATCCGGCGATTTGGTGCAGAAAAGAAAGGTGATCGAAAACTCCTGCACAGGCGCCGGCTGATGATTGCCGGTATGGGATTGATCGGAAGTTTTGCATGGCAATGGATCTCGATGTTGTATGGATGGCTGTAAAGAGCTGTCAATAAAATCATGTAGATGCAGGCGGTGGGTTGACAATTGTAAAAATTCATATTTCAGGGTTAAAAACTTCTATGGACGAGATCACTTTAGCGGTGTGACATTCTGTAGGAGTTTTTTTGATGGAGAGGATGTTTTGACTTTAAGAGAAAAAAAGGATGTGTTTCTTCTGATTTCTTACATTTTTGAGACGAAAAATGTCGATTGAATAGGAAATTTGGTTTTATAAAAACTTAAGAAAAAAGGATGTCGAAAGTGCTTGGCAATCAGTGGAGACGGGTGTATAATAGCGTCAATATTTCATTTCTGATAAGGCTGTCTGCCGATTCTGATGCAGGCAGAGAATTCCATTGTACGAAAGATAAATTGAATAGAGAAGACAGCGTATTTTGTCTGCAGTGACTGTTTTGAACTGTAGCAGGGCGAGGAAGGTGATTGCGATTGCCAGAAGTGTTTGAAAGCGCAGATAACCGTTACCGGGTAGAACGATATCTTGGCGAAGGCGGTTCGGGAAGAGTCTATCTTGTTGTCTGTCAGGAAGACAACTGCTGCTATGCATTAAAGGTATCTGTGGATGATGAAGTATCCAGAGTTTCGTTATATCGTGAGGCGCGTATTTTATCATCGCTTGTGCATCCTGCATTTCCTACTGTCAGGGAGATATGGGAGGCACATGGCAGGGTTTGTCTGGTGATGTCCTATATCATGGGAAGAACATTGCAGATGCTGATGGACAGGAAATTGTATCAGGGAGAGAAATGTTTTGAGCCGGATGAGGTACTGTCGTGGATGATGCAATTGGCGGAGGGACTGTCGTATTTACATAGGCACAGCGTCATATACCGGGATCTGAAACCTTCCAATGTGATGGTGACTGACTCCGGACAGCTGGGCCTGATTGATTTTGGTGCCGCCTGCATTCTTGGAGATGGGATGGAGGTTGGTGAGATGGGAACACCGGGATTTGCACCACCGGAGCAGTACAGTCATGTGTGCGGTCCGGGCCCATGGACGGATGTGTATGGATTTGGCGCTTTGCTGCACTTTCTTTTAACGGGAGATTGTCCGGCAGAGAAGATATTTTTTTTTAGAGAGATCAGACCCTGTCCGAAATCGGGCAGACAATGGTCGGTGGGGGAGAGAGTCTTCAGGAGAGGGCAGCTGAGGATTATGAATCAGCTGGTTTTGGAATGTACAGCCAGAGAGCCTGAAAAGAGACAGACTTCCTGGCGAAGGATCAGTCGGATGTTGTATGTTGCCAGTAAAGATGCTTCCAGAAGAAGGCGGATGTTTTTTAGACGATTAAGCATAGGAATAGCGGGCCTATTCTTGACCTTTTACTTAAGTCTGTCAGCCTTCGCCGACTATTGGAGATCTGCAGCTTATGAAAGGACACTTGATCAGGCTGAATCAGCGGAATCAGCAGATGCAGAAAGTATACTGTTGAATGCCATCGGAATGATGCCGGAGAGAATAGATGCCTATCAGGCCTTATATGATGCTTATATGCAGGATGGCCTGCTTTCTGAGGAGGAATGGCAGCAGATACAGAAGCTGATGCGTCTGAACAGAGAGTACCTGAAGGCGGATGAGGCCAAGTGGGTGATACTCAGTTACCAGTTGGGAATCGCTGTGTATCTTCAATCGGATGCCGGGATTTCCAAGGGACAGGCAGCTGCCTGGTTTCAGAATGTTGAAGAAGCGGATATGGAGGAATTGGATTTGGGGGTATACGATGAATGGAAGTATATCTGGCAGAAAAGAGCAGTGATATTCAGAAGATGGAGTTTGTCGGAGGTTTTTGATTTGGAAAATAGTCAGAAGCCTTCGGCAGGCAGCACAGAGAGAGGGTTATTTTGGACGGAGGTTCACAGTGTGCTGCAGAATGATTTATACCCGGAAGAACCGCAATGGGAATTGGCGGTCTATGATAGAATTCTGGGAATGATGGTGGAAAGGGCCGTCTATGATATGCAGTCAGAGAATGTTTCTGAGGAAGAGCTAGAGGCAGTTTTGACAGAGATAAACAGGCGGTTGGCAGAGGATGATGGCAGTGCCAGACAGAATGAGAAAGAGATTATACTGGAGAAAGAGGCAATGCTGCGTAAGAGGATGCAAATGGCTGCAGAAGTGCGGCAGTGAATGGATGGGGGAAGAATGAATGAGAAGAAGGATGATTGTGCTGCTTGTAGTTATGCTGGTATCAGGCGCTTTGATGGGAATGTCGGGCACAGATGATACTGGATTGAAGTTATCCGTGAAAAAGGTGTCAAAGGCCGATGAGGGTCGTGAGATTTATACAGGACAGGAGAGCGTTTCACTTGTTTTGGCATGGAATGAGCATGCAGAGGGAACTGCGGCATCAGATGTACAATGGATCATGTGTCGGGGCAGAGATCATTTAGGCTATCAGAAAGAAGAAAAGCGTCAGACAGAAGGAAGGGGGACTATGACTTATGTGCCTGATTTGTCAGTTTTTGCAGACGGAGAAGTAACTTTTTCATTTTGGGCGGTAGATCAGGCCGGCAATACGGGAGAAGAAGCGCAGATCGTACTGATGAAAGACAGCACATGTCCGGTGATTACCGGGCGATTGGATACGAAAGGGCGGAGAGTGGGAGATTTTTATTCGGACAGCTGTCAGGTATCCATCTTTGTGCAGGATGAGAATTTTGATTTTTCATATAGGCCGAGTGTGCAGACAGAGAATGAGGATGGCTATTCATTTTCGGGGTGGCGCAGAAATGGTGACAAGGCAGAGGGTGTGATGACATTTGATGGGGAAGGAACTTACCAGCTGACATTTTCATGCAGAGATCTGGCAGGTAATGAAGCTGAAACACTGGTTGTGCCGGAATTTACCATTGACCGGACGGCACCGGAAGTTTCTGTGAAGTTCAATGAATCAGACAGTCATCATGAAACTTATTACAATCAGGTAAGAAAGGCATTGATCACAGTGAATGAGCAGTGGTTTCGGCCGGAAGATGGTAGGATAACAGTTGTCTCCGGCGGCGAAGAAAAAAATGTGACAGAGATTGATTGGGTGAAGACAGATCAGGGGTATCAGTCAGAAATCCTCTTTGAAAGGGATGGCATGAATGCTTTAACGATAGAGTGGTCAGATCCCGCGGGCAATCAGGCGAAGCGTTATCAATCTGGGGCATTTGTCCTCGACACCGTGAAGCCGGAATTGTCCATTAAGGGTGTGGAAGCCTATTCATCGAATAATGGAAAAGTGGAGCCGGTGATAGATATTTATGATGTTAATCTTGATGAAGGGGAGGTGACAGTTGCATTAGATGAATTAACAGGCAAGAAGGTGGAGATGCCGGAGGTGGAAAGGCAGGAAACAGATACGCATCATCTGCAGCTTGCAATGGGAGATTTCGGTAGTGGGATGGACGGTATTTACAGATTATCTGTTCATGCAGCCGATCTGGCAGGAAATGATGATGAGGCAGAGCTGTTTTTTACGGTTAATCGCAATGGCTCATATTATGCCTTTGATCAGAAGACAGAAGCGATGGTACAAAAGGTTTTTATCAGCAGTCCGGAGAAAGTCGTTATTTATGAGAACAATATGGACTGGCTGACGGACTCAAGCGTGATCCTCAGCTGTAATGGCAGTCTGCGTGAGCTGAAGCCGGAGAAGGACTATACAATTGAGGCGGTTGGCAATGAAACGTCAAGAAAGCAATATACTTATACAATTGATGAGAAATGTTTCAGCCGTGAGGGAACGTATTCACTTTATTTGGATTCGAAAGACAGAGCAAGTAATTACTCATCAGCAGAACAGCAGGCGCAGACCATCGGTTTTATTGTCGATCGAACAGCACCTCGAATTTCGATAATTAATCTGGAAGAGCAGCAGTATTATCATGGAACATCTCATAATTTTCAGGTGACGGTTGATGATAATACACAGCTTTCCTGTGTGAAATATTATCTTGACGGCAGGCTGGAAGAACAGTTTTCGAAAGATGAGATTGAAGAAGCGGAGAGACTGCTTGAATTGCAGACGGGAGCTTCAGATGAGTATCAGACGATTCGCATTGTTGCAGAAGATAAGGCAGGCAATACTGCGGATTCAGGGGAGTGGCATGTGCTGGTGAATACATCGGATCGAACCAGAAAATTCAAGAAGCATACAGAACAATCCAGGACGCAGTGGCGTCAGAATTCCGCAGAACCGGAGAAACAGCAGGCCAATGACAGGCAGGCGGCCGGATTGATTGCCGGTATTGCATGTGTGATACTTGTCGGAGGATGTGTATGGTATCGACATGAACAGAAAAAGAAAGTCAGTATCAGGCGATTGCCCGATACTGACGATAGAAAATAAGACCGGAGGTGACAGCTGTGATGACTTCCGTGATCCAGAAAGCATGCCATACACCGTTGACACCGAAGAAATGACTGAAGATAAAAGCCAGAGGAAGAATCAGGACAATATATCTCATACAGGAGATAAGTAATGAGTGTATGCCCTTTCCCATGGCTTCCAGAGCACCTTCAGTGACGACGGATACTGCGGATACAGCGAATCCAATGCAGATAATGCGGAGTGCCCGGCGGCCTGCGACAATCGTTTCTGTATTATCGCTGAACAGATGAATCAGCTGATCCGGAACGGCCAGACATAAAACGGTTCCAGCCAGAAGAATCAATATAATGATATACAATGCAGTCTGATAGATGCTTCTGACACGGGATGATTCACGCGCACCGTAATTATAACTCATAATTGGACGCATGCCCTGAATCATACCATTAGCAGGAAGATACAGGAAACTTTGCAGTTTATAGTAGATACCAAGAACAAGCACTTGTGTATCTGAGAATGTGCCAAGGAGAATATTCAATGCAGAGATCAGGAATGAAGGCAGAGCCATATTCAAAGTAGCGGGAATGCCAATACCGTATAATCGTCTGCAGATATTTTTGTCCGGTTTGAAGTATTGCATTTTAAACTGAAGATTTAATGGTTTTATGCGGCTGGTCAGCAGGTAGATGCATAAACCGGTGGTCTGGCCGATACCGGTTGCCAGCGCAGCACCGCGAATCCCCATTTCAGGAAATGGGCCAATGCCGAAGATCAGCAGCGGGTCGAGGATAATATTGATCATACAGCTGCTTCCAAGGCTGATCATAGATGTTTTCATACGACCCACGGACTGAAAGATCTTTTCAAAAGACAGTTCTGTTGTGTGGATCATCGAAAAGCAAAGGACGATAATACCATACTGCATGCCATAAGCGATGACTGTTTCGTTGGAAGTAAACATATTCAGGAATGGCCGCATAAAGAGAATGCCGAAAACCATGAACAGTAGGCCGTGGCAGAGATTCAGGAGAATTCCTTGAGATGCGGCAGATGACGCTGCGTCGCCTTTGCGGCTCCCGAGAAAGATGGCAATGACAGCATTGGTACCGACGCCGAAACCAACTGCGATAGAATGCAGAAGATTCTGGACAGGGTAGACAAGGGAAATAGCCATCATTGCATCTTCGCTCATGCGTGCAACGAAAATACTGTCAACAATATTATAGAGGGAATTGATGAGCATGGAAAGCATCATAGGGATACCCATACTCAGCAGCAGTGACAGAACAGGTTTTTCTTTCATATAAGAAGTATCGGCTGCAGTCATATTGAACTCCTTTCTGAGTGTGGTGTACAGCAGTGATTGAATCAGTGGAAAACTGCTCTGAAAATAGCTGCTGTGGTTGATAAGTGGTACAAAAAAAGGACTAAAGATCACCAGTTTGTAAATCAGAAACTTGGAAAATCTATAGTCCTATACGACAAATATTCAGTATTTAATTTGCTCGCTGTGAATGCGAGACTTGTAAAGTTATATCATTAAAAAGCTGCAATGTCAAGTAGCTTCGTTGAAATTCATGGAGAAATTATTGGGAGTTAAGTCTTTGAAGAAGAATTAAAATTAGTTTTATTTTTAATTTGTTTTGTAAGCGGGCAATAATGTGATAAACTATAAGAAGCCTATTTATTCAGAAAGGTAGAGGTTTATTATAGATGAAGACATTGGTAATTGCAGAAAAACCTTCCGTAGGACGGGATATTGCCAGAGTATTGCAATGTACAAGAAACAGTCAGGGGGCGCTTGAAGGTGAGAAGTACATTGTGACCTGGGCTCTGGGGCATCTTGTAACCCTGGCAGATCCGGAGGGATATGATGCGAAGTATAAGTCATGGAGGGGCGAAGACCTTCCGATGATGCCGCAGCATTTTAAGCTTGTTGTGATTAAGCAGACACACAGACAATTTCAGATTGTGAAGAATCAGCTGCTGCGCAAAGATGTGGGGACAATTGTCATTGCAACAGATGCCGGCAGGGAAGGTGAGCTGGTAGCCCGATGGATTTTGAAGATTGCCGGCAATAAGAAGCCGGTCAAGCGTCTTTGGATTTCTTCGGTAACGGATAAAGCGATTCGTGAAGGCTTTAAGAATCTGAAGGATGGCAGGGCTTATCTGAATTTGTATGCGGCGGCAGAGGCCAGGGCGGAAGCAGACTGGCTGGTGGGAATGAATGGAACAAGGGCATTGACATGTCGTTACAATGCACAGCTTTCCTGTGGCCGCGTTCAGACACCGACATTAGCATTGATCGCATCCAGAGAGCAGGAGATCAAATCCTTTGTGCCTAAGAAATACTATACACTGACAACAGTGAGTCATGGTATGACATGGAACTGGCAGGATGGAAAGAGCGGCAGCAATCGCTCTTTTGATAGAGGTCGTATACAGTCTATTGCTGAAAAAGCGGAAAAAGATGAAATGGTGATCACGGATGTGCAGCGAACGGTTAAGAAGAGCTATTCACCGGGACTGTATGATCTGACAGAGTTGCAGAGAGATGCGAATAAGCGTTTTGGCTATTCAGCAAAAGAAACGTTAAACATTATGCAGCGGCTGTATGAGAATCACAAGGTTCTGACGTATCCGAGAACAGATTCCCGATATATAGGCAAGGATGTGGCAGAAACTTTGAAAGAGAGACTGCAGGCCTGTGCCGTTGGACCGTATAGGAAGGTGGCAGGGAAATTGCTTCTGCAGCCGATCAGGATGGACAAGCGTTTTGTGGATGACAGCAAAGTTTCAGATCACCATGCGATTATTCCGACGGAGCAGTTTGTACAGTTAGATCATATGTCTTCGGAGGAACGAAAGATTTATGATCTTGTTGTGAGGCGTTTCCTGGCGGTGCTTTATCCGCCGTGTGAGTATGAGCAGATTAAGCTGACAGGCAGCTGTGCCGGAGAGAAGTGGACGGCCGGTAGCCGGATGATGAAAGAAGCCGGATGGCAGCAGGCTTATGAGTCAGAATGGGAAGAAGAGGATGACGATTCACTTATGACTGTGACAAGTATGCCAAAACTTGAAAAGGGCAGAAAAGATACAGTGATGCGCCCGAAGGTGAGTGAAGGCCAGACAAAACCGCCTGCTTATTATAATGAGGGAACACTGCTGACAGCAATGGAGAAAGGAAATCTCGGAACAGTTGCAACGAGAGCGGATATCATTGACAAGTTATTTAACAGTTTCCTGATGGAGAAAAAGGATAAGGATATCCGAGTGACTTCCAAGGGACGTCAGCTGCTGGGGCTTGTGCCGGAGGATTTGAAGAAACCGGAATTAACAGCGGACTGGGAGAAAAAGCTGTTGGCTATTTCAGAGGGGCGCTTGAAGAAAGATGTCTTTATTTCTGAAATCCGAGGTTACACAGAAGAGATTGTCAAGGAGATTGCCGGTGGAGAGGGGCAGTTTCGACATGAGAACCTGACGAATCATCTGTGTCCGAATTGCGGCAAGCGGATGTTGTCTGTACAGGGAAAAAACAGCAAAATGCTTGTCTGCCAGGACAGAAGTTGCGGATACAGGGAGAGTATTGCAAGAAAGACTAATGCCAGATGTCCGAAATGTCACAAGAAGATGGAAATGTACGGCAAGGGCGATGCGCAGACTTTTGTATGTACTTGCGGTTATAAGGAAAAGCTGTCTGCTTTTCAGAACCGGCGGAAGAAAGAGGGGGCCGGTGTCAGCAAGCGAGATGTTCAGCAGTATATGAAGCGGCAGCAGAAAGAGGCGAATGAACCGATTAATAATGCGTTTGCAGCAGCATTTGCCAAATTGAATTTAGAAACCAAAGAGGGAGAATAATGAATTTTGTATTTGTATCACCACAGTTTCCAGCATCTTACTGGAATTTTTGCAATCGATTAAAACAAAGAGGTGTTACCGTCCTTGGACTCAGTGATGCGCCTTATGATTCTCTGCCGGAGCAGGTCAAGAACAGCCTGACGGAGTATTACCGCGTAGACAGCATGGAAGATTATGACCAGATGGTGCGTGCAATGGGATATTTTACGCATCAGTATGGTAAGATTGATTGGTTGGAGAGTAATAATGAATACTGGCTGACGCAGGATGCCAGACTGCGCACGGATTTTAATATCACAACAGGTATGAAGAGTGAGCAGGTAGCGAATGTCAGAAGAAAGTCGGCAATGAAAGCCTTTTACAAGAAGGCCGGTGTACCGACGGCGAGATATCATATGGTTTCTTCTCTGGAGGAAGGTCTTGCGTTTGCGGAGAAAGTCGGGTATCCGGTATTTGTTAAACCTGACGCTGGTATGGGGGCAGAGGAAAGCTATAAGCTGTCCAATCCGGATGAAATGCGTTATTTCTATGAGACAAAGTCGGATGTTGATTATATTATGGAGGAATTCATTACAGGTGATATCTGGTCTTATGATGGTATTTCAGACAGCAAAGGTGACATTATTTTTGAGACAACCGTATCATGGCCAAGAAGTGTAGCGGATATTGTCAATAACAAAGATCATCTGTCTTACTATACGGCCAATATGCTGCCGGAAGATCTGAGAAGAGCCGGAAGGGCAACTGTTAAGGCTTTTGATGTGAGAAGCCGTTTCTTCCACCTGGAATTTTTCAGACTTCTGGATGATAAAGAGGGACTGGGCAAAAAGGGAGATATTGTTGCTCTGGAAGTGAATATGCGTCCGGCGGGCGGATGGACACCGGATATGTATAATTATGCCAATAGCGTGGATGTGTACAGTATCTGGGCAGATATGGTGGTCTATGATAAAACATATGTTGATCTGAACCAAAGAAAATACTTTGCCGTTTATGCAGGACGCAGAAATGGAAAGAATTATATCCATACACCTGAAGAAATCCGGGAACGCTATCATGATCAGATTGTGATGGATGAAGATATTCCGGAGATTATTTCCGGGGCAATGGGCGACCATATGTGGACGGCAAGACTGGATACAGAGGAACAAAAGGACGAATTTATTGACTTTGTACAGGCTACATGGCAGTAGAAGGGAAGGACAGATATGCCTTTTATACGGACAACGACGAATGTGAACCTGGCAGTGGATCAGGAAAAGCGCCTTAGAACAGGAACAGCAGAGCTTGTCAGAGATATTTTGAATAAGGACCCGATCAGAATGATGACAGCCTATGAGGGAAATATTCATCTTTGCCGCGGCGGCGATGACAGGCGGAATGTGCCGACAGCATTTGTAGAGTGTAAGTTTTTTGGCGGCGGCGGATATGAGGTGTTTGAGGCCTTTGACAAGGCGATGCATGAACTTTACAGAAATGTATTGTCTATTCAGCCGCAGGATTTGTATATCAAGTACGAGGTTATTTATGGCTGGGGTGAACCGGCAAAGATTTTTAAAATATAATTAAGGACAACAATACGAAAAGAGTGATGCAATGCTTGACATTAATGTGAAAGATGTGAGCCTGGTTCTTGAGGGCGGAACATTTAGAACAGTATTTACAATGGGCATCCTGGACGCTTTTTTGGATGAAGGCATCATGATGCCGCATATCAGCGGGGTATCAGCAGGTATTACTTATGCCGGATCTTATATCTCTCAGCAAAAAGGGAGAAATATTCAGATATTAAAAAAATACCGTCATGATAAAAGATATATGGGAGTCCGAAACTTCCTGACAGACAGAAGTATTTTCGGTTTGAAATTTGCTTATGATACCCTGGTTAATGAATTGGAGCCTATGGATTGGGAGATTTTCAGGGCTTATAAGGGAACGATGGCTGTCGGTGTGACCAATGCTCGGACGGGTCAGATTAACTATATGGATGGTTTGAGGATGGATAAGAGCTGCCGAATGTTGCAGGCAACCTGTGCAATCCCGCTGCTCTTTCCGGCAATAGAGATGGATGGACAGTATTATTATGACGGCGGTGTATGTGAACCGATTACGATACATAAGGCAGAGGCGGATGGCTATCGCAGACATATTATTATTTTGACCAGAGATAAAACATACGTTAAAGAAAAGAGTCAATCCAATGAATTTGCCGCGAAGGTGCTGAAGCGCCGTTTCCCGAATATGGTAAGACCGCTGCTTGAAAGACATGATTATTATAATGAGGAAGTAGCTTATTGCAATGAATTGGAAGCGAAAGGGCAGGCATTATTGTTTCGCCCGGATTACCCATTAGTCAGCATGGAAAAGAATATCGATAAGCTTCAGGAAGGCTATGATATGGGATATCGACAGGCAATGGCACGCATGGTGGAGATTAAGGCTTTTTGCGGATTGAATTAGAAGCATCAGTATTTTATTGCATTTCATAAAAGCAGTGAGGCATAACAGGGAGGATCAAAGCGTATGAGGATCGGATTAATTTCGGATTTACATATTGATATCAATAAGGATTATCCGATTGTGGAACTAACGGCAGAAACCGCTGCGGAACAAATGACAGACGTATTGGTGATCGCCGGCGATATCAGTGAGACACAGAACCAGACATTGCAGGCGATAGAGCGACTGCAGTCATTATGTGAGTTCCCTGTTTATTATGTGCCGGGCAACCATGATATGTGGAACAAGAACTGCCCTGAGTGTACAACGGAAGAAATTGATCGCATTTATAGAGAGGATCTGCGATGCTTATCAGGTAAGCCGGTTATTCTGGAGAAGGATGGCAGGCAACTGGCTCTGGTGGGTGATGTGGGCTGGTATGATTATTCCATGGCATCACCGGAATATTCAAGAGATGTTCTGGATGGTATGATGATGGACGGGAGAACATGGCAGGATAAATTGTACAATCAGTGGACGGAGGACAATCAGAAACAGATGTTCCGGTGTCTGAAACAGTTGGAGAAACAGTTGAAGGATTGCGGCAGTCTGCCGGTTCTTGCAGTCACACATATGCTGCCGGTAAAGGATTTCTGCGTTCCTGAGAAGCCGGATGGCATCAAATGGGGGTTCTTTAATGCTTTTCTTGGCAGTACGGCACTGGAGGAACTCTACAAAAAGTATCCTGTGAGATATGCAGTCTGCGGTCATGTGCATTATCGAAGTACCGTGGAGAGAGATGGTATCAGACATATTTGTCCATGTCTGGGGTATCATACGGAATGGCCGCTGTATCATCTGGCAGATGACCGTGCACAAACGCATATCAGAGATGCACTGTATATTCTTGAAACACCATAGACAGCGGATCAGAGAGTGTAGCAGATACATAAAGACAAAAGAGGAGGAGATAGATTGGACATTATCAGCAGAAAAGAAATACTGCAGCATGTGGATCATACATTACTTGCACCCACTGCAACGTGGGAAGAACTGCAGATATTGTGTGATGAGGCAATCAAGTACGAGACGGCTTCAGTGTGTGTGCCGCCGAACAGAGTTAAGCAGGTCAAAGATTACCTTTGCGGGCGTATGGCAGTTTGTACGGTTGTCGGATTTCCGAATGGCTATCACACAACGGCGGTCAAAGCGATGGAAACAGAAGAAGTATTGGATCGTGGTGCCGATGAGGTGGATATGGTCATCAATCTGGGCTGGGTCAAAGAAAAAAGATTTCATGATGTCCAGACAGAGATTCATACACTGAAGGATATTTGTGATGATAAGATTCTGAAGGTTATTGTTGAGACTTGTTTTCTGACTGAGGAAGAGAAGATAAAAATGTGTGAAGTGGTGACCGAGGCCGGTGCGGATTTCATCAAAACATCTACCGGCTTTGGAAGCGGTGGTGCAACTTTTGAGGATGTGGCGCTCTTTGCCGCACATGTTGGAAAAAATGTCAGGATCAAGGCAGCCGGCGGTATTGGCAGTTTTGAGGATGCAAAGCATTTCCTTGAGCTTGGTGCATCAAGACTCGGGACAAGCAGGCTGATTAAAATTATGGAACTAGGTCAGTAACGCATAGAGGTCCTGGAGATGTACGCTTTGTATGCAGGATTGAGATATATGCGGAAAGAAAAATATAAAACCGGACAATAGCTGTCGATTGACAGCTGTTTTGTCCGGTTTTACCAACAACCGATATCGGCGATGGGAATTAGTCCAGATACGCTTTTAATAATTCAAAAGTATTGCGCACACCTTCAATGTGTGAACGTTCATAACCATGGGAAGCATAGACACCCGCACCGATCAGGGCATGGCGGATATCATAGCCTGCGTCAAGGGCAGCGTCTGCGTCTGAACCGTAATGAGGATAGATATCAATCGCAAAGTCAATGCCCTGTTCTTCTGCTGCGGCCACCAGTGCAGATACGGTTGCGTAGTGGTACGGACCGTGGCTGTCTTTGGCACAGATGGATACCTGACGTTCCGTACAGTTGAGGCCTTCACCTACACAGCCCATATCGACAGCAAGTACTTCACTGACAGGTGCCGGCAGGTAAGAGCAGCCGTGGCCGACTTCTTCAAAAACAGAAATGTGCTGGTAAATACGGCGCTCAGGGACGATGTCCTGTTCCTGAAGATAGTTGGCATATCCCATGAGAATGGCAACACTCAGCTTATCATCAAGAAAACGACTCTTGATATAGCCGGAATCGGTAATACGTGTTCGCGGATCGAAGCAGACAATATCACCGGTTCGGATGCCGAGGGCTTCAACGCCTTCTTTGTTGTAGACATCCTCATCCAGGACAACTTCCATTGTATCGAAGGATCGCTTTGTATCATTGTATTCGCCGTTGACATGGATAGAGGCATCGATCAGCTGGAAAGTACCATCATAGATTCTGCCGCTGCGGGTATAGATACGGCAATTTTCACCCTCTGTATTGTTGGGATTCAATCCGCCAAGAGGCGTCAGCTTCAGACGGCCGTTACTTTTGACGGTGTGAACCATTGCACCAAGGGTATCCATGTGGGCGGTCAGGAGAATGGCATCCTCTTCGTTCTTGCCGCCCAGATCGATGAAGATACCGCCTTTAGCTGTTTGTACCGGTGCATAGCCCATTTTCTTGTAGACATTCATGACGTGTTCAGCTGCATATTCCGTAAAGCCGGTAGGACTGTCGATGGCAGTCAGACCTTTTAACTGTTCTAAGATAAAATCTATTTCGTTCATAATCAACCTCCAGATTGTTTTTTTTCATTATAGCATATATTTCTCATAAAAAGAAAACCAGTATACGTTTCAGAACAAAATATGATATAATGATTTTGTTTTGTAGAATACGCCGCAGGGACAGAATAGTGTATATTTTGAAAGCCGGCGCTGCCGCAGATAGAAAATACAGTATATTTTTGAAGGCGGCTTTTAAGAATTACAATAATTTATGTAACTGTTCAGAACTAACCTCCAAAATGCTACGCATTTCGTCGGTGTGGCGTATCCGCCAAATAAAATTTCAAAACAGTCTTAAAAATGCAAGCATTTTATACCTGTTTTTGAAATTTTGCTTGGCTCTGAATAGTTACAAATTTATAATGAAAGAAGATAAGAAACATGCATGTAAAAATTGGAAGAAATGATCCGTGTTGGTGCGGAAGTATGAAAAAGTACAAAAACTGTCATCAGAGTTTTGATGAGAAGATTGAGGAGTTGAGATCACAGGGGCATATTGTGCCGGATCATTCCCTGATCAAGACACCGGAACAGATTGCCGGTATCAAGGAGAGTGCAAAGATTAACATCGCGGTTCTGGATGAAGTAGCTTCTAAGATTAAGGAAGGCATGACAACAGAAGAGATTGACAAGATTGTCTATGACACAACAACGAAAATGGGCGGTATCCCGGCACCTCTGAATTATGAGGGTTTCCCAAAAAGTGTGTGTACATCCATCAATGAAGAAGTGTGCCATGGCATTCCTTCTCCGAAGGTGGTTCTCAAAGACGGCGATATCATCAATGTAGATGTGTCAACAATTTACAAGGGATATTATTCTGATTCATCCAGAATGTTCTGCATCGGCAATGTTTCTGATGAGAAGAGAAAACTGGTTCAGGTAGTTAAGGAGTGTGTCGAGCTGGGACTTGAGCAGGTGAAGCCGTGGGGGTTTTTGGGCGATATGAGCCAGGCTGTTTATGATCATGCAGTGGCCAATGGCTATCAGGTTGTAAGGAATATCGGAGGACACGGTGTGGGCCTGGAATTTCATGAAGATCCATGGGTTGGCTATATTTATAAAAAGGGCACACAGATGGTGATGGCACCGGGGATGATGTTTACCATTGAACCGATGGTCAATATGGGTACGCATAAGATCAGTGTGGACAAGAAAAACGGCTGGACAGTTTATACCAATGATAAAAAGCCTTCAGCTCAGTGGGAGATTCAGGTTCTTGTCACAGAAGATGGACATGAGGTCATTGCTTATTAATGATGGGAGTGATGCTGAATGCTGTGGATTTTGATTGCAGCTGCTGTATGTGCAGGCGATCTGCTTGTTAAGCACTATATTGATACACACAAAGAGGAGAATTGTCATGAACCGGTGGTCGGCGGGCATATTATCATCACGCGTTTTCATAATCCTGGGGCAATGCTTGGATGGATGAAAGACAAGCCAAAGATGCTGATGGGTGTGACAATTCTCGGTATTGGTGTGTTGGCCGGCGGATTGATGGGATCGCTTTATAAGAAAAAGTCTGTATCGATCAGACTCGGTCTGGCTCTATTGCTTGGCGGTGCAGCCAGTAATGCGTATGATCGGATAATGAAGAAAGAAGTTACAGACTATTTCAGAATCAGCATTGGATCGAAGCGGTTGGAGCGGATTATCTTCAATATCGGAGATATGGCTATTTTTATTGGCGGTATTTTGACGGCAATTGGTGAGATCAAAGAGAGCTTCTGATGCAGTATTAGTTGGATGCCGTATGCCTTTTGTGGAAATGTGAATAGATATGACAGAAAAGGACCTTTGGGATAGGGACTGTCTATAGACGGTTCCTACTCAAAGGTCCTTAGTTATTCAGTTAATTATTCAGCATCAGCAGGTGATTCAGCTTCAGCTTCGGCCTGAAGGATGTCTTCATACTTCAGAGCGGCTTCAATAAAGCCCTTGAACAGCGGATGCGGTTTATTCGGACGGGATTTGAATTCCGGATGTGCCTGAGTGGCAATAAACCATGGATGATCCTTTAATTCAATCATTTCAACGATACGGCCATCAGGGGAAATACCGCAGAGCTGCATACCGTTTTCTGTGAGAACATTACGGTATTCATTGTTGACTTCATAACGATGTCTGTGACGTTCTTCGATGACTTTCTCGCCGTAAAGCGCATAGGCTTTGGAGTTTTCATCAAGGACGCATTTGTATGCACCGAGACGAAGGGTACCGCCAAGATCTGTCACATTGTGCTGATCAGGCATAATATGGATGACCGGATGTGTTGTGTTCGGATTCAGCTCGGAACTGTGTGCATCTGTATAACCCAGTACATGGCGGGCAAACTCAACGATTGCCATCTGCATACCAAGGCAGAGACCAAGGAATGGTACATTGTGTGTACGGGCGTATTCAATAGCAGTGATCTTGCCTTCGATACCTCTGTCACCAAAACCGCCGGGAACGAGAATACCATCGGCGTCTTTGAGAATATCGGCAACATTGAATGAACTTACCAGCTCGGAATCTACCCACTGGATCTCTACTTCTGCGCCGTTGGCACATGCAGCATGCTTCAGGGATTCAACAACACTGATGTAGGCATCATGCAGCTGGACATACTTGCCGACCAGGGCGATGCGTACTTTTCTTGTAGGGTTCTTCCATGCATGGATCATTGCTTTCCAGTCATCAAGATCCGGTTCAGGACAGTCAATACCGAGACGTTTGCAGACAACCTGTGCCAGTTTCTCTTTCTCGAGAGCCAGAGGTGCTTCATAAAGTACATCCACATCCAGATTCTCGATAACATTGTGAACATCTACGTTGCAGAAAAGAGAAATCTTGTCTTTGATGCCGTCATCCAGAGGCAGTTCGGAACGGCAGACAATGACATCCGGCTGAAGGCCGAGAGCCTGAAGATCCTTGACAGTATTCTGTGTTGGTTTTGTCTTCATTTCACCGGAGGATTTGATATATGGAATCAGGGTAACATGAATCAGCATGCAGTTCTCGCGGCCGATTTCATGCTGGAACTGACGGATAGATTCCAGAAATGGCTGACTTTCGATATCTCCGACAGTACCGCCAACTTCAATGATAGCGATTTCGGTTTCACGGGAAGCAGGGTTCCGATAAAAACGGCTCTTAATGGCATTGGTGATATGAGGAATAACCTGAACAGTACTGCCGCCGTAATCACCACGTCGTTCGCCGGAAAGGACATCCCAATAAACCTTGCCGCTTGTTACGTTGGAGCGGCTGTTGAGGGAACAGTCGATAAAACGTTCATAATGTCCGAGATCCAGGTCTGTTTCGGTACCATCATCAGTGACGAAAACTTCTCCGTGCTGATATGGATTCATTGTACCAGGGTCAATATTCAGGTATGGATCGAATTTCTGCATGGTGACAAAGTAACCGCGGGATTTCAGAAGTCTTCCGAGAGAAGCGGCTGTGATACCCTTACCTAAACCGGATACGACACCACCTGTGACAAATACGTATTTTACTGCCATAATGAGCCTCCTTAATATATGAAAAATAAAATATAAAGTTTACAATCTGAAAAATACAGACAATAAATAACTAAAATATTATAGCGCACCTTTCCTTAAGAATCTACAAATTTTTGAAAAAAATTTAACTGGAAGAAACTGTAAAATTTCACCATGGCAAAGCTGCGGAAAAAGTAAAGAATTTGTTAAAAGTTTTGTTTACTATTGATTTGATTTGAATATTTACTTATAATATAGAAGTGCATCCCGTGAAACAGGGCGGGAAATACATAGGATATGAATAAGCCTATAGGCAGGAGGATATATGGATAATCAGAAAATGAACAACAATCGTCCGGATCAGGATCCGGAAGGCGGCAATAATAAGAAGGATGACATGAACAAGAAGAGTCTTCTTGTCATGGTTGTTCTTGCAATTGCAGTGATGATTATTGCCCAGATGCTGTCCGGCAAGATTGCATCCGCTTCCCAGAAGGAAGTGACATATACAGAATTTATGCAGGATGTCAAGGATGGAAAGGTGACGAAGGTGGAACTGGATTCGGACCGCATTTATTATGAGGTGAAGAACCAGAAGAATGTCAAGTATTATACAGGCAATGTTCAGGATGAACGTCTCTATGAGGAACTGGACAATGCAGGTGTTACCTATTCACGTAAGGTCATTGATACGACAACGTATGTGATGAGCAGCATTTTGTCCTTTGTATTGCCGACGGTACTGATGGTTGCAGTGATGATGATCTTCTACCGTTTTGCATTCAAAGGCGGCGGTGGTGTGATGGGCGTCGGCAAGAGCAATGCCAAGCTTTATGTGCAGGACAAGACAGGTGTTACATTCCAGGATGTGGCAGGTCAGGAAGAATCCAAGGAATCTCTGAGAGAGATTGTGGATTTTCTTCATAATCCGGAGAAATATACGAAGATCGGTGCGAAGCTGCCAAAGGGCGCGCTGCTTGTGGGACCTCCGGGAACAGGTAAGACATTGCTGGCCAAAGCGGTGGCAGGCGAGGCCGGTGTACCGTTTTTCAGCTTATCAGGTTCGGATTTTGTTGAGATGTTTGTCGGTGTAGGTGCTTCCAGAGTCAGAGATCTGTTTAAGCAGGCACAGCAGAATGCACCGTGTATTATTTTCATCGATGAGCTGGATGCCATCGGCAAGAGCCGTGACTCCAGATTCGGCGGCAATGATGAACGTGAGCAGACATTGAACCAGTTACTGGCAGAGATGGATGGTTTTGATTCATCCAAGGGAATTATCATTCTTGCGGCAACGAACCGCCCGGAGATCCTTGATAAGGCACTTCTCAGACCGGGACGTTTTGACCGCCGTATTATCGTAGAGCGTCCGGATCTCAAAGGGCGTATTGATGTTCTGAAGGTGCATGCGAAGAATGTCTGTATGGATGAAACCGTTGATTTTAAAGAGATTGCATTGGCAACAAGCGGAGCCGTTGGCTCTGACCTGGCCAATATTATCAATGAAGCAGCGCTGCTGGCTGTTCGTAATGGACGTAATGCAGTATCTCAGTCGGATCTTTTTGAATCCGTGGAAGTGGTTATTGCCGGCAAGGCCAAGAAGGACCGTGTACTCAGTGCCGAAGAACGCAGAATTGTTTCTTATCATGAAGTCGGACATGCACTGGTGGCTGCCCTTCAGAAGAACACAGAGCCGGTACAGAAAATCACGATCATCCCGCGTACAATGGGTGCATTGGGATATGTGATGCAGGTACCGGAGGAAGAAAAATATCTGATGTCTGAGAAGCAGATTCGTGAGGAACTGGTGACAATGCTGGCAGGTCGTGCGGCAGAGAGCATTGTATTTGACAGTGTGACAACAGGTGCATCCAATGATATCGAGCAGGCAACGAAGCTGGCACGCGCCATGATCACCCAGTATGGTATGTCCGAGAAATTCGGCCTGATTGGTCTGACAACTGTTGAAGATCAGTATCTGGGAGGACGTGCGACCCTTAACTGCGGCGAAGCCACAGCAGCGGAGATCGATCAGGAAGTCATGAAGATCCTGAAGGATGCTTATGACCAGGCGCTGGCGCTTCTGGCTGACAACAGAGACTGCCTGGACAAGATTGCAGCGTTCCTGATTGAGCGTGAGACAATCACCGGCAAGGAATTTATGAAGATTTTCCGTGAAGTTAAAGGCATCCCGGATCCGGAAACCGAACAGGCAGAAGCAAATGTTTCAAATCCGGCAGAGAATGATTCGCAACCGGATGGACAGGATGAACCGGCTTTACTTGAAGCAAAAACAGACAATGGGGCATCATCAGAATCCGACATCAACGTCTCCTTAGAGACAAAAGCAGAAGATTAAGCAATCAATATCAGTAATAGTAGTATAAAAGGGTTGCTGCAAAATACAGACAGAGAAAACATGTTTGTGTTAAGCAGCAGCCTTTTTCCATGAAATATATAAATTCGTGCTGTCAATACTTTGTGTGGAGGAAGAAAACAATGTTTGATATACAGGAAGAATTGAAGAAGCTGCCGGCAAAACCAGGCGTCTACATTATGCATGATGTCCATGATGATATTATCTATGTGGGCAAGGCCATCATCCTGAAGAATCGTGTTCGGCAGTATTTTCAGAGCAGCAGAAATCATACACCGAAGATTCGTCAGATGGTCAGCCATGTGGCTCGATTTGAATATATAATTACAGATTCGGAACTGGAAGCCCTTGTACTGGAGTGTAATCTGATCAAGGAACACAGGCCGAAATACAATACAATGCTGAAGGATGATAAGACCTATCCGTATATCAAGGTGACGGTGGGAGAGGCTTTTCCGAGAATTATGTTGGTCCGTTCCATGAAGAAGGATAAAGCCAAATATTTTGGGCCGTATACAAGTTCACAGTCTGTCCGGGATATTATCGACCTGTCTCAGAAAATTTACAAAATCCGCAGCTGCAATCGGAGTCTGCCGAAGGAGACAGGCAATGACAGGCCTTGCCTTTATTATCATATGGGACAGTGTCAGGCACCATGCCAGGGCTATATTTCCCAGGAAGAGTATCATGAAAATGTTCACCAGATGCTGCATTTTCTCGGGGGCAATTTTGAACCGGTCATCCAGATGCTGACGGATAAAATGTACGCGGCTTCAGAAAAGATGGATTTTGAAAAGGCAGCTTCATACAGGGATCTGTTAAACAGCGTGAAACAGATTGATCAGAAACAGAAGATTACCAGTTCAGAGATGGATGACAAGGATGTCATTGCTTTTGCAAGAGATAAGGATGAGGCTGTGGTTCAGGTCTTTTTTGTTCGTCATGGCCGCCTGATCGGCCGTGAACACTTCTATGTGTCCGGTGTGGCCAATGATACGGAAAGCCAGGTGCTGACTGCATTTGTCAAGCAGTACTATGCTTCATCCCCTTTCGTTCCGTCTACATTAATGCTGCAGTATCCCTTAGATGACAGGGAGGTTATTCTGGAATGGCTGTCAGGGCGAAAAGGGCACAAGGTGCGTGAAGTGGTGCCGCAGCGCGGACAGAAAGAGCGTCTGGTGGAGCTGGCGGCTGAGAATGCGAGAAACGTGCTGACAAAGGACAGAGAGAAAATACGACTGGAAGAGGCAAGAACAACCGGTGCTGTGCGGGATCTGGCAGAGATGCTCGGTCTTCCGGCAGGTATCCGAAGGATGGAAGCCTTTGATATTTCCAATATCAGCGGTGTAGAGACTGTTGGCTCCATGATCGTATATGAAAACGGCAAGCCGAAGCGAAATGCTTACCGCAAGTTCAAAATCCGGACAGTCAAAGGACAGGACGATTACCGCTGTATGGAAGAGGTTTTGACAAGGCGTTTTCAGCATGGACTGGAAGAGACTGTGAGCGGGGAAGAAGGAAAGTTTTCGGATTTCCCGGATGTATTGATGATGGATGGTGGCAAAGGGCAGGTCAATGTGGCTTTAAAAGTGCTCAATCAGCTGCATCTGAAGATCCCTGTCTGTGGTATGGTCAAGGATGATCACCATCGGACACGAGGCCTTTATTATCAGCAGGTGGAACTTCCCATCGACACGCATTCTGAAATGTTCAAATTAATTACAAGAATGCAGGATGAAGCACATCGTTTTGCCATAGAATATCACAGACAGTTAAGAAGCAAGACCCAGGTACGTTCAGTGCTGGATGAGATTCCGGGCATCGGACCGGCCAGAAGAAAGGCACTGATGAAGTATTTCGGCAGTATAGAGAAAATACGTGAGGCGGATGAGGAAGAACTGATGAAAGCCGAAAGTATGAATGCGGGAAGTGCCAGAGCAGTTTATGCGTATTTTCATTGATGAAAATATAAAGATATGTTAAAATGAAGCGAAGATTGAAAAGAGACGGTCATTTGGACAGGAGTGGAGAGATAGAATGTACAATACCAGCAAAGGAAATTACAGTGTAAAACTGAACAAAGTCATTGAGAAGTTTAATTTGAAGAATCTGACACCTGAAGTGGATACGAAGAAGATCGTGATCAGACAGACAGATGTCAATCGTCCGGCCCTGCAGTTTGCGGGTTACTTTGAATATTTTGACTACAGCCGTATTCAGCTGATCGGCAAGGTAGAGTATTCTTATCTGAAGATGCATGATGATGATTATATCCGTGAGATGACAGAGAAGATTTTCAAAGCAGGTATCCCATGTATGATTTTCTGCCGTGGACTTGAGCCGCGTCCGCTTTTTATGGAGCTGGGCAATAAATACGGGGTTCCCGTGCTGTCTACAGATGACGGCACATCATCCTTTTTCTCAGAATTGAACCGTTTCCTGAAGATAGAGCTGGCACCGAGAATTTCCATCCATGGAGTTTTAGTGGATGTGTTTGGTGAGGGGGTTCTGATTACCGGTGAAAGCGGTATCGGTAAGAGTGAGGCAGCGCTGGAACTGGTTAAGCGCGGTCATCGTCTTGTATCCGATGATGTTGTTGAGATCAAGAAGACGAATAACGATGAGCTGATTGGCACAGCACCGGACATCACAAGATATTTTATTGAACTGCGCGGTATCGGTATTATTGATGTTAAGACGCTGTACGGTGTTCAGAGCGTTGAAGAAAGCCAGAGCATCAGTTTGATCATCAAACTGGAAGAGTGGGATCGTGAGCGTGAATATGACCGACTGGGTCTGGAAGAACAGTATGAAGAAATCCTTGGCAATAAAGTTGTCTGCCATTCGATTCCAATCCGTCCGGGGCGTAATCTGGCTATCATCGTAGAAACAGCAGCCATCAACCACAGACAGAAACAGATGGGTTATAATGCAGCACATGAATTGTATCGCCGTGTGACGGGCAACCTTCAGAAGAAACGTGAGGAAGACTAATGGATCAATTTTGTTTTGGTGTGGATCTCGGCGGTACCACTGTCAAGATCGGTTTATTTACAGTAGACGGAATGCTTCAGGAGAAATGGGAGATTCCGACAAGAACAGAGAATCAGGGCGCTGCTATTCTCGGTGATATTGCAGCGTCCATACAGAATAAGGTGGATGTACGTCATCTGACGAAGGAACAGGTGACAGGCATCGGTATTGGCGTTCCGGGACCGGTTCTGAATGAGAATAGGGTTCAGGGCTGCGTGAATCTCGGATGGGGGAATGTCTGCGTAGCAGACGAATTATCAGCATTGACAGGAATGAAGGTCAAAGCTGCGAACGATGCCAATGTAGCAGCCCTTGGAGAACAGTGGCAGGGCGGCGGCAAAGGCTATCAGAATATTGTGATGTTCACACTGGGAACGGGGGTCGGCGGCGGCATTATCCAGAATGGACAGATTGTATCAGGCGCCAATGGTGCAGCCGGTGAGATCGGACATATGGTGATCACAGAACCGGAGAATGTTGTGGGAACCTGCGGATGCGGCCATCAGGGCTGCCTTGAACAGATCGCTTCTGCGACAGGTATTGTCAATCTGGCAAAGAGACAATTGACAGAGTGTGATGAAGCAAGTATTTTGAGACAGTATGCCCCGCTGACAGCCAAGGATGTCCTGGATGCAGCTAAGGCAGGAGATGCCCTTGCATGCCGGGTGGCAGAGCAGATGATGCAGGCTCTGGGCCGTGCGGCAGCTTATATTGCCTGTGTCATGAATCCGGATGTATTTGTTATTGGCGGCGGTGTATCAAGGGCCGGTGAATATTTGACGGAAGGCATTCGGCGTTATTATCAGCAGTATGCGTTTCATGCATCTGCAGAGACGCCGTTTGTATTGGCATCATTGGGCAATGATGCGGGGATGACCGGTGCAGCAGGCATGGTCTGCAATTTTTAGAATGAATCATGATCAATCGATTGAAATAAAAGGATAAGAGGTTTATATGGATTTTTATCATAGATTATTGGAGGCAGCAGGCTCAGACCACGTTTTGAGAGATGAGCCTATGGCTGTGCATACCACATTCCGCATTGGTGGTCCGGCAGATTATTTTGTTGAACCAGCGGATGCATCTGCCCTGGCAAAGGGAATCGCTTTATGTCGTGAAGTGGATGTGGACTACTTTGTGACAGGCAACGGCAGCAATCTTCTGGTGGGAGACGGTGGCTACAGAGGTGTGATCTTTCATATTTGCCATACAATGGATCATATACAGTATGAAGAGCAGGAAGGAGAATTACTGGTTGAGGCAGGGGCAGGCGTGATGCTTTCCAGGCTGGCACGTCAAGTTTCTTCTATGGGATATACCGGTTTTGAATACGCTACCGGCATACCCGGAACACTTGGCGGCGGTGTTACCATGAATGCAGGTGCCTATGGCGGAGAGATCAGCGACAATATATTGTGGGCTGAACTGATGGATGAAACCGGTGCCATTCTGAAACTGGAGAAGGAACATCTGAAACTTTCTTATCGGCACAGTGTGATGATGGAGCATCCGTTAGTTGTTCTGAGAGCAGGTTTTTCCTTTAAGAAAGGTGATGCTGCGGCCATTTCAGACAGAGTCACGGAACTGTCACGCTTAAGAAGAGAGAAGCAGCCGTTGGAATATCCGAGTGCAGGCAGCACATTTAAACGGCCGGAGGGCTATTTTGCCGGTAAGCTGATCCAGGACTGCGGTTTAAAAGGCTTTCGTGTCGGCGATGCGGTTGTATCTGAGAAGCACAGTGGTTTTGTTATCAATGCAGGGCAGGCAACGGCGGCAGATGTGATGGCATTGATCCGTTATGTCCAACAGGAAGTGGAAGAGAAATTCCATGTCAGGATAGAGCCGGAAGTCAGACTGTTGGGAGAGTTTTAACCGAGGTGATAAGATGCGTTTTGTAATTGTAACGGGAATGTCGGGAGCTGGAAAGAGTTCAGTATTGAAGATGCTTGAAGATGCCGGGTACTTTTGTGTGGATAACCTTCCGGTGCCGTTGGTCCTGAAGTTTGCGGAGATCAGTTGGCATGAGGAGAATATGATGTCGAAAGTGGCACTGGGCATTGATATCCGAAGCAGAAATCATCTGAATATGTTGGAGGATGTTCTGAAATCGGTGCGGGATGAAGGCTATGACTATGAAATCCTTTTTATGGACTGCAAAGATGACAAACTGATTAAGCGCTATAAAGAGACAAGAAGAAATCATCCGTTGGCTGCAGGCGGAAGAATCGAGACAGCCATTGCTGAGGAGAGACAGCGCTTAAGTTTCCTGAAGAAACAGTCCGATTACATCATTGATACAAGCAACCTTCTGATTCGCGATCTGAAAAAGGAAATTCAGCATATTTTCGTTGAGGATAAGGATTACAGCAATTTCTATATTACATTGCTGTCATTTGGATTCAAATACGGCATTCCGGCGGATGCGGATCTTGTGTTCGATGTACGCTTCCTGCCGAATCCTTACTATGTGGATGAATTGAAGCATCAGACAGGCAATGACAAACCGGTGTATGACTATGTCATGAAATCAGAAGATGCCGGTATATTCCTGAAACAGCTGTATGATATGCTTGTTTTTCTGATCCCGCGTTATATTGCAGAGGGAAAGAACCAGCTTGTGGTGGCCATCGGCTGTACCGGCGGCAAGCATCGATCGGTGACAATAACCAATGCTTTGTACGAGAAAATGAAAGATCTGGAATACAGTATCAAAGCAGAACACAGGGATGTAGACAGAGATGGACAGCATAAGAGCAGTCAGGTGAGGTAAGGCTATGTCTTTTTCCAGCAAAGTCAAAGAAGAACTTTCAAAAGAGTGCAATAGTCCGCGCCATTGCTGCATTGCGGAAACGGCGGCAATTATCAGTATGTGCGGCAAGGTGATTTTTGATGAAAAAGATCACGTTCGAATAGAAATTCATACAGAAAATGTAACCGTTGCAAGAAAGTACTTTACATTATTGAAAAAAACATATAATATAAATACGGATATCTCAATCCGGCATAGTTCCAGTTTGAATAAGAATCGGTCCTATGTTTTGTCTGTGAATGACGATGAAACAGCGAGAAAGATACTTATGACATGCAGGCTGATGAAGCCGTTTGGCGTGATTGAGGAAGATTTTTCCATATCAGACAGTTTGATTATTCAGAGAGAATGTTGCAAACGGGCATTTATCCGGGGCGCATTTCTGGCGGCAGGATCAGTCAGCGATCCGGTGAAGACCTATCATTTTGAGATTGTTTGCCTGAGTGAGGCAAAGGCGAAACAACTGCAGATGATTATGGAGACATTCAATATCAATGCAAGGGTCATCAAGAGAAGAAAGTATTTTGTTGTCTATGTAAAGGACAGCTCGCAGGTCGTTGATCTGCTGAATATTATGGGTGCCTATAATGCGTTGATGGATATGGAGAATGTGCGCATTGTCAAGGATATGCGCAACAACGTCAATCGTAAGGTTAACTGTGAAACAGCGAATATCAATAAGACTGTTTCAGCAGCTGTGAAACAGATTGAAGATATCAGATTCATTCAGATGTCGTCGGCTTTTGACGAATTACCGGAATCTCTCCAGGAGATGGCAGAATTGAGGGTTCGCTATCCTGAGGCGACACTGGCCGAGCTCGGACAGTTGTTGGACACACCGGTTGGAAAGTCAGGTGTCAATCACCGATTGAAGAAGATCAGTCTTTTTGCTGATGAACTTCGGGAACGACATCATCAATAGGGGTATTATCGAAAGGCGAGGTATATTTTATGATTTCAAAGAACATTACAATCAATATTCCTACAGATATGGAAGCGCGTCCTGTGGCTTTACTTGTACAGGTTGCAAGCCAGTTTGAAAGCAATATTTACGTAGAAGTTGAAGATAAAAAGGTGAATGCAAAGAGCATTATGGGTATGATGACACTTTCTATTGCGCCGGGTGAAGAAGTGACGATCATCACGAAAGGTGTCGATGAAGAAGAAGCGATGAACAAGATCGAAGAATACCTGACAACATCGAAATAAACATATTTTATTATAAAGATCGACAGGAAAGAGGCTGTTGTAAAACCGGTTCTCAAGCACAGCAGTATTGTGCGGGTGCTCGTTTTACAGCAGTCCTTTTTCGTGTCAAGAAGATGAGTATGACCGCGAAAAAAACAGCTGCTTCGCGGTTGGGTGATAGACTATCAGGAGAAAGGAGAGTACGCATGGATTTTACACATTTGCACGTTCATACAGAATACAGTCTGTTGGATGGCTCCAATAAAATCAAAGAACTGATCGCCAGAGTCAAGGAACTTGGCATGGACAGTGTGGCCATCACAGATCACGGTGTTATGTATGGTGTGATTGATTTTTATAAGGAAGCACAGAAGCAGGGCATTCATCCGGTCATCGGCTGTGAGGTTTATGTGGCACCGGGTTCACGTTTTGACAAAAGCGGCAATATGAGCAGCAACAGATATCACCATCTGGTATTGCTTGCGGAGAATGATACCGGTTATCATAATCTGATGAAAATTGTATCCAAAGGTTTTACGGAAGGCTTTTATTATAAGCCCCGTGTAGATAAAGAACTTTTAAAAGAATATCATGAAGGCATCATTGCTCTCAGTGCCTGCCTGGCAGGAGAGATTCCAGATGCATTGAGAAAAGGCCTGTATCAAACGGCTTTGAATGCAGCACAGGAAATGTCAGAAATCTTCGGTGAAGATCATTTTTATCTGGAATTGCAGGATCATGGCATTCCGGATCAGAAAACGGTGAATCAGGGATTGCTTCGGCTGGCGAAAGATACAGGCCTTGAATTGGTAGCAACCAATGATATTCATTACACATTGGCCGAAGATGCTCAGGCGCATGACGTATTGCTGTGCATCCAGACAGGCAAGAAAGTGGCGGATACGGATAGAATGCGTTATGAGGGCGGTCAGTATTATGTCAAATCACCGGAAGAGATGGCATCGCTGTTCCCTTATGCCCGTGAGGCTATCGAGAATACGCACAAAATTGCCATGCGATGCCATGTGGATATCGAGTTCGGTCATTACAAACTGCCGGAATTTCCTGTGCCGGAAGGGTACGATTCATGGGAATATCTGCAGAAACTTGTCTGGGACGGTTTTTATGAAAGATACCCGCAGGCGGATGAGAAGCTCAAAGAGCGTGTCAGCTATGAATTAAATACCATCAAAACCATGGGATTCGTGGATTATTTCCTGATTGTATGGGATTTTATTCATTATGCCAAAGAGCATGACATTATGGTCGGACCGGGCCGAGGTTCGGCAGCAGGAAGCATTGTATCCTACTGTCTGGATATTACAACCCTGGATCCGATTCGCTACAATTTACTCTTTGAGCGATTCCTGAATCCGAACCGTGTGACGATGCCCGATATCGACGTGGATTTCTGTTTTGAAAGACGACAGGAAGTCATTGATTATGTTGTCAGAAAATATGGCAAAGAGCGCGTGGTGCAGATTGTTACATTTGGTACAATGGCAGCGCGGGGTGTGATCCGTGATGTGGGGCGTGTCCTGGATCTGCCTTATGCCATCTGTGATAGTGTGGCCAAGATGATTCCGAATGAGCTTGGTATTACCATCGATAAGGCGCTGAAGATGAATCCGGAGCTGAAAAAGCTCTATGACGGGGATGACAGTATCCACAATTTGATTGATATGGCAAGAAGACTGGAAGGCCTGCCGCGGCATACATCCATGCATGCTGCCGGTGTTGTTATCAGCCCGAAGGCTGTCGATGAGTTTGTACCGCTGTCGAGAGGCGCAGACGATGTGATCACGACACAATACACCATGACCACGCTGGAAGAGCTGGGACTGCTGAAAATGGACTTTCTGGGGCTGCGTACACTGACTGTTATTCGGAATGCAGTGAAGCTGATCAATGCAGACGGTCGGCATCATGTGGACATGCATGAGATTGATTACAATGACAAGGCTGTTTTTGATATGATCGGAACAGGAAAAACCGACGGTATTTTTCAGCTTGAAAGTTCAGGAATGAAGAGCTTCATGAAGGAACTGAAACCCCATAATCTCGAGGATATCATTGCAGGTATTTCGCTTTATCGTCCAGGGCCAATGGATTTTATTCCGCGTTATATCAAGGGAAAGAACGAACCGGCGTCCATCACGTATGAGTGTCCTCAGCTGGAAGAGATTCTGGAACCGACCTATGGCTGTATTGTCTATCAGGAACAGGTCATGCAGATTGTTATGAAACTGGCCGGTTATGATCTGGGACGAAGCGACCTTGTGCGTCGAGCTATGTCGAAGAAAAAAGCGGATGTGATGGCGAAGGAACGCCAGTACTTTGTGTACGGCAATGATGAACTGGGTGTGCCCGGCTGTATTGCCAACGGTATTGATGAGGCGACGGCCAACAGGATCTTTGATGAGATGACGGATTTTGCCAAGTATGCCTTCAATAAGTCCCATGCAGCAGCCTATACCATTGTTTCTTATCAGACAGCATGGCTGAAATACTACTATCCGGTAGAGTTCATGGCGGCTCTGATGACATCTGTCATCGACAATTCAGTGAAAGTTGCAGAATATATTATGACCTGCAGACAGATGGGCATTAAGATACTGCCGCCGGATATTAATCATGGCGTCAGCAGTTTCTCTGTGGACAACGGCAGAATCCTTTACGGGCTTTCTGCGGTCAAAAGTATCGGAAGACCGGTGGTGGCAGCCATTGAACAGGAGAGAACCCTGGCGGGACCATTTACAAGCCTGAAGAATTTCATTGAGCGTATGAGCGGCAAGGAAGTCAATAAACGTTCCATTGAGAATTTTATCAAGGCAGGTGCCTTTGACAGCTTTGGAGCCACAAGGCGGCAGCAGATGATGGTTTATGCGCAGATTATGGATCAGGTGGCTCAGGACAGAAAGAAAAATATCAGCGGTCAGATGACATTATTCGATTTCATGGACGAAGAAGAAAAACAGGCTTTTGAGATTCGTTATCCGAATGTGGGTGAGTATGACAAAGGCACCCTCCTTTCCTTTGAGAAGGAAGTCCTCGGGGTATATATCAGCGGACATCCTCTGGATGATGTGGCTGAGAGTTGGCGCAGAAATGTCACGGCGGTGACCTCCGATTTCTATGTCAATGAGGAAAGCGGTATGCCGAATGTGGTCGATCAGTCATTGGTGGTCATTGGCGGTATGGTGACGGGCAAAACAGTTAAATCAACAAAGAACAATAAGATGATGGCTTTTATTCAGTTGGAGGATCTGCTGGGAACAGTAGAAGTCATTATTTTTCCGAATGATTATGAGAAATACCAGGCTGAGCTGACAGAGGAGGCGAAGCTCTACATCAAGGGCCGTGTGTCTGCTTCGGAGGATCAGCAGGCGAAACTGATCGCGGAGAAGATCATTCCTTTTGATAAGGTGCCAAAGGAAGTATGGTTGCAGTATCCGGACAAGAACAGCTTTATCGGACAGCAGGAAACCCTGTACAAAACCCTGGCGGGGCATTCGGGTAATGACCGGGTCATCATATTCTGTAAAGTGGAAAAAGCCATTAAGAAACTGCCTGTATCATGGAATATAAAGGCAGAGGAAGAAATTCTTGACCAGCTTGGAACAGTATTGGGAAAAGAAAACGTAAAAGTTCGGGAAACTGTCTTGAAAAGCTTCTAAAACTGTATTAAAATATTTCTAATGGATTTGAGATAAAAGATTAAGACAGCGTAAGTGGAGGAATTGAGCATGAATGATGGTGTAAAAACAATAGGTGTACTGACAAGCGGTGGAGATGCACCGGGAATGAATGCTGCAGTTCGAGCGGTCGTCAGAACGGCGATTGCTTACGGCTGTCAGGTCAAGGGGATTCAGAAGGGATATTCAGGACTGTTGGAGGAAGAGATCATTGATCTGTATGCCGGCAGTGTATCTGATATTATCAATCGCGGCGGTACATTTTTATACACAGCCAGATGTGAGGAGTTTCGTACAGAGGAAGGCCAGAGAAAGGGCGCAGAGATCTGCAGGAAGCATGGCATAGACAGTGTTGTTGTTATCGGCGGTGACGGTTCTTTCCAGGGCGCAAGAAAGCTGGCGGCTCATGGTATCAATACCATTGGTGTACCGGGAACCATTGATCTGGATATTGCATGTACAGACTATACGATTGGTTTTGATACGGCGGTGAATACAGCGATGGAGGCCATTGACAAGGTCCGCGATACATCCACATCCCATGAGCGATGCAGTATTATTGAAGTTATGGGAAGAAATGCCGGATATATTGCACTTTGGTGCGGTATTGCCAACGGTGCAGAGGATATCCTGCTTCCTGAATTATATAATTACGATGAGGAAGCCTTGATTGATCATATTATTGCCAACCGAAGAAGGGGCAAGAAGCATCATATTATCATCAATGCAGAGGGTGTTGGCCATTCCACCAGCATGGCCAAGCGGATTGAAGCGGCCACCGGCATTGAGACGAGGGCAACGATACTTGGACATCTGCAGAGAGGCGGAAGCCCGACTGCGAAGGACAGAGTGATGGCTTCCGTCATGGGAGCCTATGCTGTAGACGCTCTGATGGGCGGCAAGAGCAATCGTGTTGTTGCTTATAAGGACGGCAAGTATGTTGATTATGATATTGAGGAAGCATTGGCGATGCAGAAGGAGCTGGATCCGTTCCAGTACAGTGTAGCCAAGATCCTTGCACGCTAGTACATCGTTTTCGAAATAACTATACCATTCACTTGCCTGCGAATCCGAGTGTACAGGTATAGTTATTTACGAAACGATGTACTAGTCCACATTGATATAATTACAGAACAGATATAACTGAATCATACAGAGATATTCAGGGGCTGTCGTCAGAAAATTCCGCAGTGGCTTTGAGCCATCGGGAAGAGGCGGCAGCTCTTTTTTTGAAGGAGGAGAAGATGATCACAAGTGTTTCCAATCCACAGATGAAAAGGATTAAAGAACTTTTGAATAAGAGTAAGCAGAGAAGAAAGGAAAAGTGTTTTGTGGCAGAGGGCATCCGGATGGTTGCAGAAACTCCGGCGGACAGACTGGAGAAGGTTTATGTATCTGAGAGCTTTTACAGGCATCCGCCGGAACTTCGGGGACTGGATCTTTCGAAGGCACTGATCGTGGATGATCAGGTATTCCGACAGGTTTCCGATACACAGACACCTCAGGGAATTATGGCGGTTGTCAGACAGCAGGAGAACAGTCTGGACGCTATTATGAAGCAGCCGGATGCATTGCTGCTGTTCCTTGAGAATATTCAGGATCCGGGTAATCTCGGCACCATGATGCGGACAGCGGAAGGAGCCGGCGTAACGGGGATCATTATGAGCCGTGAAACGACAGATATTTATAATCCGAAGACCATCAGGGCTACAATGGGTTCTCTGTACAGAATGCCGTTTGTCTATGTGGATGATTTCTGTGAGACTATCCGTATGGCAAAAGCACAGGGCATTCGGTTGTATGCGGCCCATTTAAAGGGAAAGCATACCTATGACGGAGAAGACTACAGACAGCCTTCAGGATTTCTCATCGGCAATGAAGGCAATGGCCTGACGCAGGAAGCGGCTGACAGTGCCACGGATTACATCAGAATTCCTATGGGAGGACAGCTTGAATCGCTGAATGCAGCGGTTGCAGCGGCGGTGCTGATGTATGAGGCGAATCGCCAGAGAAGAGAACAATTGTAAATTGTTATCATTTCGTAAGAAAAAATTCAGAAAATTCAGATTTATTAACATATCAAATGTCAATTGTTTTAAATAATGAGGAATGATATAGACATCAACCGTAAAAAATGATATGATGAAGACAACTACAGATATCAGACGCAGATGCGGAATAGAATGAGGCAAGGAGGGATTTGCGTGGAACAAATGGAGATTATCTGGCTGGCATTGATGGCAGTTCTGCTGATCATAGAGATTATGACGCTGGGGTTGACGACAATCTGGTTTGCAGCAGGCGCTCTGTTTGCATTTCTGACAGCGTTGCTCGGATTGAATCAGGGAATCCAGATTGGCGTTTTTGTAGTTGTATCTGTTGTACTGCTGTTTTTCACAAGACCATGGGCTGTGAAGTATCTGAATACCAGAACGGTCAAGACGAATACGGAGGCCCTGGTTGGCAAATCAGCCAGAGTCATTGCGGATATCAATAACCTGAAGGGTGAAGGTCAGGTTGTGATCAATGGTCTGGAATGGACAGCAAGAAGCTCGGATGATACCATCATTTTCAGAACAGGTGACGTTGTCACTGTTGTTGGTATTGAAGGCGTGAAACTCATTGTCGAAGGACAGAAGAAAGGAGACTAATATGATTTTAGTGATTGTATTAATTATTATCCTGTTATTGATCTTAGCATCCTGCCTTAAGATCGTTCCCCAGGCCCATGCCTATGTTATTGAGCGTCTGGGTGCCTATCAGGGAACCTGGTCGGTTGGTTTTCATATCAAGATGCCGATCATTGACAAAGTTGCCAAGAAAGTTATCTTGAAGGAACAGGTTGTAGATTTTGCACCTCAGCCGGTTATTACGAAGGATAACGTTACCATGCGTATTGATACCGTTGTCTTCTATCAGATTACAGACCCGAAGCTGTATTGCTATGGTGTTCAGAATCCGATCATGGCCATTGAGAATCTGACAGCAACAACACTGCGTAATATTATCGGTGATCTGGAATTGGATGAGACGCTGACATCCCGTGAGATCATCAATGCCAAGATGCGCTCAACACTGGATGAAGCCACTGACCCATGGGGCATCAAGGTCAATCGTGTCGAACTGAAGAATATTATCCCGCCATCTGCGATCCAGGATGCCATGGAGAAACAGATGAAGGCTGAACGTGAACGTCGAGAATCCATTCTGATCGCAGAAGGTGAGAAACGTTCTGCAATCCTGAAGGCAGAAGGCCATAAGGAATCTGTGATCCTGCAGGCTGAGGCAGATAAGCAATCTGCGATCCTTCATGCGGAAGCTGTGAAGGAAGCGAAGATCCGTGAGGCAGAAGGTGAAGCGCAGGCTATTTTGAAGATTCAGCAGGCCAATGCTGATGGTATCAAGTTCATTCGCGAAGCCGGTGCAGATTCAGCTGTTCTCCAGTTAAAGAGTCTGGAAGCTTTTGCGAAGGCGGCTGATGGTAAGGCCACGAAGATCATTATTCCGTCAGATATTCAGGGCATTGCAGGTCTTGCCACTTCTATTGCGGAAGTTGTCAAAGAGGCAGATGCCAAATAATGCTTAGAACATATGTAAATTTTCACCTAAGATCAGGCGAGCCGCTGTGCAGGTTGTACAGCGGCTTGTACTTTTTTACAAACTTATAACGAGAATGTTTAAGAAATTTTTCAGAATTTAGATAGACAATCTTTAAAAAATGGGTGTATACTTCTGTTTGTATCAAGAAAGAAAGTAATTTTTAGTCGACCATAATAATTATAATAAGTTGTGGAGGAGTTCCTATGAGAAGATTGAGACAATGGACCTTGAAGCACCCATTGCAGTTTGTGAGTGCTTTTATGCTTGTTTATTTTACGTGGTTTTCCCTGTTGGAGAAGTATGCACAGCCGGTTTTGATGATACATTCGAAGCTGGATGAGAAGATTCCATTTTGTGAATACTTTATCGTGCCGTATTTGCTGTGGTTTGTGTGGATCGCCGGTACATTTGTTTATTTTTACATAAAGTCAAGAGATGATTTTTATCATGCCTGCCGTTATATGTTCACCGGTATGATTGTCTGCCTGATTATTTACACACTGATTCCGAATGGATTGAATCTGAGACCGGAGATAACCAACAACAATATTTTTTCAAGACTGGTAGACATGATCTGGACTGTGGATACGGCAACGAATGTCTGCCCGTCGATTCATGTGTTCAACAGTATTGCAATCAATACGGTTATCCAGCATTCCAATGCCTTTAAGCACAAGAAGCTGGTTCATGTGGGTTCCTACATACTGGCTCTTGCAATCTGTATGTCAACGGTTTTCCTGAAACAGCATTCAGTTGTGGATGTATTCTGGGCATGCGTACTTGGATTGGTTTTGTATCCGCTGTCATACAAGTCAGCTTTTGATGATTCAAGAGAAAGCGAATACAATGTTAAAGCTTCATAAACAGATTGAGTGGAATGTGTCAATTTCCTTACAGATGGGAGATGTGGCACATTCTTTTTATTGCAGCTCTTGATAATTTAATCAAAATGGGTTAATATCGTATCATATGGGTTCATATGGAATGAATATAAGCGGAGGTCGTGACATGAAGGAAAAGATATTAAAGTGTCTCAGAGAGGCAGAGGACTATGTGTCCGGCCAGGAGCTGTGTCAGATGTTCGACGTGTCAAGAACAGCCATCTGGAAAGTGATGAATCAGCTGAAGGAAGAGGGCTATGTCATTGATGCTGTGAAGAATAAAGGGTACAGGCTGGTGCAGACACCGGACCTTGTGACAGCAGAGGAAGTAGAGAGTCTACTTGAGACATCATGGGCGGCACGGCCGGTTGTCTATGAAGAAGAACAGGCATCGACCAATCAGACAGCTAAGATGCTGGCAGAACAGGGGGCTTCGCATGGAACACTTGTGGTCGCTGAGCGTCAGGTATCCGGCAGAGGCAGAAGAGGCCGTCCCTGGCATTCGCCAAAGGGCAGCGGCATCTGGATGAGTATTCTTTTGAGACCGCAGATTCATCCGATGTCAGCGTCTATGCTGACACTGGTAGCGGCGATGGCTGTTTATGATGCTATCAGCAGCCGTGTGGAAGGTTGTGCTATTAAATGGCCGAATGATATCGTGATCGACGGCCGCAAGGTGTGTGGGATTCTGACAGAGATGAGTTCAGAACTGGACAATATCCATTATGTTGTGATCGGAATCGGGATCAATGTGAATACAGATGATTTTCCGGTGGATATTGCATCGGTTGCTACATCCATGCATGTGATCACAGGCGCCTATTACAAACGGGCGGAGATTATTGCAGATATCTGGAAAGCGTTTGAGAAATATTATGATTTCTTTGTGCAGACAGAGAACCTGGTATTGATGGTGGATACTTATAATCAGCGCCTTGTGAATATGGACCGCAGAGTGATGATTGAGGAACGCGGCCATCGGTATGAAGGAACTGCCCGAGGCATTGATGCAGAAGGTGGGCTTCTTGTTGAGCGGGATGATGGAACGACAACATCGGTGATATCAGGGGAAGTCTCGGTCAGAGGCATTCTCGGGTATGTATAGTTATAGAATGAGACGGACTTGCTCTGAGCAGAAACGGGCAGGTATATGAAGGAGGAAAAATATGTTTCAGGATAAAATGGTATTATGTGCTTCAAGTGCATACGAGAAGAAGTTTTATCTGAATGAGAATTTTGAAGGGCTGCCGCAGCATGTTAAGGATGAGTTGAAGATTATGTGCGTGCTGTTCACGGAAGATGTAGGCGGCGTGCTGTCTCTTGAATTTGATGAAAACGGCAATCTTGAACTCAATACATCTGCCGATGAAGGCGATCTTCTTTATGATGAGATTGGCAGTGTGCTGAAGATCAAGCAGATGCAGCAGGAGAAACAGGAATTATTCGAGTCACTGGAGACCTATTATAAAGTTTTCTTTTTAGGGGAGGATATTGAAGATGATAATGGCGATTGATGTCAGCAACACAAATATCACATTGGGTACCTTCAAGGGAGAGAAGCTTCTGAAGATTTATCGTGTGACCACAAAGGTTCCGAGAACATCCGATGAGTATGGTGTGCTTTTGCGTGATCTGGTTCGTTTATCCAATGCCAGTCATCATGATATAGAAGGCATTATTATCGCTTCTGTCGTGCCGAATGTCATGTATTCGCTGACCAATGCCTGTATCAAATATTTTCATGTGCATCCGGTTATTGTGGGACCGGGAGTGAAGACCGGGGTGAAAGTCGGTGCGGAAAACCCGAAGGAAGCAGGTTCTGATCTGATCGTCAATGCAGCGGCTGTCAAGGAATTATACGGCGTGCCGGCCATTGTCATTGATTACGGAACAGCGACTTCCTATCAGCTGGTTTTAGAAGACGGCAAGCTGGATTCCGTTGTTATTGCACCGGGTATTCAGACAAGTGTTCAGGCGTTGACCAGTGATGCAGCCAGAATTCCGGAAGTGGAGATCAGAAAGCCGAAGACAATTCTGACGAAGGATACAACAGAGTGCATTCAGGCCGGAATTGTCTATGGTACCATCGGAGAAACAGAATATATCGTCCGCAAGATGAAGGAAGAGTCAGGACTTGAGAATATCAAAGTAGTAGCAACCGGCGGCTTCGGCAAGGTGATCGCGGATGAGACAGATGTCATAGATATCTATGACAATATGCTGACCCTTCAGGGGCTGCGCATTATTTATTATAAGAATGCGACTGCCGGAAGGAAGAGCAGGAAAATTCAGACCTAAGGCAATCATAGACCTTGAAACAGGAATAAAAAGGAAACATTGTGCATATGATGATGAAACCATTACAAATTGGAAATCTTTGCATTGATCGTCCCGTTATACTGGCACCGATGGCAGGCGTTACTGACCTGCCATTTCGTGTGCTCTGCCGCGAACAGGGATGCGGCATGGTCTGTACGGAGATGGTCAGTGCAAAAGCCATTACTTATAAGAACAAAAACACATTTTTTCTGATGGAAACTGTGCCACAGGAACGCCCGGTGTCTTTGCAGCTGTTTGGTTCAGACCCGGATATCATGGCGGAAGCAGCAAGAATGATCGCAGACAGAGATTTTGATGTGCTGGATGTCAATATGGGATGTCCTGTGCCAAAAGTTGTCAATAACGGTGAAGGGTCCGCACTGATGAAGCAGCCGGAGCTGGCAGGCCGGATCGTCAGAAGTCTGGTGGAAACCATCGACAAGCCGGTGACGGTCAAGATCAGAAAAGGTTTTGATGATGATCATATCAATGCTGTAGAGATGGCCAAAATTGTGGAGGCCAATGGCGCTGCGGCTGTTGCTGTCCACGGAAGAACGAGAGAACAGTATTACAGCGGAAAGGCCGATTGGCAGATTATCCGCAGGGTAAAAGAAGCCGTGAAGATTCCGGTTATTGGAAATGGCGACGTTTTTACCCCTCAGGATGCAAAGCGAATGATTGAAGAGACCGGATGTGATGCCATTATGGCAGCCAGAGGCGCCAGAGGCAACCCATGGCTGTTTAGAGATATTATTGATTATCTGGAGAAGGGAATCCTTCACGAGAAACCGTCGCTGAAAGAGATGACAGATATGATGCTGCGTCACGCGGAAATGCATATCCGTTACAAGGGAGAATATCAGGGCATCCGAGAGATGCGCAAACATGTGGCCTGGTATACAGCCGGTTATCACGGTTCCGCCAGAATGCGTCAGGCTGTGAATGAAGTGGAATCTTATGAATCTTTGAAACAGCTTTTGGCAGATTGGCTGGCATACAGCGAAGGCGGTATGAAAGCTCATGACAAAAACAATGGATCATGACGAAAAATATGGCATGAATCAAGGGTTTAAGTGAAGGAATCAGTTGACAGTGAAATGTCAATAAGATATAATACAGGGATGTATGCTGGATAAAATAGATAGTTCTGCAGTTATACTGTATGGCGGATTGCAGAAGATGGATCCAGCCTGAAGTATGAACATTTTGAGAATGACTGATCAGTTCAGGTGAAAGATAGAATAATAGTTATAGAAAGGATATTTTATTATGGCTGAGACAAAGAAGAATATTATGACATTTGCGGGTTTAAGAGCGTTGGAAGATGAATTATTTGATCTGAAGGTATACAAACGTAAGGAAGTTGCCCAGAAGATCAAGGAAGCGAGAGAACAGGGCGACCTTTCCGAAAATGCTGAGTACGATGCAGCTAAGGACGAGCAGAGAGATATCGAAGCACGTATCGAAGAACTTGAGAAACTTCTGAAGAATGTAGAAGTTGTTGGCCAGGATGAAGTGGATGCAGATACTGTCGGTATCGGCAGCCGTGTGAAGTTATATGACGTAGAGATGGACGAAGAAGTGGAATATACAATTGTTGGTTCTACAGAAGCAGATGCATTAAACGGCAAGATTTCTAATGAATCACCGGTAGGTGCAGCACTTATCGGTTCCAAGGTTGGCGAGACAATCGTTGTTGAAACTATTTCCGGTGATCTGGAATTCAAGATTCTTGAGATTGCAAGAGCTTAATTTTTCAGCAATCACAAGTAATCAATTTCTTGTACTTACAAGAGGTTAATATGGACAAGGGCTTAATTTTATGAGTAAGACCTTGAATTTAGTAACAAGAAACGCAGAAATCAGTTATCGAATAGAATAGGAGAGAATAAAGTGGCAGAGGCAAAGAACAATCAGACACCAGATGTCAGTGAACAGGATAAGATCAGACGCGGCAAGCTGGCTGACCTTCAGGCAGCAGGCAATGACCCGTTTCTGATCACTAAGTATAACGTAACCCATCACAGCATGGAGATTAAGAACAATTTTGATGAACTTGAAGGTCAGGAAGTGACTGTAGCCGGCCGTATGATGCAGAAGCGTGTCATGGGTAAGGCTTCTTTCTGCAATGTCCGTGATCTGCAGGGAGATATTCAGTCTTATGTAGCAAGAGATGAACTGGGTACAGAGGCCTATCAGGCATTCAAGAAGTTTGATATCGGTGATATCATTGGCATCAAGGGCAAAGTTTTCAAGACAAAGACAGGTGAGATTTCTATTCATGCAACAGAGATCACGCTCCTTTCCAAGAGTCTGCATACACTTCCTGAGAAGTTCCATGGCCTGACAAACACAGATATTCGTTATCGTCAGCGTTATGTGGATCTGATCATGAATCCGGAAGTCAGAGATACATTTATCAAACGTTCCCAGATTCTTAAGGAAATCCGTAACTTCCTTGATGGCCGTGGTTTCATGGAAGTAGAGACGCCGATGCTTGTATCCAATGCAGGCGGTGCAGCAGCAAGACCTTTCGAGACACATTACAACGCGCTGGATGAAGATGTGAAGCTTCGTATTTCTCTGGAGCTTTATCTGAAACGTCTGATCGTCGGCGGTCTTGAAAGAGTTTACGAAATTGGCCGTGTATTCCGTAACGAAGGTGTTGATACCCGTCACAATCCGGAATTTACATTGATGGAATTATACCAGGCTTACACAGACTATGAAGGCATGATGGAACTGACAGAGAGTATGTTCCGTTACCTTGCAGAGAAAGTCTGCGGCAGCGCAGTGCTCAGCTATAATGGCACGATTATTGATATGTCCAAGCCATTTGAACGTATCACAATGATGGATGCAGTTAAGAAATACTCAGGTGTAGATTTTACAGAAGTGAAGACAGATGAAGAAGCCAAGAAACTGGCTGACGAGCATCATGTTGCTTATGAAGCACGTCACAAGAAGGGTGACATCATCAATCTCTTCTTCGAAGAATTCTGTGAAGACAAGATGATCCAGCCTACATTTGTCACAGATCATCCGATTGAAATCTCACCATTGACTAAGAAGAAACCATCCAATCCTGAATTGGTAGAACGTTTCGAGCTGTATATTTACGGCCGTGAAATGTGTAACGCTTACTCAGAGCTGAATGATCCGATCGATCAGAGAGAACGTTTCGCTGCACAGGAAGAAGCATTTGCAGCCGGCGATGATGAAGCTAACCATACAGATGAAGATTTCCTGAATGCTCTGGAAATCGGTATGCCGCCAACAGGTGGTATCGGTTACGGTATTGACCGTCTGGTAATGCTGCTGACAGACAGCCAGGCTATCCGTGATGTATTATTGTTCCCCACAATGAAATCCTTAGATGGTGTAAATAAGAAAAATGATGTAAATAATACAGCTTCTGAAGCACCTGAAAAAAATGTAAAAACTGAGTCTGAAAAGATTGATTTTTCTAAAGTAAAGATTGAGCCTTTGTTTGAGGAAATGGTAGACTTTGATACATTCAGCAAGTCAGATTTCCGTGCAGTAAAGGTTAAAGAGTGTGTTGCAGTACCGAAGTCAAAGAAACTGTTACAGTTTACTCTTGATGACGGAACAGGCACAGACAGAACCATTTTAAGCGGTATTCATAGCTTTTATGAGCCGGAGGAACTGGTTGGAAAGACTCTTATCGCTATCACAAATCTTCCACCGAGAGCGATGATGGGCATTGACTCTTGCGGTATGCTCCTCAGTGCTATTCATGAAGAAGAAGGCGAAGAAAAGCTTCATCTTCTGATGGTAGATGACCACATTCCGGCAGGTGCAAAGCTCTATTAAGATGATGTAAAGATGTACCGTTTTACCAAATAGACGGGACGTACTTCATTTGATAAAAAACTAAAAAACAGCGATTTACATCAAACTTACATCAATTGATGCAGAAATCGGTGCAAGCAAGAAAAAATCGCATAATTAGTACAAAGAGTGGGCAATTCCAATCGGGATTGCCCATTTTTAAAACAAACAGAAATACAAATCGGAAGTTTTAAAGGAGGAATACCATGGGATTATTTGGTAAAAGCAAAAAAGAACGAGAAACAGAATACATGAGCAGATTAGATGTTCCATCGTGTTTAAAAGAAGATTTTGAATTGATTATTGATGATATATTTACAATTATGGGAGTTGGAACAGTTGCCACAGGAAACATATTAACAGGGATGTGCAGAGAAGGGGAAAATGCATGTATTTATAAAGCAAATGGAGATATCTTAGAAACCAGAATTACTACTGTCGATGTACATACAAAAGAACGAAAAGCAAATGGTTGTGGATATAAAACAGAGCATGTTGAACTTGGGTTACGAGGAATTTCCAAGGAACAATTAGAAAAGGGTGATAAAGTACTTGTAAAGAATGCCAATATGTATGGAATGTAATTACAAATTCAAGTTTGTCAATTTGCCCTTTGAGAGAGGAGAAATCCTTTTCTCAAAGGGCTTTTTCTATTTATACGGATATTCGCAAACTACAAGATAAAGCTAAAACTTCATATACTCTAAGCACAAGGAGGTTGAGGTTTGGCTATGAATAACAGTTTAGCAGAAGTACGCCCGGAACTTGTTCCTGAGTGGTCAGAGAAGAACTTACCGCTTAAACCTGATGAGATTACTTTCGGTTCAAATAAAAAAGTATGGTGGAGAGGTGCTTGCGGTCACGAATGGCAGACAAGCGTTAAGGCTCGTTCTAATGGAGAAAAATGCCCGATATGTTCCGGTGCGAGAGTGATTGCAGGGATTAACGATTTGGCGACATTAGAGCCGCTACTGGTAAAGCAGTGGTCGAAAAAGAATAAGATAAAACCGACAGAAGTTTCTATTGGTTCTCATAAGAAAGTGATATGGAGATGTGAAAAGGGACACGAATGGGAAGCTGCCGTTAAGAGCAGGACAATAAATAAAACGGGTTGCCCGTACTGCTCCCATAATAAAGTGTTGGCAGGCTTTAATGACCTTGCAACACTTCTGCCGGATATAGCAGCCGAGTGGTCGGACAGAAATTGTCCGACACTTCCAACTCAGGTTACGGTCTTTGCCAATCGTAAGGCTTGGTGGAAGTGTAAGGACTGTGGCAGAGAGTGGAACACCCTTATTTCTACCCGTTCCGGTGGGAGTAAATGCCCGTATTGCAGTGGGTACATATTCCTGAAAGGGTTTAACGATTTGCAGACAACACACCCTGAAATTGCTTCGGAGTGGTCGGAGAAGAACTTGCCATTGAAGCCTGATGAAGTAAATGCAAAGTCGAGGAAAAATGTCTGGTGGAGATGCAGTAAATGCGGTAACGAGTGGAAATCTGTTATCAATGCCCGTGTGAAAGGTACGGTATGCCCCGTTTGTGCAGAGAGAGAAGTAATTGCCGGATATAATGATTTGGCGACAACAGACGGTCAGCTTCTTAGCGAATGGGATTATGAACAGAATAAACTGAAACCTACAGAGGTATCACGAACTTCGGCAAAGAGAGCGTGGTGGAAATGCAGACACGGTCATTCGTGGAGTATGAAGATAAATGAAAGAACGATATTGAAGAAAGGCTGCCGAATTTGTGAGCAGGAGTATTTGTCATTGTTTCCTGCTTTGGCGGTCAGCTATTATTCTAATAGGAAAGGTTTGAAAGCAGAACTTGGTTCTGACCGATTGCTTGGAGTTCCGCTTGAAACATACATACCTTCAGAAAAGTTGGCTATTGAGTCGGGAAGTGCTGACGAGAATATAGAAATAATGAAAGCCTATATGTGTAAGCAACGAGGGATAAGGCTGATTAAGCTGCCGATGAAAGGCACAGAACTGGATTATGCCAATAATTTAAAGAAAGCTTTTCAGAGCGTACATATATTTATTTCTTCTGATACAGAGGAAGATGTGGAGATAATCAAAAATACATTTGAAAGATGGAGGGACAGCCAATGAGAGAGAAAACCTATCATCTATACTTAAATGAAGAAGAACGAAGCCGAGTGATACAATCGCTCATTGAACTGAAGAACAATTTAGCAGCTCAGGGACGATACACCGATGCAGTAGATGATGTCCTCTGCAAAGTGCTTGAAGCAAAGAAAAAGAAATTGAAAATTGAATACATTTAGAACGTGTTTTGCCGTCTGTTTCCTAACCGGAGCAGGCGGCTTTTTTAATTTCCAAAAATTTTTTTGAAATATTTTTGGAAAAGCGGAGATTTTGGGTGTGCATTTCATACCCCTTTGTCCAAATGAGTGAAGGGGTTCATTCCGGATAGCAAAAGCGGAAGCCTTTTCGCTTGAAAATTGAATAAGTCATTCACTAAGACTTTATTTCTGATGATAGCCACTTTAGCAGGTACGCCGTGATTTCTGTATTTCAGAATAGCGAGAACTCCGGCTATGAGTATCAGGTTG
>NZ_LR698973.1:220154-247834 GCF_902381825.1 Pseudocoprococcus catus
ATGTAATTATAGACTGTATGCCTTCGCTTGGTATGGTTACTCTCAATGCTTTATCGGCGGCAGACAGTGTTATCATTCCGGTTCAGGCTCAGTATTTGCCTGCAAAGGGTATGACACAGCTTGTGCAGACAATTTCAAAAGTAAAGAAGTATATCAATCCGGATATTAAGATAGATGGTATGCTGCTTACTTTGGTGGATAGCCGAACAAACCTTGCAAAGAGTACGGTGGAAGCACTCAGGGCAAACTTCGGTAATCAGATAAGGATGTATCGAACACAAATCCCGATTGCCGTAAAAGCCGCTGAAACTTCTTCCAAAGGCAAGAGCATTTATGCTTATGAGCCAAACAGCACAGTGTCTAAGGCATACGCTGAATTTACAAAGGAGGTGTTAGCCGATGGCAGGAAGAAAGAGCGACTTCACTCTCACGAAGCTCGATGATTTATTTACCACGCAGGCACAGCGAGATGAAGAACAGCTTTCAAAAATCCGAGATATTCCATTGGAGCTGATTGATGATTTTCCCGACCATCCGTTTAAGGTCAGAGACGATGAAGATATGATGCAGCTTGTGGAGAGTGTCAAGGAAAGAGGGGTTATTACTCCGGCAACGGTAAGGCAGAAAGAGGACGGCAGATACGAACTTGTTTCAGGACACAGACGAAAGCGAGCTTGTGAACTGGCAGGATTTGAAACACTGAGAAGTGAGATTGTAGACCTGAACAGAGATGAAGCGACCATTTTAATGGTTGAGAGTAATTTCCAAAGGTCAGAGATATTGCCGAGTGAAAAAGCCTTTGCCTATAAAATGCGTTTAGAAGCATTAAGCAGACAAGGGAAAAGAACAGATTTAACTTCCAACCCACTGGGTCGGAAGTCGGATGGCAAAGAAACTGCTCAAATAATCGGAGAACAATCGGGCGACAGTCAAACGCAAGTTCGTCGTTATATTCGTTTAACAAACCTTGTTCCCGAACTGCTTGAATTTGTTGATGAGGGGCGTATTAAAATGCGTCCTGCCGTAGAACTTTCTTACCTTGATGAAGATTGCCAGCGTGATGTGGTTGACGAAATCGACCTGAATGACGCAACCCCGTCACACGACCAGACAATCCGTATGCGAAAGTTATTCAACGAGGGCAACCTTACAACAGAAGCAATCCACGCTGTTATGTCTGAGGAAAAGCCGAACCAAAAGGAAAAAATCGTGTTGAGGGGCGATAGAGTAAGACAGCTTATCCCGAAAAACATTCCCGTCAGTCAGACAGAGGATTTTGTCTGCAAAGCATTGGAGTATTACAACAAGTTTTTGCGTAACCGTGCAGAACGTGACAGCAGATAGCCTGTTTTACAGTTCCCCTTTCTCACACTCTAACCCCTTAGTTATATTTTTACCTACCGAAAATGATATATACTATCTCACTTGAATATAACTATCTCAAAGTATATGTCTATCTCTAAGGGGCAATCGCACAGTATGAACGGACGGGAGGTGTATGGTAAAATGAAAAATTAACGAAAAATCCGCATTTGTTTTTCGGCAGGTAAATCTTGTCGTAAAAGAAAATCCACAAAGGCACATCGTAGAGATACGGTGTGTTTTTCAATTTTTACAGGAGGAAACGCAATGATAAAGTCAAAATTCAAAAGAGTCACGTCGCTTTTCTTGGCGACCCTTATGTGTGTGACCACTTTTGCAGGCATTGGCTCGACAACAGCATATGCTGCTTCGGGAGAAAAAGCCGATGTTTATATGGTCGATTTCCCTCGTGATGGCGATGCTAATTACGATGGGGTATGGGGACACAGCAATTTGACCTTGAAAAATGGTTGGCATACCGGACGTTCCAATTTTACCAATCTTAAGGCTATTGGCTCATACTCAGGCAATGTTGCTTATTGTATTGAGCCGGGAATTTCGCTCAAGGTCGGTCAGACAATGAATAAGTATGACGAAAATTATTTTAATAACCTTGCAGCCAATGGGGTTATTTCCGGAGATGAAATCCGTCTTTTCGTTGGTCGTATTTTACAGTATGGCTATCGTGGGACAATCTCGACATCTTGGAGGTCACAGAATGAAGCAGCAGCAAACAGCATTGCACAGGCTTATGCCACACAGCTTCTTATCTGGGAAACTGTTATCGGAGAGCGTGATGTGAACTTCAATCATGTAGCAGCCAGTGGTTGCAGCAATGTGAAAGATGTCATCAATGCAAAGCATCCGCTTCGCAATAAGATTTTCAGTTATTACAACAGTATGGTGCAGAGTGTACAGAACCATGCGACCATACCAAGCTTTTGTAATAAATCATCCGGTTCGGCAAAGACAATAGAACTTGAGTGGAACGGAAGCAAGTACACAACTACTCTGACAGATTCCAATAATGTGCTGTCCAAATATAATTTCAAGGCAAGCATCAGTGGAGTGAGCTTTTCAGTGAATGGTAACAAACTTACTGTTTCTATGGATACTGCACCGAGTAAGGAATTTACTATTACCGCAACGAAGAAAAATGCAGTCCGCAGAGGTGTGGTTGTATGGTCAGAGGGTAAACACGGTCAGAACTCCAGTGTGCAGGATGTTGTCAGCTATGCTCAGGAAGTAAGCGACAGTATCAACGGTTATGTGAAGATGAAAGTCAGCTATGGTTCTTGTCAGATTGTAAAGACCAGTGAGGACGGAAAAGTTGACGGTATTAACTTCACGATTACTGGAAACGGTATCAATCAGACAGTTACAACAGCCAATGGCGGTAAGTTCCAGATTGATAATCTTATGCCGGGTATCTATACCGTAACCGAGCAGGCATACGATAAGTACGAGCCGCAGGAAACACATAGAGTTACTGTTGTAGCAGGACAGGTTGCAAAGGTCAATTTCAATAACAAATTGAAGCGTGGCGACCTTCAGGTAGTGAAGTCCTCAGAAGATAACCTTGTTGAAGGTGTGAAGTTCCATCTTTACGGTACTTCTCTTTCCGGTGCTGCTGTTGACCAGTATGCAGTTACAGACCAAAACGGTGTGGCAACTTTCAAAGATGTGCTTATCAGTGGTTCTGAACCATATACTCTTGAAGAAGTGGACACAGCTATCCGTTATGTCGTACCAAAAAATCAGACTGCACCAGTGAAGTGGAAAGAAGTAACCACAAGAAACTTCAATAACATTTTGAAGAAGTTTACTGTAACAGTCACAAAGAGCGACGCTGAGAAGGGCGAAGCACAGGGCAATGCCAAACTTTCGGGAGCAGTTTACGGTATCTATAAGGGAGAAACGCTTGTAGATAAGTATGTTACTGATGAAAACGGTCAGTTCACTACCAAAGAATATGTTTGTGATACCGACTGGACAATCCGAGAAATCACACCGTCAGAGGGATATTTGCTTGATAAGACTATCCATGAAGTAGGTGCAGACCCGAAACTTTATGAGGTGGAACACAACCTTACTTCCAATGATGTAACCGAGCAGGTAATCAAAGGCAATGTGGCTATCATCAAACATACCGATGACGGAGAAACAAAGATTGAAACACCTGAAAAGGGTGCTTCCTTTGAGATTTATTTGAAATCTGCCGGAAGCTATGACGCAGCCAATAAAGACGAGAGAGATACCATTGTTTGCGATGAAAATGGCTTCGGTCAGACAAAAGATATGCCATATGGTATTTATACCGTACACCAGACTTCCGGTTGGGAAGGCAGAGAGATGATGGACGATTTTGATGTGTTCATTTCGCAGAACGCACAGACCTACCGTTATCTTATCAATAACCGTAACTTTGAGAGCTTTGTCAATGTAATCAAGGTGGACGCAGAAAGCGGAAAGAGTATTCCGTATGCAGGAGCAGGATTTAAGATTTACGACCCGCAGGGCAATCAGGTCAAAATGACCTTTACTTATCCGACACCGACCACGATTGATGTGTTCTATACCGACGCAAATGGTTCTCTTGTAACACCTGAGAAACTGGATTACGGCAAGGGATATTCCATCGTAGAGGTACAAGCTCCATACGGATATGTACTTGATGATACTCCGGTATATTTTGATATTACCGAAGAAAATTCCACAGAGGAAGGCGGCGTAACTGTTGTGAAAGTCAATAAGCCGAATATGGCACAGAAAGGTACTATCACGGTTGAAAAGACCGGAGAAGTATTTAGTGGTGTCAATGTAAGTGGTTCTGAGGACAGTGATGTTATTTATCAGCCTGTTTATGAAGTGGCAGGACTTGAGGGTGCAGTTTATGAAGTCCGTGCTGCGGAAGATATTAGCACACCGGACGGTACACTCCGCTATTCAAAGGGCGAAGTGGTAGATACTATCACAACAAGCTCCGATGGATTTGTTAAGAGCAAAGAACTTTATCTCGGAAAATACGAGGTCAAGGAAATTACCGCACCTGATGGAATGGTAGTGAGTGGCGAAACACATACGGTTGAGCTTACTTATGCAGGTCAGAATATCTCTGTTACCGAAACTTCCACATCGTTCTATAACGAAAGACAGAAAGTGCAGGTAAGCCTTGCAAAAGTCATTGAAAAGGATAAGACATTTGGTATTGGCGACAACGGAGAAATCAAAAACATCAGCTTTGGTCTTTATGCCACAGAAGATATTGTATCTGCAAGCGGTACAGTTATTCCGGCTGATGGACTGATTGAAATTATCAGCGTAAATGAAAATGGAACTGCTGTTATGAAGTCAGACCTTCCGTTTGGCAAATACTATGTCAAGGAGATTGCAACCGATGAGCATTATGTTCTCTCTGATACGAAATATCCGGTTGTGTTTGAATACGCAGGTCAGGATACCGCAACAGTTGAAATCAAAGTGAATGATGGAAAAGAAATCAAGAATGAACTTATCTATGGTTCTGTATCAGGTAAGAAGATTGACGAGAACGGAGAAGCACTTGAGGGTGCTGTTATCGGTATCTTCAAAGCCGAAGAAACAGAATTTACAAAGGATACTGCACTTATGACGACTACCTCTGCAAAAGACGGTAGTTTTTCTTTTGCAAAAGTTCCTTATGGCAAATGGATTGTAAGAGAAATCGAGCAGCCAAAGGGATTTGTTCTTGATAAAAAAGCGTATGAGGTCAATATCAGCAAAGCCGAGCAGGTAATTGAAATTGAGATTGTCAATGAGTATGTTCACGGCAATATCAGACTCACGAAGGTGGACGCTGAATATCCGGATAACAAGCTTACGGGTGCAACCTTTGAGGTATATAAGGACACCAATGAGAATGGAAAGATTGATGATGGCGATGAACTTATCGGAAATCTTGAAGAAACCGAAACCGGAATTTATGAGATGAAAGAGCTGCTTTACGGAAAATATATTGTCCGTGAAACAAAAGCACCGGAGGGCTTCCTGCTTGATAAGGGAGAATACTCTGTTTTCATTGAGAAAGACGAAACAACTTATTCCGTTGAGAATAAGGCTGGAGTTGGATTTATCAATGAAGCTATGCGTGGAACACTGAAAATCGTCAAGACATCTTCAGACGGTAAGGTCAAAGGTTTTGCGTTCAGAGTAACCGGAGCAAACGGGTATGATATGACATTTGAAACAGATAAGAATGGCGAAATCGTGATTGAGGGACTTCGTATTGGCGAATATACCGTATCAGAAGTGGCAAACAATGCGTCTGCCGCATATATCACACCTGCCGACCAGAATGTTACTATCAAACTTGATGAAACAGCCGTTGTAAAAATGCACAATGAGTTAAGAGATACGCCGAAAACAGGAGATGATACCAATATGAAACTTTGGTATGTCCTTGCCGGACTTTCTGCTGTCGGTATCGCTGTAACTTCTGTTGTTGCACACAAAAAGAAGAAAAAGGAGAGTAACGAGTAATGGAAGCAAAGACAATTATCGCTATCGCATTAGTCGCCGTTATTGTCGGCGGCTTTATCTTTCTTCAGGTTAAAAACCGTAAGAAGTAAGTAACAAGCGAACATTAACCAGTCGGGGCAGAGCGTAAAAACTCTGTCCCTTTAATTTTTTGGAGGAACATTATGAAACAACAGAAAACGGTGGAGAGCCGAGTGCTTGAAATCTTAAAGGAATGCCCGATGTCGAGGTATGATGATATGCTTCTCATTCTGCATTATTACAACCAATACGGATATATACCTGCCGGAAATCTTCCGCTTGAGGATATTGTATTTAATTACCGAGCATACGGACTTCCTTGTTTTGAAACCATACGCAGGGCAAGGCAGAGAGTACAGTCCCTTTTTCCTGAGTATTCACGTAATCCGCAGAAAGAAGAACAGAGCGGCAGTATTTCTATTGTAATCAACATTAGCTAAGGAGGTATTTTCGTGAAAGACAAAGCAACTTTTCAGAATAAGGTCAAGGTGCTGAATAAACTCTTTGACTCCGGTTGTGATACGGAGAAAAAGTTGCAGCAGCTTGATATGGAAGCAATCCTGAAAATCCCGAATATCACGATTCCTGATATGGGTGTGATTATGGAGCTTCAGAAGAATACAAAGTCCGGTAAACTCTTTTCGTATTTGGGCGGCGGTTCTGATGAAGCAACAAAAATGAGAGGTAAGGAAAATGAAGCAACAGGAGAATAGAGCAGAGCCGCAGGAAAAGCAAATTCGATTTATAGACAGTCATTACAATTTGAAATTCTATATTCCCGATGGAGGGAAAATCAGGATTACTTTTCGTGATGGACACACAGCAGACAGAGTGTGCAAGTATATTGATGACTACCATTTGTACGTCGGAAATTGCTGCTATCATATATGCGAGTTTGCTGAAAAAATGGAGCTTAGTGGAAGCAAAGTTGAACCTGTCAATCAATCCGAACCGTCAAAAAACAAGACCAGAAACAGAGAAAAACAGCGATAAGGAGGTGCAAAAGTAATGGCACGAAAATATGACCTTATTTCTGAGCTTTACAACCGCACCTGCAAAACGGTTGTGTCAAATCCTCAGAACTGGCAGGCATTCTTAGCTTCGGCTTGCCGAAATTATAAGTTACGCTATGACGAACAGCTTCTTGTATATGCACAGCGACCCGATGCAACAGCGGTTCTTGAGATAGAGCAGTGGAACAAAATTTTTGGCAGATGGGTCAACCGAGGTGCTAGAGGTATTGCTGTTTTTGCTGATGAGAACCGTTCACGGCAAAGACTGACACATTACTTTGATATTTCAGATACTCACGAAAGCAGATATTCAAGAACAGTCCCGATTTGGGATATGCGTCAGGAATACGAAGCTGATGTGATTGAAACATTGGAAAGCACTTTCGGAGAGATTGAGAATAAGAGCAGTCTTGCCGAAGCAATTATGGGAGCAGCAAGAAATGCGGCAGAGGATAATATCCCTGATTATCTGCAAGACCTTTACTATGCAACCGAGGGCAGTTCCTTTGAGGAAGTGGAAGAGGATATTGTGGCTTTCATTTATAAAAATGTCGTGACAAATAGTGTGGCATATATGATGATGTCAAGGCTTGGTGTTGATACGGACGGTTATTTTGAACTTGATGATTTCAGAGATGTTACTAACTTCAATACGCAGGAAACACTCAATGCACTTGGATTTGCTACCAGTGATATTGCAGAAATGGGATTGACGGAAATATCTAAAACAATTACTGCACTCAACCGTCAAAATCGCATAATTGTCGGTCAGGACAGAAATGAATACAATAAGGTTGAAAATAACGACGAAAGGAGTTTGGACAATGAACGAACTGACCTACACGATGGTGGGCGATTACAGCCTTCCGAATCTGAAACTTCCACAGCAGCCGGAAGTGACGTTGGGCAGATACGCTCAGATGAGGAGAGAGTTTCTGAAGGAACATCACAGAGTCCTTTACTACAATCTCCTGACGAGGGGCGAACTGACACAGCACTTGGCGGAAGTGGAACAGAGAGCCAGCAAGATGGAGGAAACAATCCTGAGGCAGATGGCACAGAAAGAGGGAGTGACCGAACAGATGAAAGCGGAGGATATGATGAAATGGGTTCGTCTGATGAACTCCCTTCGCAGCTCGGCACAGGAAATCGTGAAAGCGGAAGTGATATTCGCTTAGAGTATTACGACAGAACGCACGAGGATAAAAGCCTTCCGTTCTTTGGACGTGATGAAGTAATCAATGAAATTCTCAGAACGACACCACATTTGTCGGCAAGTTTGGAAGAAATCAAAGATTATTATGAACATAATCCTGATAACAAAGACCGCACAGAGTATATAAAGAGTATTTTCAATAATGATTATACCGAACTTACTTTAGAGGATGGAAGGACAGTAGGGTACAAGACCTTTGAAAACGTTCTGCATTTGTGGGAGGGCAAATACGACAGCAGAACCGCACAGAGCTTTTATGATTGGGCTGTTATTGCTCGACATTTTGAAGCTATGCGATTACTGGGAGAATTAAGTGACAGCATAAAACCATTACCGTCAATGGACGGTCAGATGACATTCATATTAGACGGTCGGGCAGAGGAAAAGAAAACCTCTGCCTTTGTTTTTTCTCAGGAGATTATCGACGCTGTTCTTGCGAATGGAAGCGGATTTTCTGAGGGAAAAATGCGTATCTATGAACAGTTTGAAAAAAGCCTTTCTGCAAAAGAAAATGCCGACTTCTTGAAAAATGAATACGGTTGGGGCGGTTCTTATCCCGTCATAATCGGGGCAGGCATTGATGAGAGCCACGATGGAAAAGGTATTACGATTACGAAAGGCATCGGTAAAGAAAATCCACATATCACACTTTCGTGGTCGCAGGTGGAGAAGCGTATCGGGGAACTTATCCGAATGGACAGATACTTAAATCCAAAGGAAAAAGAACGTTATCCTCAGTGGCTTGAAAGTCAAGAGGAACGCAGAGCCAAAATCGAGGAAATGAAAAGAAATCGTGAGATACTCTCTAATGCACCACCGGAGCAGGAGGTTGAACCAGCCGAAAAAGAACCTGAAGAAGCAGAACAGCCGCAAGATGTGCAGTATGAATATCATCTTGGCGATAAGGTGTATATCGGTGCTTCTGAGTATGAAATCTTATCTGTTGATGATGAGAGAGTAATGCTCTATGACTATGATATGCCACTGTTCAATAAGGAATTTTCACGCACAGAGTTTGACAGAAAAGTGCGTGAGAACCCGATGAATGAGCATTTGATTGTGAAGGAAGAACCTGCCGAAGAAAGAAATGAAACGGAAGAAGTTCAGACCAATATGGGCAGTATGCCGATTGAGGATTATCGAGAGATAGTAGCTTCGCAGTCAGGTTTTGATAGCTATGATGAAATGTATAAGCAGGGGTATCGCATAGGAAACGGTTACGATAAAGAGCCTGAGTCGGTAGTTCCTGCTTGGGAGCAGAAGAAAAAGGTCAAAGGCTTTGACCTGCACCCTGATGTGCCTATGGCAGACCGTCATACCTTTAATCTCAGAGAAAATGAGGTTGAAACGGTAGGTAAAAAGGAACGCTTCCGCAGAAATATTATGGCGATACAGCTTCTCAAAAAATGTCAGGAAGAAAATAGATTTGCCACACCTGAAGAACAGATTGTTTTATCAAAGTATGTCGGTTGGGGTGGTCTTTCAGAAGCCTTTGATGAAAATAATTCAGCGTGGGCAACTGAATATCTGGAACTTTCTTCGGTATTAACACCGGGGGAATATGCTTCGGCAAGGGAAAGCACATTGACTGCGTTCTACACACCGTCCGAAGTTATTACAGCCATTTATAAGGCAATGGAGCAGATGGGCTTTAAGGAAGGCAACTTGTTAGAGCCGTCCTGCGGTATTGGTAATTTCATTGGTATGCTGCCGGACGCAATGCAGGACAGTAAGATTTACGGTGTGGAACTTGATACGATTTCCGCAGGGATTGCACAGCAGCTTTACCAGAAAACAACCATTGCGGCACAAGGATTTGAAGAAACAAATCTGCCGGACAGCTTCTTTGATGGAGTGGTTGGAAATGTACCTTTTGGAGATTTTAAGGTATCGGATAAAAGGTATGACAAGCACTTGCTGATACGAAAAACAGTCTTGAAAATACGGAGAAGCAGTTTGAAACAGCGAAGCAGGAAATCGAAAAGCCGTTTGCAAAGGAGGAAGAATTGAGGGCAAAAACTGCCCGACTTGATGAGCTGAATATCCTGCTCAATATGGATAAAAAGGAAAATGAGATTGTCGGCGGAGAGCCTGATGAGGGCGAGCCAGTCGGCGGCAGAAAGGAGAAATCGTATGAGAGATAAACAGGAAGGTGGTGGTCGATATGCCATTTATCGCACCTGAGTTAATCATTCAGGCGAAGCAGATGGACTTATTAACCTACCTGAAAAATTATGAACCGTATGAGCTGGTTAAGTTTTCGGGGAACACCTATTGCACCAGAACCCACGACAGTTTGAAGATTTCAAACGGGAAATGGATATGGTGGTCGAGAGGTATCGGTGGCAGGAGTGCTTTGGATTATCTGATTAATGGAAATGCTCAGAGCCGGGGCGATTGAGGACGAGGACGACCCAAGTCCTTCTCCGCTTGATAATCTGTTTTCAGATTTGATGATAGATAATCCTGACCACATTGCTTTGAAGTATTACCACTCTTATCATTCCGGTTCTTCCAAAACATTAAAATCCATACAGATAACCCTTGCAGCAAGGCTTGAAAAGTTCAACTTGGAGAGTCTTGCTGCTCTTACTTCTGCCGATGAACTGGATTTGCAGTCACTCGGAGAGAAAAAGGTGGCTCTGTTTGCACTGATACCGGATAACGACTCCAGTTTCAACTTCTTGGTATCCATTCTTTACACACAGCTCTTTCAGCAGTTGTTTTATGCAGCCGACCATATCCACGGCGGCTGTTTGCCGATGCCTGTTCATTTTATGATGGACGAATTTGCCAATGTTTCACTGCCGGACGACTTCGACAAGATACTGTCGGTTATGCGTTCCCGTGGGGTATCTGTAAGCATCATCTTACAGAACTTGGCACAGCTTAAAGCCTTGTTTGAAAAACAGTGGGAGAGCATTGTGGGTAACTGCGATGAATTTCTTTACCTTGGTGGAAATGAGCAGTCAACCCATAAATATGTGTCGGAGCTGTTGGGCAAGGAAACCATTGATACCAACACGTTCGGAAAGAGTACCGGAAGAAGCGGTAATTATTCCACCAACTATCAGATTAGCGGCAGAGAGTTACTTACCCCTGATGAGGTGCGTATGCTCGATAATCAGTACGCTATTTTGTTTATCCGTGGGGAAAGACCCATTATGGATTTCAAATATGACATTATGAAACACCCGAATGTGGCACTTACCACAGACGGAAAGGCGAGTCCTTATAAGCATGGAGAAGTCACAAAAGATATTGCTTCGATTGCCATTTGGGACATTGACCCTGCAACACTTCCTGAAAAGGAAATGGAAGAAACGAACTGGGAACTTCTTTCCGAGGAGGAGATGGAAGCTCTGTTCATAAACAATCAAACAAATTAAATTTTGGAGGTATTCAACTATGACTATTTTTAAGAAAAAAGCAACTGACATTCAGGAAACAAAGAAACTGCCTATGACCGGAAAGGTTAAGAAAGGCTTCCGTGCTTACTGCACAATGGTCATTGTCGGTGCGTTGGCACTTGGAATGACAACGACTGCATTTGCAGCGAATGACCCGCTTACCGTAGTCAATAATCTGTCCGACTTTATCTTCGGACTTATCCGTGCCATCGGTATGATTTTGCTTGGCTTTGGTATCGTGCAGGTCGGTCTTTCACTCAAATCTCACGACCCTTCTCAGAGAGCCAATGGCTTCCTGACTCTTGCGGGCGGTGTCATTATCACTTTTGCGAAAGAAATCCTTACTCTTATCACAGGCTAAGATAAGAGTTACACAGTTATCGAGGGGTGTGCCAAGTTAAGGGACACCCCTTAATTGTAAGGAGGTGCTTTGAATGAGTGATAACTGGGTAGTTCAAAATCTTGAAAATGCCCTTGAAACTTGGAATGAAAAACTGTCGGAAATATGGACACTCATCACAACTACACCGCAGAACTTTAAGGGCGGGAATATCTGGAAGGTTATTGTTGACATCAACGGTGCAGTTCAGGCTATCGGGCTTGCCTTACTTGTATTGTTTTTTGTGATAGGTATGGTAAAGACCTGCGGAAGTTTTACAGATGTGAATTTCTGTTAGAGAACATATACAACTGAATACGGATTTATCCGATGGCAAGCACTTGCAACTATCCGAGAAAAGAACGGATATATGCAGGTGCTTTTCTTTTTCAAAAAATCAGAACACAGTGTCCAAAATCGGCTATCCGCACGGGCTGTAAGGTAGGGGGCAAGTCTGCCCGTCTGTACCTTGAAAATTTCACAGCAGCCGCCAGAGGGATACCTGCCGCAACGGACAGCGCCGCCATGATACGAGCGCACCCATTGCTTAATCCATGCACAGCATAGGCAGTGACAACGCCGCTTTGGGAAAGCGTGGAACCGTATGGAATGGCTGTGCTTACATATCCCCGTCCTTGTGGCAGGGATATAAAAATTTTAAGGAGGTCGAATGCCTATGGACAAGTATGCAACAACCAGACGAAAGCGGAAGGAGGACACCCATGCAAAAGCTGAACATGGTGGACGCAGACACCCTGCTCTATCAGCCGCTTGATAAACCCCGTTTTGTGGTGGACGGTCTTATCCCCACAGGGCTGATCCTGTTCTGCGGCTCACAGAAAATCGGCAAAAGCTGGCTCATGCTGAAACTCTGCTTATGCGTGTCGGCGGGGCTGCCATTCTGGGAGATGGAGACACGGGCAGGCGATGTGCTGTACCTGTGCCTTGAGGATACCTTTTTCCGCATACAGGACAGGCTCTTTCGTCTGACGGACGAGGCGGACAGCCGCCTGCACTTCGCTGTGGCGAGCTGCAAGCTGACGGACGGGCTGATCGTGCAGTTGGAGGACTATCTGAAGGAGTACCCCGACAGCAGGCTCATTGTGATTGACACCTTACAAAAAGTACGCACCGCCTCAAAGGATAACGCCTATGCCAGTGATTACGGGGACATTTCCCAGATTAAGGAGTTTGCCGACAGGCATTCCCTTGCGGTCATCGTTGTCCACCATATCCGCAAGCAGAACGACAGCGATGTGTTTAACAAGGTATCGGGGACAACGGGGCTGACGGGGAGCGCAGACGCTACCTTTGTACTGGAAAAGGAAACCCGTGCGTCCGATACCGCAAGGCTCTACTGTGTCGGCAGGGATATTGAGTATCAGGAGTTTGTCCTGCGTTTCAGGGAGTGCAGTTGGGAGATGGTGGAGCGAAAAGGTCAGGAGCAGCTTGCGAGGGAAAGCATACCGCCTGTCCTTTTTCGGCTCGTAGAGTTCATGCAGGACAAAGAAAACTGGTGCGGCACAGCCACGGAGCTTCTGGCGGCGATGAAAGAAACAGACACCCCACCCACCGTCATTACCAAGTGGCTCAATGAGTATCGCACGACTTTCTTAGCGGACAACCATATCGGGTATGCGTACCGCAGGAAGAAAGAGGGCAGGCTGATTGCGCTCACAAAGCAGCCGGGTGACAGTGATGACGGTGGTGACGGCGATGTCGGGATACCCCTTGCGTCTGTCACTGACACCACAGCAAAGTGAAATCTATCGCTCTTGCCCTACGGGTGGCAGGCGTGGCGGAGATGACAATGCTTTTTCGATATGCGCCCTGCCACCCTGCGGGAGAACACCCCGCAAACGCTCCGTGCAGGCGTGGGCTTTTCTCGCTTCCCTCGGCTCGTAAAGCCACCCCTGCGGCTGAAAAAACCGCCCCGGTTTTTACAGCACGCTTTTGCAGGGTGTAACACACTACACCTTGCAGGCAAGGAGCGTGTGCCAGACGTTCCCTCTGGACTCCCTTTATGCAGGGCTTGCGCCCTGCTCCCCGTCGCCTACGGCTGCGGGAAAAGGCGGTGCCGGTGACAGTGCTGTGCCATCTGGGAGGGTATCCCATTACCACCGTCATCACTGTCACCACCGTCACCGCCCAAAGAACACCCGCCGAAAAAAGAAAGGAGTTGAACGCTTATGCCTTACGCAATCCTGCGTTTCCAGAAACGCAAGGCAGGCTCTGTGGCTGCCTGTGAACGCCACAATGAACGGAAGAAGGAGGCGTACAAGAGCAATCCCGATATTGATATGGAATGCTCCAAGTACAACTATCATCTTGTGCCGCCGCCACGCTACACCTACAAAAAAGAGATTAACCGTATGGTGCAGGAGGCAGGCTGCAAGGTGCGCAAAGACAGCGTGATGATGGTGGAAACCCTCATTACCGCCTCTCCTGAATTTATGAACAGCTTACCGCCAGAGGAACAGAAAGCCTACTTTGCTATGGCTTTGGACTTCATAGCGGAGCGTGTGGGAAAGCAAAATATCCTCTCTGCTGTGGTGCATATGGACGAGAAAACACCCCATATGCACCTTTGCTTTGTGCCGATTACGCCAGAGGGAAAGCTGTCTGCCAAATACTTTTTAGGCAACCAGAAGTCTTTATCCGAGTGGCAGACCGCCTACCATGAGCGTATGTCCGCACGGTGGAATGAGTTGGAACGGGGGCAGTCCTCAATGATTACGGGGCGAAAGCATATCCCCACATGGCTCTTTAAGCTGGGCGGCAGGCTGGATAAACAGTATGAGGAAATCGTGGCGGCGCTGTCCGATATTAACGCCTTTAACGCAGGGAAGAAACGGGATAAGGCGCTCTCCCTGCTTTCCGCATGGCTGCCGGAGGCGGAAAAGTTTTCACGGGAGATCGGGAAACAGAGCGCCTATATCGACAGCCTCAAAAAGAAAATCGGGCAGGAAAGCGACTATGCGGGGCAGCTGCGTGACGAGAAATACGCAGAGGAATTAAAGGTGCAGAAAGCCAATCAGAAGATATTTGAGTTGCAGCGCACCAATCAGCAGTTGGAACGCCTGCTCAGGAAAATCCCGCCCGAAGTGTTGGAAGAATTGCAGAAATCGAATAGAAATAGGTCAAGAGAAAGGTAGGAAAGCCATTGAAAAAACAGGATTTTACCGTGTTGAAGATTGAGGATTTACACCCGTTCCCCGATAACCCGTTCCGTCTGGTGGAGGACGGACTGCTGATGGAAATGGCGGAGAGTATCAAAGAGTTTGGTGTGGTAACGCCCATCATAACCCGCCCGAAGGAGGACGGGAACGGGTACGAAGTCATCGCAGGGCAGCGGCGTGTCCGTGCCTCACAGCTTGCAGGGATAGAGACAATCCCTGCTTTTGTTTTGCCCTTAGACCGTGACCGGGCGATTATTACCCTTGTGGACAGCAATATCCAGAGAGAAAATATCCTGCCGAGCGAGAGGGCTTTCGCTTATAAGATGAAGTTGGAGGCGATGAAAAGGCAGGGATACCGCACGGATTTAACTTCGTCCCAAGTTGGGACGAAGTTGCGGATGGACGAAACGGTGGCGCAGGGCTTTGGTATTGGAAAGACCACCGTACAGCGATATATCCGTCTGACCGAGTTAATCCCGCCGATTTTGCAGATGGTGGACGAGGGGCAGATTGCCCTTACCCCTGCGGTGGAACTGTCTTTTTTGAAGAAGGACGAGCAGGAAAACCTGCGGATTACGATGGAGAGCGAGGACGCTACCCCATCTCTTTCGCAGGCGCAGCGCATGAAAAAGTTAAGCCAGATGGGGCGGCTTGATATGGATACCATCTTTGCGATTATGACCGAGGAAAAGGCAAACCAGAGGGAAACCGTGAAAATCGGTATGGACAAGCTGCGGAAATATTTTCCCAGAGGCACAACGCCAAAGCAGATAGAAGATTGTATTATCCGCTTATTAGAGCGTGAATTACAGAGAAAACGAAACCGTGACAGCCGATAATCTTCTTTTCTCGGCGGGTAACGGACAGAAAGGACAGGTCTTTGATGAAAGAAATCCAGTATGAAATCGTAAAAGAAATCGCTGTCCTCTCCACAAGCGACAGCGGCTATACAAAGGAAATCAACCTGATTGCGTGGAACGGGAACGAGCCGAAGTACGACATCCGCAGCTTTTCCCCTGCCCGTGAGAAATGCGGCAAGGGCATTACGCTGACAAGGGCGGAGGCGGAGAAACTCCTTGCAGCTCTGAAAAAGGAACTAAAACAGTGAGATTTTGAAGGGAGGTATGCCTATGGCAAAGACAGCGATACGCCCGAAAATCATCGTGCAAGCGGCTTACACGGGCGGCGCAGATATGCGGGAATTGTTTATTTCCCTGCTTGTAAATGAGGTGCGGAGGGGAAAATCCTCTCCCCGCACCTTTGAGATATTCAAACTTCCGCAATACAATGAGGGCAGTACAGATACAAAGGAGGCGAGCTGAATGGCAATGTTAAGGGCGGCTCTGTACTGCCGCTTATCAAAGGACGATATGCTGCAGGGCGACAGCGAGAGTATCAAAACGCAGAAAGCCATGCTGACGCAGTACGCAAAGGAGCATAGCTTTCTGGTGGTGGAAATCTATGTGGACGATGGGTACAGTGGCTTAAATTTTGACCGTCCGAGCTTTAACCGTATGCTCGATGACATCGAGGCGGGAAAGATTGATGTGGTCATTACGAAAGACTTATCCCGTCTGGGGCGTGACCATCTGAAGGTCGGACACTTCACGGAGATTTACTTCCCCATGAAAAATGTGCGGTATATCGCAGTCAATGACGGTGTGGATACCGCCAACAAGAATAACGATATAGCGGCTCTGAAAAATGTGATGAACGAGTTTTACAGCCGGGATAATTCCCGCAAAATCCGTTCCTCTATCCGTGCGAGGGCAAAGGCGGGGCTGTACCGTTCTTCCTTTAATCCCATCGGCTACCGCAAATCCCCCGACAACCACAACAAACTGATGGTGGACGAGGAAACAGCGTGGATTGTAAAACGAATCTTTGAGCTTGCCAACGCAGGCATGGGAACGCACAAAATCGCTGCTGTATTCCGTGAGGAACAAGTACCCTGCCCGTCATGGTGGCTGCACAGCCGGGGCGAAAAGGATTACTCCAAGCGGTTTGAAAATCCAGAGAACAAGTATGAGTGGTCGCACACTGTCATACGCAATATCATCTCCAATCCCCTCTATCTGGGGCATTGCGTGATGTGCAAGACCGAGAGTATCTTCAAGGTCAACGCCTCAAAGAAAGTACCAAAAGAGGACTGGATTACCGTGAAAAACACCCATGAGCCGCTTGTGACGCAGGAGGTGTTTGACGGGGCAAACGAGAAGATTTTGAGCCGCAGGCGGGATACCGCCGATAACTTTGTCTCTCCCTTTGCGGGGCTTGTGAAGTGCGGCACTTGCGGAAAGGCGTTGGGCTTGCGCTACTGGACGAGGAAAAGGCACAGGATTTATGTGTGTACCACTTACGCCCACGATACCAAAGCCTGCACAGACCACCGTATTTTTTATGAGGATTTATACAAGGCGGTGCTTGCGGACATTCAGTACCACGCCCGTCTTGCCTATGAGGACAGGGAGAAAGCGGTGGCTCTGGCAGTGAAGATGAACGCCAAAGCAGACGGGAGCAAGGGGAAAAACAATGCCGACAGACTGAAAGCGGCAAAGAAACGGTATGAGGAAGTGACGAGACTGTTTGACCGTCTGTATGAGGACAGTGTATCGGGGCGTATCTCCCATGACAATTTTAACCGTCTGATGGATAAGTACCAGACCGAGCAGGAACAGCTTTTAGGGCAGATACAGGCTTTAGAAGCCGCCATGCAGGAGGTTAAGGACAATCAGCAGAACGCTGTCAGGTGGGCGGAATTGATGGCGCAGTATGTGGGGATACAGGAATTGACTGCTGAAAATCTCAATCTCCTTGTGGAGAGGATTGAGGTCTATGACCGCACGGAAACCAATGCCGGGGCAGAACAGATGATTAAAATCTGTTACCGCTTCGGCGGCTACATAGGGGAACGGGTATTTTCCGCAAAGGTGCTGAAACACCCTTGCAGGAAAAACGCCTGCCCTCTCAAAGAAAGGAAAGGCTATGGGAAAATATCACTTGTATCTTAGCGAGGAAGAAAGGCAGCTTGTTCTCCACGCTCTGATCGACTTCCGCAACAAGTTACTTGCGGCGGGAAGATATACGGACTGTGTGGGCGAGCTGCTGATAAAGGTCATGTACGCAAAGGCGAAAAGGGTAAAAATACGGTAATGGAGGAAATGACAATGACAAAATCAATCTTTGAACAGTTGGGCGGCACTTATGAACAGCAGGGGGATTATCTCCTCCCCTGCCTCACAGTACCCGCCGAGAACGAACAGCCCATAGGCGTATGGGGGCAGCGGCACTTGCGGTATCTGAAAGAATATCGCAGAGCCACCTACATAACCCTGCTCACAAGCGGAAGGCTGAACGCTTACCTTGCCGACATCGACAAGCAGGCGCAGGAGCGCATGGAAAGGCTCACGGAGCAGATGAAACGGGCGCAGGGTATAACGGAACAGCTAAAGGCGGAAAACGCCTTAGAATGGGTGCAGAGAATGAATAACATACGGGCGTGTGCAAGGGAGATTGTGGAGAGGGAGATTATTTATACTTAAAAAATGTAACGCATATAATTGTAAAACTGTGGCGGATAGGGATAAATTCCTTATCCGTCATTTTCTATTCGCTGTAAGCTGCTTGAATACGGCATTTTGACACCAATACATTCGCTATTCAGTTATCGTAATCCCTTGACTTTTTGAACGATGTTCAGTATAATGCTTTTGAACATTGTTCAGCAGGAGGCGTAGCGTGGATAATAAAGAAGCAATCATACAGGAAACGATTAAACTTATCGAAGAAAAAGGCGAGCGTTTAGATGAAATTACAGTGCGTGAAATATGCAAAAGAGCCAGCGTTGGCTTAGGTCTTGTGAATTATCATTTTGGAAATAAAGAGAAACTTATTGAGCAATGTATTGAGCGTATGATAAACGGAACGGTTAAGCGATTTCAGAATATACGGGAGAAAACGGACAGTTTTACCCCCTTTGAAAAGTTGGAATATCTCAGCAATATGACACTTGATTTTCTGTTTGAACATTATGCTGTTTCCAAAATTTCCATTCTTACCGACATGCAGTCACCGAAAGAAGGTGACAATACTTACAGAACTTATGAGGCGTATCTTCCGATTGTTGCCGCCTGCCGTCCTGACCTTGATGAAGCGGCAATAAAGAGAAAAACACTGTATTTGATTACCGTTATGCAGCAAATGTTCCTGCGATATGAAATCATATCACAAATATTGGGGATTGACCTTAGACAGAAAGAAAACCGCAAGAACTTTCATACACAAGTTTTACACGACATTTTGGAGGTATAAAGATTGAATATCACAGTGATAAACGGAACAGAGAAACACGGTGTTACCTACCGCTTGAAAGAGACGTTTTTAACTGAGTTTAGGGATGAAGCGAATATTACAGAATATTATCTTCCAAAAGATTGTCCAAACTTCTGTGTTGGTTGCTTGAACTGCACATTAAAGGGCGAAAAAACTTGCAAGGACGCTGAATACATTAGAAAAATGGATGAATCGCTTTTAAAAGCGGATTTGATTGTAATGACTTCTCCTGCATATGTGTTTCATGTTACGGGAGCAATGAAAGCATTGCTTGACCATTTTGCTTACCGATGGATGCCACACCGCCCTGCTCCTGAAATGTTTGGGAAGCGGGCAGTCATCATAACACAGTGCTTGGGTAGCGGAGCAAAATCTGCAGCGAAAGATATAAAGCACAGTTTATCTTGGTGGGGGATTTCCGAGATCGGGATATTTACTGGGGCGTTGATGAGCGATATTGTTTGGGAAAAACTTTCTAAAAAGAAACAAGCTAAACTCACAGGAAAAGTTCAAAAACTATCCAAGAAGTTTGCACATATGGATTACACAAAATCCGCACACACGAATTTGATTACGAAAATTAAGTTTTTCTTCTGCCGTATGATACAGAAATCCATACATAAATCCGACCCCGAACACCTTGATGGGAAGTATTGGGCGGAGCAAGGTTGGCTCGATGGCGGTAAACCGTGGAAATAGTGAGGGGACAATATGGAAAAAATAAATTCTGAATGGGTATGTTGCCCTGTTTGTGGAAATAAAACTCGTGACAAAATACGGAAGGATACTGTTTTGGTGCATTATCCTCTTTATTGCCCGAAATGCAAACGAGAAACTTTAATCAATGCGAAAAAATTACATATAACTGTCATCAAAGAGCCAGACGCACAGACGCAGAGCCGATGAACTTGTGAGATATTTCACAGATCATCGGCTCTTTCTTTTTCGGATAGTGTTTATCAGTCCGCCCAGTCCGCCATATAAAAAAACGGAGTTTTGACGGACTGTATTGTTATGCCCTAATGCTCCCTCTAAACCCGTTTTGAGTTTGGAGGGATTTTTTGCGTCTTTCTTCACTTTCTATCCTGCCGCTGATCCGTGCGGCGTTCTACATATTACCAGACAGAAACGAGGATAATCTGTTAAAAAATTCCTTGTTTTGATATGGCTCTTTTATGCACTAAAAGCAGAGGACAAATATCTACATAAAAGAGCTTTTACTTCTCATAGCCGCAATGGTCTGACAGCCTTTGCGGTTTTTCTTTTGTCGCTTTTTGTCAAGAGACAGGATAAGCCCGCTTCTGGCGTTGGGTGTCGCTCACCGCCTGCCAATCTGGATTTTCAAAAAAATTCAGATTGGAGGTAAAGAACAGTGGCATACAACCACGGAAAGGCAGAGCGCAGATGGCGGCTCTGGAAAGAAAAAGAAGAAAAGATTTTACGGGAGTGCGGAGTTGATGAAGAAACGATTGAGGAAATTCGCACTTTTGATAGAGAAGAATTTAATTCTGACAGACGGTTTTACACACGCCTGAATGATGTTGGGGAATACATAGCGGAAACTGCCATGCAGGAGCCGCCCATGGAGGTCAATACAGTCTGGGATATGCTGAATGAAATCGAGGACGAAAACCTATACCGTGCATTGCTTACGGTGGACAAGCGTACCCTGCAAATTGTCCTGCTGAAAATGCAGGGATATTCCCTAAAGGAGATTGCGCCGATGGTTGATTTATCGGCGGGTGCTGTCTATGCGAGGTTAGACCATCTGCGGAAAAAGCTGAGAAAACTCTTATAGTATCTAAAGCCCTGCTGTTTCCTGCGGGCTACTGGGTGAGAGGACAACCCCTCTCACCCATTTTTTAGCAGGAGGACAAAGCAATGGCGATACCTAAACGGTCATACTGGCTTCGGGAAGTAGTGACAGAGGCAGGAACAAGCTATCATATCAGTTTTCGTGACGGGCAGGGAAAAATCCAAAAGCTGTGCGTATCTTATGACTTCTATATGGCGTTTCGGAGACTGGAACTTGACGAAAGGAAAATTGAGGGTTGGGATTACCGTCACAGGGAGTTTTCGGAAATTATGGAGGAAACTCTGAACTGGCGGGCGGTAAGACAGCCTAAAAGCATTGAGGAGGTTATTCTTGAGGAAGAACGGGCAGAACTGCTCCAGAGGATTATCAGCAAGCTGCCAGAAATGCAAAGGCGGCGTTTCCTGCTCCACTATGAGTATGAAATGACTTATAAAGAGATAGGGAAAATCGAGCATTGCAGCCAACAATCCGTAGGTCGTGCTGTAACTGCCGCCAGAGAAAAGATAAAGGCGGAGATGAAGAAATACCTAAACGCATGACCGTTAAGCATACCCTTGTATCTTTGGATATGAGGGTATTTGCTTTGTGTTCTCTAATGGAACTTCACAGATGTGAAGAAACCGGAACACGCTTTAAAACTCTTTGTCCGTTTTGCATTGGCGAAAGGTGTTATCACATACGGAATGGAGCTTATGCTTGCATTATTTAATATCGTGCAAGGGACGATTTCAACCATTATGAATGCTGCTGGATTTGGAACTCCGGAACAGACGACCTTACCCGCAGAGATGGTAACGACCATAGAGGATTGCGGATTTTTTGAGAGTATCCCTTTGTGGGCGGTAACGCTTATCGGAGGATTATTTATCACGGTGCTGTCGTTCATTCTGATAATGACAGTGTATGGACGATTTTTCAAGTTGTATATGTACACAGCACTTGCACCGATACCGCTTTCCACATTTGCAGGAGAACCTACACAGAATGTAGGCAAGAGTTTTATCAACCAATACTGTTCAAAGGTCGGTCAAGACCGCAGAACAAACGGCAAAGACTTCTATTAAGACCACCAAAGAAGCTGCCATTATAGCACAGAAAACAGCAAAAACAACAGCCAAAGCAACACAGAAAGCGGCTCAGACGGCAAAGAAAGCGGCGAAAGCCACAGCAGATACCGTTAAAGCCACAGCGAAAGCTACTGTTGCGACAGTCAAAGCGATTATTGCAGGGACAAAAGCACTTGTAGCAGCAATCGCCGCAGGCGGTTGGATAGCGGTTCTGATTATTATGATTGTCGTGCTGTTTGGTGCTGCCGTAGCAATGTTTGGAGGAGGAAGTGACAGTAATTCCTATACTCCGGTAAGTGCAGAGGTAGAAGCCTATGAACCCATCATACAGAAGTATGCCAAAGAGTACGGCATTCCTGAGTATGTGGAACTTATCAAGGCGGTTATGATGCAGGAAAGCGGTGGCAGAGGACTTGACCCTATGCAGGCAGCAGAGGGAAGTTTCAATACAAGGTATCCGCACGAACCTAATGGAATTAAAGACCCTGAATATTCTATCCAGTGTGGAGTTCAGGAATTGAAAGCGGCTCTTACTTCGGCAGAAGTGGAAAGTCCGATAGATATGGAGCATATCAAACTTGCTTTGCAAGGCTACAACTTTGGTAATGGGTATATTTCTTGGGCAAAAACAAAGTATGGCGGTTATTCTTATGCCAATGCAGTGGAGTTTTCCACTCAGCAGGCACAAAGGCTTGGTTGGGACAGTTATGGAGATACCCAATATCCGGCTCACGTTCTGAGATACTATCCGTATGGGCGAGCCTTTACTGCCGGAGGTAATCAGGCGATTGTTGAGGTTGCCTTGACACAGCTAGGCAATCAGGGCGGACAACCTTACTGGAGCTGGTACGGCTTTAATAGTCGAGTGGAATGGTGTGCCTGCTTCGTATCTTGGTGTGCTGACCAATGCGGGTATATTGAAAGCGGACTTGTTCCGAAATTTGCAGGTTGCGTGGATGGTGCAAACTGGTTTAAGTCAAATGGAAAATGGCAAGACCGCACTTATGAACCAAAGGTAGGAGATATTATCTTCTTTGATTGGGAAGGCGACGGTACAACAGACCACGTTGGTATCGTAGAGAAGTGTGAGAATGGCACAGTTTATACCGTAGAGGGCAACTCAGGCGACGCCTGCAAGCAAAGACAGTACGCAGTCGGAAGCAGCAATATCTATGGATACGGTATTCCGGCATATTAAAAATTCCAGACGGTGTCTGGAAAATTGAAAAGATGGCTGCTCAGTTGAGTAGCCATCGGGTACATTATGAGAAATCGGTTGTTTCTCTGTTATTCAGGAAAATATGGTGTGTATGATAAGTGAAGCTGAAAAGCATATCGGCATTTTCTTTACTGCCGTCTAAAAAGGAAATATCATCGGCAAGGATAAAAAGAATTGCTAACAGCTTCTTGATATATCCAGTGTAGCAGGCATAATCTACATAGATGTTGGCGATATATCCCTCGGCAAATTCTATCAGGTCAGCGTCAATTTCAAAGCTGTTGGATAACTCGTAAACGGTCTTGATGAATTTGTCCTTATCAGCAATTCGTTCTTTACTTGGAACACTTCTGCGGTTCTTCTGTATGAATTTCAAAAAATCATCAGCTTCCGTAAAGTCGGGAGTGACTGAGCTGTCAGTTCCCAAATCTGTTTTGTAATCCTCAAATTTCTCTTTTTCAAACCGATTACTGAATATTATCTTTTGTTCGTCCATTCCTTTTACCCCTAAGTTTATTCTATGGAGATTGTTTAACTTGGCTCTTGGGTTGTGATTTGTCTTTCGCCATTAACAATCGTGAATTACTACTTTTATAGTATAACATAAAAATAGTTGGAAATCATCACTAATAGTTGGTTTGACTTCCTTTGGGTGCGTGTGATTTGAAATCGACTTAACCTATACTATTAGTTATGGAAACACACTAAGGGAGGTGATGTGATGAAGCTCGATACAATCGGCAAGAATATAAGAAAGTTCCGACTTGCAAGGAAATTACGCCAAGAAGATTTGGCTGAGAAAACAGATTTGACAACAAATTATATTGGTATGGTTGAGCGTGGAGAGAAAATTCCGTCACTCGAAACTTTCATAAAGATAGTAAATGCTTTAGGTGTATCATCGGATATGGTTCTTACAGATGTTCTGGAAACGGGATATATGAAGTTCCGCCAACAAGCAACGCAAACTATGGTTGGATACTGAATATTGTTTCCAAACTCTCTCAAAACGGTGTGGCAGGTTTCCTGCTTGCCAATGGTGCATTATCTGATGATGGTACAGAGTTGAAAATCAGACAGCAGCTTATAGAAAATCACTTGGTAGAAGCGATTATTATTCTTCCGAGAAACCTTTTCTATACCACTGACATCAGCGTTACCCTTTGGGTACTCAATAAGAATAAAAAGGCTCGTGTTGTTGAACAGAACGGAAAGCTAAAACGCTATCGTAATCGAGAAGATGAAATACTCTTTATGGATTTACGACAGATGGGAAGTCCTTATGAGAAGAAGTACATTGAATTGACAGAGGAAGATAGAGCCAAAGTTACAAGTGTATATCATAACTGGCAGCAGGAAGGCTATGAGGAAACTTATGAGAATGTGCCGGAATTTTGCTATTCTGCTTCTTTTGATGAAGTAAAGGAAAAAGGATTTACTCTTGTGCCGAGCAGATATATTGAGTTTGTCAATCGTGATGAGAACATCGACTTTGATACAAAAATGAAGTCATTGCAGGGAGAACTCAAAGAACTTCTTGTTCAAGAGGAAAAATCCAAAGCAGATTTACTAAAGGTAATGGAGGAACTGGGTTATGGAATTAACTAAGTGCAAACTCGGAGAACTTATAACCCAAAGGCGAGAGAAAAATGATGGCTCAGATTTGCCAATCTGCGGAGTATCAAAAGATGGGTTAATTCCACCAAAACAGAAAGATGCTGATACATCAATTTATAATGTATTTTATAGAGATGATTTTATTTTTAATCCGGCTCGAATGGAATTAAATTCAATAGCTATCAATGATATGTATGACCGTGCTATATGTTCCTCTTTATATGAAGTGTTTTATGTTCATAGAACAGATTTGTTGTTGCCACATTATTTGGAGCTGATAATAAGACAGAACTCCTTCAAGAATATGGGTATAGATTATGAAGAAAAAGCTTTCTATGATATTTTGAAAGCAGTTTCCAAGAAGTTTGAGTTTGAATATCCGGACGATAAAATGATTGAACTATCCAAGAGGATAAAGTTGATTGTTGATGATAAGTCACGCTAAGAACAAATCGAAAAACAAGCCAGTAGAAACACTGGAGGTTGAAGACGAGGAGAATGAATCCACAGATGACGAATTGTTAGATGATTTCAAGGTAAAACTTCAGAGTGCAATCGCTAATATGTCTCCAGCAAAGTTTGAACAATTTTCACGAGCACTTCTTACAAAGATGGGAGTGGAGTTTACCAACAAAGGGGTTCAGGTGTCAAATGATGGTGGTATAGATGGCTATGGATATCACGTAGATGCCGATGATTTTAGAACAACCAGAGTGGTTATTCAGTGTAAAAGATTTAATTCAAATCCAGTGAGTGAGCCGGATATCAATCAATTTCTTGGGGCGATGAACAAATATCAAGCCGATTATGGAGTATTTATTACTAATAGCCGATTTACCAATAAGGCAAGAGAGGCTGCGAGAGAAGGTACGCCGATAACATTGATTGACGGAAATGATTTAATCAGACTGGTTATTAAATATGAATTGTATATAACACCAGTCACAACATATGTATTGGATGGTTTTTATACCGAAGATTGACACTAACGATAGCATAATTTACTCGAAGGAATTTTAGAAGGGAGCATAGAATGATGGCAAAGCAAAAGACCTATATCGCAATTGACCTCAAATCATTCTATGCTTCTGTGGAGTGTAAAGAGCGAAATCGTGACCCTTTGACAACAAATCTTGTGGTTGCAGATAAAAGCAGGACAGAGAAAACCATCTGCCTTGCGGTATCTCCGTCATTAAAAAGTTATGGGATACCCGGCAGACCACGCTTGTTTGAAGTCGTGCAAAAGGTAAAAGAAGCTAATAACAACCGAAGATGGAAAGCACCAAATCGTACATTTACTGGTTCATCTGATGACAGTACAGAATTAAATGCGAATCCAGCATTGGAGATTGATTATATCGTTGCACCACCTCGTATGGCATACTATCTGGAGTATAGCACTAAGATTTACAGTGTTTACTTGAAATACATTGCTCCGGAAGATATATTCCCTTACTCGATTGATGAAGTATTCATAGATGCAACAAATTATCTGAACACCTATCAGATGACTGCAAGGGAACTTGCCATGACGATGATACAGGATGTTTTGAAAACAACAGGAATCACAGCAACAGCCGGAATCGGCACGAATATGTACTTGTGTAAAATTGCGATGGATATCGTGGCAAAGCATATTGAGCCGGACAAGGACGGTGTGCGAATTGCCGAATTGGATGAAATGTCTTACCGCAGACAGCTATGGAATCATAGACCGCTTAGATAATGTGAACGATAGAATGTGTAGAGAACTTGGACTGTATTATGATAGCAATTACAACTTAGTTATTAAAAAAGATAATTCTAAGTAAAAGTTAAACTACCCTTTGAGAGAGGAGAAATCCTTTTCTCAAAGGGCTTTTTCTATTTATACGGATATTCGCAAACTACTAGATAAAGCCAAAACTTCATATACTCTAAGCACAAGGAGGTTGAGGTTTGGCTATGAACAACAGTTTAACAGAAGTACATCCGGAGCTTGTTTCGGAGTGGTCGGAGAAGAACTTACTGCTTACACCTGATGACATTACTTTCGGTTCAAATAAAAAAAGTATGGTGGAAAGGTGCTTGCGGTCACGAATGGCAGACAAGCATTAAGGCTCGTTCCAATGGAGAAAAATGCCCTATATGTTCCGGTGCGAGAGTGATTGCAGGGATTAACGATTTGGCGACATTAGAGCCGCTACTGGAAAAGCAGTGGTCGGAAAAGAATAAGATAAAACCGACAGAGGTTTCTATTGGCTCTCATAAAAAAGTGATTTGGAGATGTGAGAAAGGTCACGAGTGGGAAGCAGCCGTTAAGAGCAGGACAATAAATAAAACAGGTTGCCCGTATTGCTCCCATAATAAAGTGTTGGCAGGATTTAATGACCTTGCAACACTTCTGCCGGATATAGCTGCCGAGTGGTCGGAGAAGAACTTGCCATTGAAGCCTGATGAAGTAAATGCAAAGTCGAGGAAAAATGTCTGGTGGAGATGCGGTAAATGCGGTAACGAGTGGAAATCAGTTATCAATGCCCGTGTGAAAGGTACGG
>NZ_LR698973.1:249136-250939 GCF_902381825.1 Pseudocoprococcus catus
GAACTGGAATTTTCACATTATCTATTACAATGTAAATAATGCTTTTTCGTAGTCCTTAACATAATACTTAATATTGGTTTTACCTTTTTGGATTACGATATGTCCCTCTTTTTCAAGCATCTCCTTTTGTGCCTCAACGCCTCCTGGATACTTTGCATTTAATTCCCCTTTTGCTTTTAATGTTCTCCAATAAGGGGTTTTATCTTCTGCACGCTGATAACTCGCCCATGCAACTATCGAAACAAAAATTCCAGCTGTAATTGGCTCTGTAAAATCAGCACCATTTTGTTTAGCAAAGAATTCCCTTATTGTACCTACTGTAAGTAATTTTCCACAAGGCACAAGTCGCATTACTTTGTCGTAGTCAATAGGTGGGGCAAAATACATTTTATCTCCACCATATTTTTCGATGCTCTTTTCATCTGTTATGATTTGAACTTTTGGCATATCCTTGCTATCCATAAGCATAGCATTAAAATCTTTTTTATCTTCATTTGCCATAATGTATCACCTCCAAACCAATCATATCTTAATAAACGAAACCATACAATGAGACAGTTTTAAAAATCCTTACGAAACTTCAAATTTTCATGTGTTCGACAAACTGGAAGTTGTCTATTGTTAAATATTTGTAACAAATTCTTCTATCAAACTATTTATCTGTTCAGGTTTGTCTGTATTAGAATTATGTCCAGCTCCTTCAATCCATGTTAAAGGAATTTTCGTGTTTCTATGCCACGCTTTGTTATACCGTATGCACGAACCGGCATGATCTTGTGTACCGCATATCAACAAAGCTGGACACTTAAGCTCATACGGCAGATTCTTTTCCATTGCCTCTGCCAAAATACGAAAGCCATGTCCGGCAATTTGTGCATAACGCTTTTGGTTACCGTCATAAACCTGCATCATTTCACGCATTAAATTTCTGCCATAAACAGATGTGGCAACACCTTCCGTTCCCGATTTCAGTAGCCACTTCCATGGATAATGAGCATATACCGGTTCCATCCGCTTCAAAAGCCAGATTTCAACCGCAGTCACATACTTTCGTTGCAACGGTGCAGAGTCAATGGAAACAAAACCTTTCAACTGGTTTGGATAGAGTTGTGCATAAGCCTGCCCCACATATCCACCCATAGATTGTCCAACAATGACAGGTTTGTTGATTTCTTCTTGATTTAAAATTTCGTTCAACCATTTTGCTTTATCGAACAAATCAAAATCAAACCGAAACGGCCATGAGGTAGCGTGTGCCGGTGCATCCCACACCACAATATTATACTTTTTCTCAAAAAACAGAATCTGCTTATCAAACAATCTATGGTCAGCGGTCAATCCCGGCAAAAAAACAAGGGTAATTGCATTCAGGCTTGATATGCTTGTCCAGTAGTGGATTGTTCCGCAACGAGTCTGATATGTCTTTTCTTTCATTGTTGTTTTCTCCTCCATAACTTCCGATTTGTTTTTCTCTGGATTTCATATTATACACCAAAATTGTGAATATTTCTACCCGCCGTCTATTGACCTCAATTTTGAGGAAAATAGGCGGCTTTTTTTCGTTCAGAAAAAATTTTTTCAAGAAATTTTTTCAAAAGTAGCGATTTTGGGTGTGCATTTCATACACCTTTGTCCAAATGAGTGAAGGGGTTCATTCCGGATAGCAAAACCGGAAGCCTTTTCACTTGAAAATTGAATAAGTCATTCACTAAGACTTTATTTCTGATGATAGCTACTTTAGCAGGTACGCCGTGATTTCTGTATTTCAGAATAGCGAGAACTCCGGCTATGAGTATCGGGTTA
>NZ_LR698973.1:251727-256456 GCF_902381825.1 Pseudocoprococcus catus
GCCTATAAAATGCGTTTATTCCATACGAGAATAAAAATAGAGTAGACGAATTATTTAGCAATCTTCATCAAATCTTTATTTTTTTCTGTTAGGTTATATTTCAGTAAGAAATGAAATATAGAAGGAAGGATAGTAAAGATGGAAATGATGTTACAGACACAAAATCTATGTAAATATTTTAGACAGCAGAAAGCGGTAAATAATGTATCACTTAATATAGAAAAGGAACAGATTTATGGACTGCTTGGACCGAATGGTGCGGGAAAATCTACCACATTGAAAATGCTGACCGGTATGATGAAACCAACTGCAGGAAAGATTTACTTTGATGGAAAACTTTTGGATAGGAAAGATTTATCAAAAATAGGAGCGTTAATTGAAAATCCGCCTATTTATGAAAATCTTTCCGCCAGAGAGAATTTGAAGGTAAGACAATTATTGCTTGGTACAGATGAAAACAGAATTGATGAGGTCTTGCAGATTGTATCACTTACAAACACCGGAAAGAAGAAAGCAGGACAGTTTTCTTTGGGGATGAAGCAAAGACTAGGCATTGCAATGGCATTGCTTGGAGAACCGGAACTTTTGATATTGGATGAACCTACGAATGGATTAGATCCAATAGGCATCGAGGAATTACGAGAGCTGATCCGGTCTTTTCCGGAACAGGGAATCACTGTAATTCTCTCCAGTCATATTCTCTCAGAGGTACAGTTACTTGCAGATAAAGTCGGGATTATTTCAGGTGGAATCTTAGGATACGAAGGAGCATTAAAGCAGGGAGATAATCTTGAAGATTTGTTTATGAATGTGGTAAGAAAAAACCAGAAAGCAGGTGAAATCCATGGTTAATATTATAAAAGCAGAACATCAAAAAGCCAAAAGAACCATGCGAAAAAAGTTTATCTGGGGATTTCCTCTTCTTACATTTGTCATGGCATTTATATTTACTCTTGGGATGACAAATGCTTATGCAGAAAGTGTTTGGAACTGGTGGTATACACTTTTGCTGCCGGGGATGATTGCTCTATTTTGTTATCTTTCTGTGGCGCAGGAGAAAAAGATAAAATACTATCATTTAATGACTATTCCCACAGACAGAAGAAAATTGTTGCTGGGGAAAATTATTTATATTGGGTACATGATTTTGTTTTCTAATGTGATTGTGTTTGCAGGAGCAACGCTTGGAGGCTTTCTTCTAACGACACATGTTCCAGTTGGAGGAGCGTTGATTGCAGTATTGTTTCTGACGGTTTCTGAGTTATGGGAGATTCCGGTAGCTTTATTTTTAAGTGAACGATTTGGAATGATTGTAAACCTGTTCGTCTGCCTATTTATTACCGTCAGCGGTGTGGTAATATCACAAACCAGAATCTGGTATGTACTTGTTTCTGCAATCCCTATGCGAATGATGTGCCCGTTGCTTCATGTTTTACCAAATGGACTTGCCGCAGAAGCAGGGAATCCTCTTTTGGATACGGGAGTCATTGTTCCGGGAATGTGTCTCTCAATCATCTGGTTTGTTTTTGTAACGGTTCTGTTTTTGAAATGGTTTGAGAGAAGAGAGGTGAAATAAGATGATTGGAAGAGCTCTTAATGCAGACTTGCGAAAGATGAAAGGAACATCTGTGATTCTGGCACACTTACTGATTCCGATTATAACCAGCGTTATATTTTTAATATATTACTTTTTTTCACCATGGAATGAAAATATGAAAGTGATTGCATTTTATCAGGCAATAGGAGCAGGACTTCCGGTACTTATTGGAATTTTTACAGCAAGTGTGATGGAACAGGAACAAAATGCAGGTGATTTTCAAAATCTGTTGTCTTTACCGGATAAACCTGCAGCATTTTTATCGAAACTGTTGATGCTACTGGTTTTGTGTCTGTGCTCTATCCTATTGACAGCAATCATATTCGGAATTGGATTTGGAAGAATCGCATCAAGCGATATCGAAATCATGAAAGGATGTATATTTGCAGCATTGCTGCTGTGGGGAAGCAGTGTTCCACTTTATCTGTGGCAGCTGATTCTGGCTTTTCAGTTTGGAAAAGGGGTATCCATTGGAGCAGGGATTATATCAGGACTAATTAGTGCATTGATGCTTACCGGACTTGGAGATTATGTGTGGAAATATGTATTTGTCTGCTGGACGGGTAGAGTACCATATACTTATCTGCAATCTGTATTGGGAGAAACTAGTGTAGGTGAATGGTTGTCATTCATACCAGGTTGCTTAATATTTACAGGGATTAGTATGGTATACTATTTTTGGTGGGTAAACCACTGGGAAGGAAACAGAATATCGGAATAGAATCGAGGGAAACTATGGCAAAAATACTGGCAGTTGATGATGAACCGGCAATTTTGGAAATGATAGAAAGCATTTTGAATAAGGATGGACATCTGGTTACCAAAGTAAGTAATCCACTAAAAATTAATATGGAAGAATTACATCGTTATGACCTGATTTTACTGGACATTATGATGCCTGGAATTGACGGCTTCGAATTATGCAAAAGAATCAGGGCACTTGTGGATTGTCCGATTTTGTTTCTTACGGCAAAAACGGAGGAAAACAGTCTGGTAAACGGACTTTCTTTAGGAGCAGATGATTATATTTCAAAGCCATTTGGAGTGATGGAACTTCGAGCAAGGATCAATGCACATCTTAGAAGAGAGCACAGGGAACATTCTGTCCGAATGGTTTTAGGGAGAGTCTGCATTCAGATGTCTCAAAAGAAACTGTTGATGGATGATAAAGAACTTCCGTTTACGAAAGCAGAGTACGAAATCTGTGAATTTCTGGCTAAAAACAGAGGACAGGTTTTCTCGAAGGAACAGATATTGGAAGCGGTCTTTGGCTTTGACAATGAGAGTAATGACAGTACTATAATCACGCATATCAAAAATATAAGAGCAAAATTTGCGGATTATGATTATATGCCGATAAAAACAGTCTGGGGGATTGGATATAAATGGGAAGAGTAAAGAGAAGCAATGCACTCAGCAGGATTTTTATGAGATATGTACTGGTCATGCTTGGATCATTAGTTGGTTTGGTGATTGTTGCTTGGCTGCTGCTGTGCCTTTTGATTAGTGTGGGCTGTATTTATCCGGCAAATTATGCAGAGCAAAAGATTAATGAAGCATATGATACGATTCTACGTGCAGATAAAGTGACTGCTGAGATGATTCCCGCACTTTGTGATTATGTAATCTTTTCAGAGAATGGAGAGAAAATAGGTGGAGATCTGTCAGAACAATACGAACAGATAGCATGGAATGTTGCAAAGTACGGAAACGCATCCGGGAAATATTTTTATAAAGTAATTGTAAGGGAAAATGAATATGTTGTATTGCAATATCGCCTGACACCTCAATATCATTCAGCTTTTTTGAGGGAGCATTTTATAGAACCACAGAATGTGATGAGTATTATGTCTGTGATTGGAGCGGTAGCGATTATCATCATTCCGTCCATACGTTTTGGAAAAAGAATCAAAAAGCAGATGCAGCCTGTATTAGACGCAATCGGACAAATAAAGGATCAAAATCTGGAATATGAGACATCCTGTTCCGGTATCAAAGAGTTTGATGACTGTTTATCGGCAATCGATGATATGCGAGATGCATTGCGAGAATCTTTAGAAAAGCAGTGGAAAACAGAGCAGGAAAAGAAACAGCAGATGTCTGCTTTGGCGCATGATATTAAAACACCTCTTACGATTGTACGGGGAAATGCAGAACTACTTTCAGAGACTGAACTGACCACAGAACAGAAGAAAAATATCATTTATGTTTTGAACGGCACAACACAGATACAAAGTTATGTAAAACAGTTGATAGATGTCACAAAATCATGGAATTGCAGTGATGTTACCTATACAACGGTGAGGTTAGAAGATTTTTTCGCAGATATAAAGGAACAGGCACTCGGACTGGCAGAAACTTGTCATCAGAAAATAAACTGGAAAGCGGAACAATGCGATAAAAAGGTAACGATTGCCTATGATCCAATGTTTCGGGCTGTCATGAATGTGATTCAGAATGCCGTAGAGCATACGAAAGAAAATGGAATCATCTATATTGGTGCAAAGGAGCAGGATGGTCAGCTGACATTCATTGTGGAGAATAGTGGATCAGGATTTACAAAAGAAGCATTATTGCATGGCACAGAGCAGTTTTTTATGGATGACACAAGTAGAAATGGCGAAGCCCATTATGGGATTGGGCTATTTTTTGCAAAATCTGTGGCTGAAAAATATGGCGGAGGTATTAAACTTTCAAATTCTGAAAATACAGGTGGGGCGAGGGTAGAAATATTTTTCCTGAGTAGTCAGGAAACAAGCTAAATAGACCGCAATTAAGCTATGTAAAAGAAATTTTACATGCTTTTATCTAATATGTAAAAGCCTTTTGATAGACATTACTACTACGTTTGCTGTAATCTCATGGAAAAAGGAGGCATACAGAATTATGATAGCTGATAAAATTAAAAATGCTCGTACTATAAAGAAACTTACACAGGAACAGGTTGCTGAAGACCTCAATGTTTCCAGGCAGACTATTTCTAACTGGGAAAATGGAAAATCACTACTTGATATTGTAAGCATTATAAGTCTGATGAAGTAAATGCAAAGTCGAGGAAAAATGTCTGGTGGAGATGCGGTAAATGCGGTAACGAGTGGAAATCAGTTATCAATGCCCGTGTGAAAGGTACGA
>NZ_LR698973.1:257189-262013 GCF_902381825.1 Pseudocoprococcus catus
AAACTTGAAGTTATGGCTTTAACTTCCTCCAAATAATCAGCTTTAGGATAATACATACGACCACCAAAACTGCCACCAAGGCACCATCCAACAGCAACTCTGTGTACCATGGTGCAGACTGCATGGCATATAAATTTGGATAGGTTTTGAAGTGCCAGAACTTATAAATTCCGAACCCAATGAAAACTCCTATGAATGAACCAATAACGATGTTTAAAAAACAATTCAACTTTCTCAGCATAGTAGTGTACTCCTTTCCAAATTCCGATTTGTTTTTCTCTTGATTTCATATTATACACCAAAATTGTGAATATTTCTATCCGCCGTCTATTGACCTCAATTTTGAGGAAAATAGGCGGCTTTTTTTCGTTCAGAAAAAATTTTTTCAAGAAATTTTTGCAAAAGTAGCGATTTTGGGTGTGCATTTCATACCCCTTTGTCCAAATGAGTGAATGAACATGGTTGTTGGATTTATATTAACAATGAATTGATGCACAAAGAAAGACATTTTGTTCTAGATAAAACACCGCAGAAACCTTCAAGTGGAAGTACATCATCATATTATCCATCTGACCCATATGATGTATCAGATTATGATGATCCAGACGATTCCGCAGAAGAGTGGGCTGAGGAATTCGGCGATGGTAATTACGATGATGGTTATGATGATGCGTATGATTATTGGGAGAGTGAACGGGATTGAAAGAAAAGATTGGACACAGTAGTCCAGGTACGTTCAGTTCAATTATAGTGCGTAGCTCCTTTTTGCTTATGAAAAAAGTTTGTGCAACTATCTTCATAAACTTAAATTAACTCAAAAACTTGACTTTTAACATTGACTAAGTTAAAATGAAAAAAATTAAGTTAAAAGGAGAATGGGAAATATGCTTACAAGCGTATTCGGGATTTCTATAAAATATGAAGCATGGAATCATCAGGATTCTTTGCCTGTTTATATTGCAGGGAGTTATGATTTTCATACAGCATATATTGGAAACAGACGCTGTATAATGCTTGCTCCAACAGAAGAACTTGCCACACTTCCGGCACTGAAAAAGCAAATTACAAAAATACAGCAGATTGATAATGTACCAGTCGTATTTGAACTTGCAACGGTATCAAATTATCGAAGAAAAAGCCTTATAGAAAATAATATACCGTTTATTACTGATAAGCAGGTCTTTCTTCCATTCATTGGGACAATGCTTTCTGATGAAAAAGAACCCCAAAAGCTGACGGGTAAGTTTGTTTACTCCACGCAGCAGTTGTTTTTATTTTATCTGTACAGTAAGAAAAAACGATTGTATATTTCAGAAGCCGGAAAAGTGCTTCCATTTACAGCAATGACCTTGACCAGAGCAGTAAAGCAGTTGGAAGCGACGGATTTATTTCTTGTAGCAAAAGACGGTGTCAATAAGTTTATTGAGTCAAAATATAAGCGAGATGAATTATTTGAAAAAGCAAAAGTATATTTGACGACTCCTGTTCGAAAAACAGGATATATAGATAAGACGCAAGTTACAGAAAATATGGTCTTTGCAGGGGAAACGGCACTTTCTGAAAAAACAATGCTAAATCCAAGTCGAGTTGTTACCTATGCAATTAGTGAGAAAGATTATGATAAAACCTTGCTGACTGATGAATTGATAGACCCGGATAAACAGATAAGACTTGAATTATGGGCATACAACCCGAAACAATTTTCAGAGGATAACAGTGCTGATGATATTTCCATTGTTTTGTCTTTTGCAGATACAAACGATGAGAGAATTGAAGAGGCAGTAGATGAATTACAGGAAAGAAGGTTGAAGGAGTAATGGTCAGCGGATTTACAAAATTTAAGGAAAGATTTCAGGGCTTTGAAAATCAATATGTCATCATCGGTGGGACAGCGTGTGATTTGATTATGGAAAACGAAGAATTACCGTTTCGTGCTACAAAAGATGTAGATATTGTACTGATTGTTGAATCCATAACAGCGGAGTTTGGCAGGCAGTTTTGGGAGTATGTCAAAGAAGCAGGATATGAGCATTTGAATAAAAGTACCGGAAATGCACAGTTTTATCGTTTCACATCTCCGAAAAGCAAAGAATATCCATATATGATAGAAATATTTTCCAGAAATCCAGATTTTATTATATTGGAAGATGATGCAGTTCTCACACCGCTTCCGATAGACAATGAAATCTCCAGCTTGTCGGCAATCCTTCTAAATGAAGCGTATTATGAATTGCTAAAAACCGGACAAATGAAGGTTGAAGGCATTCCGGTATTAAGTCCGACTTGCCTGATACCATTTAAGGCGAAAGCGTGGCTGGATTTAAAAGAACGCAAGTTGAATGGAGAGCAGGTTGACAGCAAAAATATAAAGAAACATAAAAACGATGTGTTCCGATTAGCACAGTTAATCACAGTCAATACAAGGCAAGTTCTCAGTTCGGAAATAGCAGAGGATATGAAAAAGTTTTTATCTGAAATAGCTGATGAAACAGTGGATTTAAAATCATTAGGCATTAGAGGGACGGATAAACAAAAAATTATAGATATGTTGTACCTGTGCTACAATTTGAACGATAATACATAATTTTTCTCTAAAGCCAAAAAAAAAACTCTTGACAATAAAGCTCCTATATAGTATGTTTTTAATAAACTACTATATAGGAGCTTTTGTATGGAAATGAATGGAGGATTTCTTGTTACCAAAATAAAACAGCTTGGAGACCGGATTTTCGAGAAGATTCTCAGTGAAAAGAATATTGATGCGTTTAATGGAGCCCAGGGGCGTATTCTTTATGTGCTGTGGCAGAAGGATGGTATTTCAATCAGGTCACTCTCGACTAAATGCGGATTAGCGATAACATCTCTTACTACGATGCTGGAAAGAATGGAAAATCAAGGGCTGATAAGCCGTGTTCAGTCTGAAACGGACAAAAGGAAAACACTCCTGTTTCTGACTGAGAAAGCACATGCCTTAAAGGGCGAGTACGATTCTGTATCTGATGAGATGGGCAGTATTTACTACAAAGGTTTTTCAGAGGAAGAAATTACCCGGTTTGAGGAATGCCTCGACCGTATCAGAAAGAATCTTGAGGAGTGGCAGAAGTCATGAGTATTTGTATCAAAGATCAGATTCAGAACATGAATATCGTCATTGGCTGCACAGTGGGGTGTACATATTGTTATGCCCGCAACAACGTGAAACGCTGGCATATGATTGATGATTTCGCTGACCCTGAATTCTTTCCGGGTAAGCTCAAGATGATGGAAAAGAAACGTCCGCAGAACTTTCTTCTTACCGGCATGAGCGATCTCTTTGGATGGAAGCCGGAATGGAGAGACGAGGTATTTACAAAGATCCGTGAAAATCCACAGCATCAGTTCCTGTTCCTTACCAAGCGACCTGATTTGCTGGATTTTGATACCGATCTGGAAAACGCATGGTTTGGCGTTACGGTGACGAGGAAAGCAGAACGGTGGCGTATCGACGCCCTTCGGAAAAACGTCAGAGCAAAACATTACCATGTTACCTTTGAGCCGTTATTCGATGATCCCGGCACAGTTGACCTTTCTGGAATCAATTGGATCGTTGTCGGCACCATGACCGGAGCTCAGAGTAGGAAGATTCATACGGAGCCGGAATGGGCATGGTCTCTGACGGACCAGGCACATAAGCTCGGCATTCCGGTGTTTATGAAGGAAGATCTTGTCCCTATCATAGGGGATGAAAATATGATTCAGGAAATGCCGGAAGAATTTAATAAAGTGTTAGAGGTACAGAAATCATGGAAGAAGTAATAAATGGAATCCTCATTCGTGAGGTGGAAACAAAGAACATCATGACTAAGTCTAGTCTACCGGTAGGCGGTTACTCGGTCAATCCCTATGTGGGCTGTACACATGCCTGCAAGTATTGCTATGCTTCTTTTATGAAGCGCTTTACCGGGCACAAGGAGGAATGGGGCACTTTCCTTGATGTGAAGCATTGGCCGGAAATTAAAAATCCGAAGAAATATGCCGGACAGCGGGTGGTCATCGGTTCTGTGACAGATGGCTACAATCCACAGGAGGAGCAATTCGGGAATACCAGAAAACTTCTGGAGCAGCTGATCGGCAGTGACGCAGATATTCTGATCTGCACAAAGTCGGATCTTGTGGTACGGGATATTGATCTGTTGAAGAAGCTTGGACGTGTAACCGTTTCATGGTCGATCAACACACTAGATGAAAATTTCAAGAACGATATGGATTCTGCTTCGAGCATTGAGCACCGTATCGCTGCTATGAAGCAGGTATATGAGGCAGGTATCCGTACAGTCTGTTTCGTATCCCCGGTATTTCCCGGTATCACGAATTTTGAAGCAATCTTTGAGCGGGTAAAGGATCAGTGCGATCTGTTCTGGCTCGAAAATCTCAATCTTCGAGGCGGTTTCAAAAAGACAATTATGGATTATATCGCCGGAAAATATCCTGATCTTGTACCACTTTACGACGAGATCTATAACAAGCATAACCGCAGCTACTTTGAAGCACTTGAAGTAAAAGCTGAGAAAATGGCTAAGAAGTATGATTGTGCCTTTGTGGATAATGAAATGCCTTATGGCAGAGTCCCGCAGGGACATCCGGTGATTGTAGATTATTTCTATCATGAGGAAATCCGAGGGACAGAGAATACAGGAAAAAGAAATCGTTAATATAAACGAAAATTAAACTGATGATGGTGGAGAGATTTATTTATCGCCATTTGAAATCGAGAAGTTCTTGTTTGAAAAATCGAGAAATTGTAAAATTGAAGAAAAAAATGCACAGTTCTTAGCTTATCGGGAG
>NZ_LR698973.1:262849-270983 GCF_902381825.1 Pseudocoprococcus catus
TTGAACAGAATTAAGTACGTTAGTATTTGAAAAGCTCGAACAATCGAAATTTATAAAGGAGAATATTGATGAAATTATTTTTATGTTCGCACTTTTCAAGTGTAGGAAGTCTGATAAAGGAAGAAATTGAAAATAAGAAAGTCGCATTTATTCCAACAGCTTCACTGCGTGAAGGCTACACCGGTTATGTCGGCTCGGCTCGAAAATTATTCAAAAAGTTGGGAGCGATCGTAACTGAAATTGATATTTCAACGGAGGCTTATTCAACGATACAGTCTGTTTTTGAAGAAGCAGATGTGATATATTTTACCGGCGGAAATTCTTTCTTTCTTATGGACCAGCTCCGTAAAACGGGAACTGATGGACTGCTGAAAAAGGAATTGGCAAATGGAAAATTGATGATCGGCGAGTCGGCAGGCGCAATTATATGCGCTCCAAGCATCCAATATATCGAGCAAATGGATGAAAAGCCGGAGGACTACTCACAAGAAGATGATGCAGGGATTGATTTGATTGATTTCTATGTTCTTCCGCATTATCTTACAGCACCATTTAAGAAAGTTACCGAGAAAATAATGACTGAGTTTTCGGATTTGAATCTATGCCCAATTAACAACCGTCAGGGAATTGTAATTGATGGTGAAGATTCAAAGGTTATTTGCAAAGACTAATTTGAAAATTCAAGTTTGTATGGGAATTTATCAGAAAATGAGGAATAGTTGAAATGGAGGCGCTATAATAACATGAAGATTGAAGGGAACCAGAAAGAACTGGATGCAATGGTAGAATTTCATAAGGGAAACCGTGTCGAGGGACTGAGACTGCAAGAAGAATTTGCAGCGGAATTTCGTAAGGAGTATAAAGACAAAGATCACTGTCCTTGCCTGAAAGCCTGTCGTTATCACGGAAACTGTAAGGAATGTGTAGCAATCCACAGAGCGCATCAGGAACATGTTCCTAATTGTATGCGACCATTGATTAATAAAAAATTGAAATTGATGTCAGAATTAACAGAGCATACCTTGGCAAATGAAATAGAAGCTCCACATGAGATTTTAAGAAAATAGGCAAGTCAAATTCCCGTTTATTGGGAAGTCGCAGAGAACGAAAAATCGGAAGTTTACAGCGAGGTGAAAGAGGTTGAATTATGTAGAATATGGAAAAGAAAACAAATATGATGATAATATATTTTTTCAAAAATACAGTCAAATGAGTCGCTCACAGCAGGGACTAGCCGGTGCAGGAGAATGGAAAACATTGAGAAAGCTGCTGCCGGATTTTAAAGATAAGCGTGTGCTTGACTTAGGATGCGGCTATGGATGGCACTGTATTTAGGCGATGGAACACGGAGCGTCTTCTGTTGTAGGTGTTGATATTTCTCATAAAATGCTCGAGGTAGCCAAAGAAAAAACACATTTTCCACAGGTTGAATATAAATGCTGTGCTATAGAAGATGTGGAATTCCCAGAGGAGAGTTTTGATGTAATATTAAGTTCACTTGCGTTTCACTATGTAGCAGATTATGAGATTTTAGTAAAAAAGATATATAGAATACTGAAGTCTGGTGGTAAGCTAGTTTTTACGGTTGAACATCCTGTTTTTACTGCCTATGGAACACAAGACTGGTATTATAACGAAAAAGGAGAAATACTGCATTTTCCGGTGGATAATTATTATTATGAGGGCAAACGGACAGCTGTGTTTTTGGGAGAAAAGGTTACAAAATATCATAGAACACTGACCACATATCTAAATACACTGCTTTCAAATGGTTTTATAATAAATCATATTGTGGAGCCGCAGCCGCCGGAATACATGATGGATATTCCGGGGATGCAGGATGAAATGCGCCGTCCCATGATGCTGATTGTATCGGCGAACAAAAAAGTGGATAGATAGAACTAAAACACCTATAAGGTATAAATGGAGATAATTTATGTTTAAAGAAAAAATTATTATAGAGATGAAAGAAGTATTCAAAGAAATTCCTTTTGGCATAGAGCATACTCTCAAAGTTTTGAAAAATGCAGAAGATATAATGAAAGGAGAAAATATCGGAGAGGAAGAAAAAGAATTCATCAGTATTATTGCTATACTACATGATATTGGTGCGGTTGAAGCACAAAAAAAATACGGTTCTATTGATGGTGTCTATCAAGAAGAGGAAGGACCAGAAGTAGCGAAAGAAATATTAAAAAAGGTAGGCTATAACAAAAATATTGATAGAATATGCTTTATAATAGGCAACCATCATACTCCATCTAAAATTAATGGATTTGATTTTCAAATACAATGGGAAGCTGATTTGCTTGAAAATTTAACGGTTATGGATAAAGAAAAAGAACAGGAAAAGATAAAAAAGTGTATAGATGAAAACTTTAAAACAAACACAGGAAAAAGGATAGCTTATAATCGCTTTATTTTAGATTAGTAGTAGATTATTACAGTTATGTATTTTATATCGCAAAGAAAAAATAGTAGTTAAGTTTAACCCTATCCATATTGCATGAAATTACTTTGTACGGTTATTTTCTTTCCAGTGATATTGATTGGAATGGTAGTAGGCGGATTAATGTATATAGCTTTTCCGCTATTGACTATTGGTGGAATTATCGGACTTGTAACGTCACATTCATAAAAAGTCAGAGCGTCTATGGCTAAAGAAATTTCATCCAGTTTATTTCACATTTGTGTGAGCAGTAATAATTGCAGAGATCTGGTCTCTTATATGCATCAGACATACGAGTATGATGGCCAGAAATATCATGATGTGACATATTTGGGTGAATTTGAAGATGATGAAGGTTCTCACAATGACTTAGAATTATTAGATTACAGATTGCGGCATTTTAAGAAATAGTACGTCTCATAGGCTCAGATTAGGAACCATTCCATCTGGGCCTTTTGCTATAGATTACATAAAAAAGCAGGGATTTTTATGCCCTACCTATTGATATACACTGTAACCATCAAAGAAGATTAAATCATAAAATTCAAAGAAATGGAGGAGTTGGCGGAGTACCCGGCAGAGGTTAGAATCCTATGATACAGATAAGCAGTCTGTTCCTTAGTGACTTCCCATAAGCATTTACCAAAAAATGAATAATTTTAAAAAAGTGGGAATAGAATAATGACAGAAGGCATAGAGTGTGATAATATCAGTTTATAAAATATATTACCGAAAAATAAAAATTATTTAAAAAGTGGGAATAGGAGATGATTGCATGCAGCTTATTGTAAGAAAAGAGTATTTAAATGAATTGATTGAATTGTATGGGACACCGGATATAAAAGTAATTACGGGCATCAGACGAAGCGGCAAATCGGTATTGCTGCAAGAGTTTGTCTCTTACCTGAAGTCATTAGAGGAAGCGGTAAATATTGTTATGATAAACCTTCAGGAATTAGAGTTTGATCATTTATTGGAATATCATGCATTGCATAAGTATATCCTGGATCAGTACAAAGAGGGAATGACTAATGTTTTACTGATTGATGAGGTTCAATTGTGCCCGCAGTTTGAACTTGCAATTAATAGTATTTATACAAAAGGAATTTATGATATTTATATTACCGGTTCAAACGCATTTTTGTTAAGTTCAGATTTGGCAACACTTTTTACCGGAAGAACGATGGAAATAAAAGTATATCCATTTTCTTTTGCGGAATATCTAACTTATTATGGAATTACAGACAGGTATGATGAAGCATTTGATCAGTATGTACGCACCGGTGGTATGCCGGGATCTTATGTATATAAGACTGAGGACAGACAGTATGATTACGTTAGAGATGTGTATTCAACCATTCTTATCAGGGATTTGGTTGAAAAGTATAAGATAAGAAATAAATCAGAGTTCACCAACATATCTGAATTCATGATGGATAACATCGGTAATTTACTTTCGCCTAATAATATCAGCAAAACTTTAAAAAATGACCAGAGCGAGATAACCCGAAAGACGGTGTCAAAATACATTGGTTATTTAGAAAATGCATTTCTGTTCTATGAGGCAAAACGGTATGATTTAAAAGGAAAAAAATATCTGGCAAATAATAGTAAATATTATCTTTGTGATACATCATTTCGTTATGCAGTCAATGGTACACGAAACATGGACTTTGGAAGAGTTTATGAAAATATTGTTTATCTGGAGTTGCGTAGGAGAGGATATGAGGTATATGTGGGAAAACTTTATAAAAAGGAAGTGGATTTTGTAGCTAAAAAACGTGAGGCTCAAATATATATTCAGGTAAGCGATAATATTTCAGATGAAAAAACATTTGAAAGAGAATACTCGCCTTTGCTTGCAATAAGAGATGCATATCCTAAGATGATAATTGCAAGAACACACCATGAAACTTATGATTACAAAGGAGTGCAAGTGGTTGATATCTGTAGATGGTTACGAGGATAGTACAAATTATTGTTCAAGGTGTGTTTTTTGATATAATTTGTGAAAGAAAATGTTGATTATAGAATAAAGAGAGGTGCATATGCTATGCCAGGTATACTCGTGGTTGAAGATGATGAAAATTTAAATCGTGGAATTACATTTTCACTGAAAAAATCCGGATATGAGGTTTTTTCAGCAGAATCAGTGAAAAAAGCGAAAAGAATTGCAAGTGATAATAATGTGGATGTTACCATTTGTGATGTGAATCTTCCGGATGGGAATGGACTGGAATTTGTAAGGTGGATGAGATGCAATTATAATACATACATTATTTGTCTTACAGCACTAGATCAGGAGATGGATCAGGTCATGGGATATGAAGCAGGGGCAGATGATTATATTACAAAGCCGTTTAGTCTTTCGGTACTTCTTTTGAAAATAGAAGCACATTTCCGCCGCAGACAGGAGAAAACGGAAGCCGGAAAGATGATTTCGGGAGATATCGTATTTATCGCAGGAGAAATGAAAGTCCTGATAAAGAGTCGTGAAATCAGTCTGACAAAAACGGAGTTGAAAATGCTGACTTTTTTTCTTCAGAATCCGAAACAGATTCTTTCAAAAACACAAATATTGGAAAATGTGTTTGATCTGGAAGGGGATTTTGTGGATGAAAATACAATCGCTGTCAATATCAGAAGACTCCGTGAGAAAATCGAAGACAATCCGGCTGCACCGGTCTATATAAAGAATATCAGAGGTCTTGGGTATATATGGAATCAGGAGGTAAGGCAGTGACAAAGATATATCGCAAGAAGATTACAGTAGTGCTCTCCTTGGTATTACCTGTCATATTATTGTTTGCAATATTAAATTGCTTTACCACGTATGTGTTTTATGAAGATTATAAATATAAAATGAATCTTATGACAGAGATTGCTGCAAAGGAAGAATTTTCCGGGCTGGATGCTGTTTCGGAATTGCTTAAGGATAAGGATATTGAAACTAACGAACAGGGAAGGCGATTATTGGAGCAATATGGATACTGGGGGAATAAAGGGAATGCATTTTATTCGCAATTCCGGCATCAGGTTATGGTGACCGGTGCTGTAAGCACTGTGATATGCGTGCTTCTTTTGACTTTTTTACTTTATTGGAAGAAAAAAGAAGATGCGTGTCATCAGAAAATATTAGACCAGTTGGAAGAAATTCTGATCAGATTCCGTGAAAATAAATTTGATGATTTACTGAAAACGGAAAATCATGCAGAACTGGAAAAATTGAATGACCAGCTTGAAGCAATCGGACATCATATTCAGTTGATAAAGGAAGAAGCAAGGGCAGAAAAGGAGAACACGAAAGAAATGGTTTCTGATATTTCTCACCAGTTAAAGACACCGGTTGCAGCTTTGGATACATGTTTTAGTGTGCTGATGCAGAATGGCTTAAGTGCTACAGAACAGGAGGAGTTTCGTATCCGTTGTCGGAGTGCTCTGGATGGACTGGAGACATTATTGCAGTCGCTTCTTGAAATATCCAAGATGGAAACTGGACTGATTCAGATTAATAAGAAAAAACTTTCGCTTATGGATACTGTCATATCTGCTGTGAACCGCACTTATCCTAAAGCGGATGAGAAAGAAATTGAATTCGTTTTTGACTATGAAAAAGAGCTGGAAACATGCACGATTATGCAGGATAAAAGGTGGCTTGGTGAAGCTGTGATCAACGTTCTGGATAATGCGGTCAAGTACAGTCCGTGTGGTTCAAAAATATTTATCCGGTTACAAAAAAGAAACGATCTTGTAAGAATGGAAATTGAGGATCAGGGAATTGGTATTCCGCAGAATGAGTATCACAAAATTTTTCAACGATTTTACAGAGGAAGTTCCAAGGAGGTTATGGAAAAGAGTGGTACAGGAATCGGACTTTTTCTATCGAGAGAAATTATCGAAAAACACGCAGGTACGATTACGGTAACCTCCGGAAAAAAGAAAAAAGGAAGCACGTTTGTGATTCAATTACCATATGTTGGTTAAATTTTAAGTGAGCAGAAATCTTACAATTCTGTAAGACTTCTGCTCGTTTTTTGAAAGTGAAATGAAAGATTGCCCTGATACAATTTGGATGTAAGATGAAAAGGAGGCAACACATGAGTGTGATATTAGAAACCAAGCAGCTTTGTAAGTTTTATGGCGCAGGTGAGAATCAGGTCAAAGCGGTCAATCAGGTGGACATTCAGATTGAGCGGGGAGAATTTGTCGCAATTGTTGGAAAGTCAGGTTCCGGTAAAAGTACATTACTTCATATGCTTGGAGGGCTAGACACCCCGACAAAAGGCAGAGTTACTTTAGCGGGGAAAGATTTATACAGGATGAAGGAAGATGCCCTTGCTGTTTTCCGCAGAAGAAAAATCGGATTTGTTTTTCAGGCATTTAATCTGGTTTCATCTGTTAATGTCTGGGAAAATATTGTACTGCCACTGGGGCTGGACGGAAGAAAAGTGGATGAAGCGTATGTAAATGATATTATTGCAACTCTGGGGATTGAAAACCGGATTTGTAATCTGCCAAATCAGTTATCCGGAGGACAGCAGCAGAGAGTAGCAATTGCAAGAGCACTGGTGAATCGTCCGGAAATTATATTTGCAGATGAGCCGACAGGCAATCTTGATTCCAAGACCAGTGATGAGGTAATTGCTCTGCTTAAGATGACAGCAAAAAAATATGGACAGACAATTGTAATGATTACCCATGATGATGAGATCGCGCAGGTTGCTGACCGTATTTTAGTCATCGAGGATGGACAGGTGGTGGATTTCAATTGAGGACGATCAGCAAAATTGCATTCAGCAACGACAAAAGAAATCGGACAAGAAGTGTCCTTATTATGACGGCGATTTGCCTGACTACCATGCTTCTGGTCATTATCAGTACAATTGGAAATGGACTGATCCTCTTACAGAAGGATCAGGCTGCAAGCTCATACGGAAGCAACTACGGCCTGTTTATCGCCGCAGATGGTACGCAATTAAAAGAAGTGGAACGCAGAGCTGAGATATCTGATATCGGCATCATGTGTACGGAGGGCATCCTGAAAGGAAATGAAAATGGCGGCTTTGTCAGTGCGGATGAAACGGTCAGGAAAATGCTTCCCTATAATCAGGAATATGTGTTGAAGGAAGGTACCTATCCGGAAAAGGCGCAGGAAATTGCCGCAGGACGCGCTTTCTTTGATGCAGTGGGATACCATGATGTAAAGGTCGGAGACACCGTAACATTGGAGTACCGTTCCGGCATGCAGTCGGAATACGCACCGGTGGAATTTACTGTCAGCGGGATTTTATATGACCGGGATGAATATACCATCGAGGCTTCCTATGTTGTATTCGGTTCGCAGGATTTTTATAATGAGCGTGTTGCGGAGGGTGACAGGCAATATAATATCTATTTTACCTTGAGCGATTCTGCAAATGTATCTATGAATAATGTTGCGCCTGTTATAAAAGAAATCGCGGATTCCTGCGGCATTGACCAGAAAAACGTGATCATCAATGACCTCTACCTGCAGTGGGTATTGCAGCCGAGCTATGAAATGATTGTGGTTTGTGGAACCCTGATCCTCGGAATCGTGCTGTTTTCCGTTGTGGTCATTTATAATATCTTCCAGGTCGGGATTGCCCAGAAGGTTCAGGAGTACGGAAAAATCAAGGCGCTGGGTGCAACCAGAAAGCAGATGAA
>NZ_LR698973.1:271397-273380 GCF_902381825.1 Pseudocoprococcus catus
TCTGGCGGTTCCTTCGATACCGCTGGGGCTGCTGTTTGGCTTTCTGATTGCAAAATGCAGTTTTAACTGGCTGGTAGAACAGGGGAACCTTGTATCAACCGGAACTGGCTCTATGGGAGTTCAAAATCAGCAGGTGCCTTTGTTTTCCCTGCCTGTTATGCTTCTCTGTATTTTCGTATCATTTCTTACCGTTGCTTTGGCACTGCGTAAACCAATGAAAATTGTTTCACGGATTTCACCTATCGAAGCAACACGGTATTTAGAAAATGCAGAAACACAAAAAAAAGGAAAACGAAATGGCAGAAAAAATGTCACCGTGTTTTCTATGGCAATGGCAAATGTAACGGGTAATCCAAAAAGAACTATTGGTACTATCCTCACAATGGGTTTTTCTTGCGTATTGTTTGTGATTATCTCTAATTATGTGGGAAATATTGACACGGAGCATGAAGCACGTCTTTCCGTTAATCATGGACAATTTGAACTGCAGCTTAACTATTCTGCTGAGTATGATGAAAGATATCCGGAGAATAATCTGGATACGATTCTGACGGATGATCCATTGAATGATTCGCTGATTGAAGAAATCAAAAGCATTCCGGGAGTAACAGATGTCATGACGAGAGAGATTGTCTCTGTAAATCTGAACGGAACAAGATTTCCGGCTACTATTGTGAGTAAAAAGGATTTTGATTTTATGCGCCAAGAAGGGGATATTGGCTCTATGGACTATGATCAGGCGGTAAAGAATGGTGATATTTTCTTTGGCTGGTCAACGTGGATGGAACAAGATGGATATGCTCCGGGTGAATCCATTGCATTTGACTTTGAGAATGGAAGTGGAACCTATACCTATCAGGGAAAGATTGCAGGATCTTTTGTAAGTGCGGACACTTATCTTGTCATTCCGGAAGGTGTATATCGTTCCATGAATCCGAGAGGAACAGCCTATGGCTATCTGTGGGTGGACTGTGATAAAAAAGATGTGGCATCTGTAGAACAAAGTCTGAATACTTTGATTTCTAATACTTCGCATATAAAAATGGATACTTATCATGCGCAGTTACAATCTGCCGAATTTGCAAGCAGCATGATGAAGCTTGGCTGTTATCTGTTTATGGCTATTGTAGGACTCATCGGGTTTATGAATATGGCGAATACCATGATCATGAATATTACGACAAAAAAGCAGGAATATGGTATATTACAGGCTGTGGGTATGACAAATAAACAATTAAATTTATGTCTGCAGTTACAGGGACTGATTTTTACGGTTGGCACCATATGCGTAGCTTTGATCATTGGTCTGCCGCTCGGCTATGCACTTTTTTCCTATGCAAAACATAATGGAATATTTGGAATGAATATCTATCATGTTCCAATCATACCAATTTTTATTATGATTTTTTTGGTCGGTCTGTTGCAGATTGTACTTTCCTGCGTTTTAAGCAGTAATCTGAAAAAGGAAACGCTGGTAGAAAGAATAAGGTATGATGGATAGCAAGTAATATGTAATGAACTAGGTCTTAACGAAGAGGAGAAATAGATAACTTCAAGTTTGTAACGAAGGTATTTGCGATGAAAGGAATTAAGATTGAGTTATTGGGGATTGCAATAATATCTTTAGGAATTGCTGTGACAACAAATAATTTTTGGGGATATGTCCTAGGTGCTCTTGGATTTGGCGTCGCTGTAATTGACTGTTTTCTAAAAGATAATCACTGATAACTTCTTGTTTGAAAAATTGAGAAAACGTAATATTGAACAAAAAAGAAATGCACAGTTCTTAGCTTATCGTGAACTGTGCATTTGTGTAAATAAATACTTTTAATTAGGCGATTACGGCATCCTCTGCTGTAAAATGTTCCAGAGAATTTTCTTTTACCTGAATGCAGATATAAGTAATTCCAGAAATATCGGATGCAAAAAACTGACGCTTTGCAGTAGGTGCAATTTTTAGCCAGTCTCCAGTTGAAAGGCTAA
>NZ_LR698973.1:273994-280970 GCF_902381825.1 Pseudocoprococcus catus
TTGAACAAAATTAAGGACGTTAGTATTTGAAAAGCTCGAACAATGCCAGTCTGGAGAATTGAGAAAATCGGAATTTACAGGAAGTGTGACAAGAAAGCCAAAACGGTATACTGGGAAAAAAGATTAAGAAAAGAATAAAGAGCTGGTTTTAATTGTAAAATTTATGGGGAACTAACATCAGCTTATTGACATAAATTTAAAAATAAGTATAATAATAGTTGAGTAATTGTTCAACTATTATTATTTGGAGGTGAATATATGTCAAAAACGTCTTATATTTGTAATTGCGATGTAATTCATGAGGATATTGTGAATGATGTGAAATCCAAGATGCAGCCAAAAGATGATTATATCCAGTTGGCTTCTTTGTTTAAGCTATTTGGAGATGGAACTAGAGTACAAATCTTACACGCTCTAGAACAGAGTGAGATGTGTGTATGTGATCTTGCAGTGCTACTGGGGGTAACAAAATCTGCAATTTCGCATCAGTTAAAGGCATTACGCCTAGCGAATCTGGTAAAATTCCGTAAAGAAGCACAGATAGTTTACTACTCGCTGGCAGATGATCATGTGAAAGAGATTATTGACAAGGGATTTGAGCATCTTTGGCAGAAATAATATTTTTTAATATTATAGTTGAGTAATTGAACAACTAAACAAATTGTAAGGAGATTATCATGAAACGCATATTTCTATTAAAAGGGTTGGACTGTCCAAATTGTTCCGCAAAAATTGAAAAAGAAATCGGAGAGTTGGATGGAGTGCAATCCTCAGTGGTAAATCTGATGAAGCAGACGCTTACAATCAATGTTACTCAGACATCCGCAGATACGATAGCCAGTCAGATTGAAACGATTGTTCATAGCCATGAGCCAGATGTGGAAGTTTCTGAAATTGTACAGGAATCTTATATACCGGAAAAAAAGCAGGAGGCCAATGAATCCTATAACAATGAGGATAAGAAGTTGACAGTTCGTTTTGCGATTGGTGCAGCAATCTATGCCATTGGTATGGCATTGACTGTTTTTGCGAAAGTGCCACTGCCTATCGAGTTAGCTTTTCTCATTGTTTCTTATGTTATTCTTGGTGGAGATGTTGTATGGCAGGCTGTGAGGAACATTTCAAAGGGACGTGTATTTGATGAACATTTTTTGATGAGTGTTTCTACGATTGGGGCTTTTGTCATTGGTGAATATCCAGAAGCAGTTGCTGTTATGCTATTCTATCAGGTAGGTGAATTTTTTCAGTCATTGGCTGTTAAGCGTTCCAGAAAATCTATATCAGACTTAATGGATATACGTCCAGATTCTGCTACAGTAAGAAGAAATGGGGAATTGATTACCATATCTCCAGAAAATGTCTCCATTGGTGAGATTATTATTGTAAAGCCTGGTGAAAAAATTCCATTAGACGGTGTGGTATTGGATGGAGATTCTATGCTGGATACAAGGGCCTTAACAGGAGAATCAGTTCCGAGAAGTGTTCATAAAGGAGACGAAGCACTTTCCGGTTGTATGAATCAGACGGGTGTCTTAATGATTAAGACAACAAAAGCATTTGGTGAATCTACGGCTTCAAAGATTATTGATCTTGTGGAAAATGCGTCAAGCCGAAAAGCACCAACAGAAAATTTTATTACTACATTTGCACGTTATTATACACCTGTGGTTGTAACCTTAGCAGCTTTTCTGGCGATTCTGCCACCGATCATTCTTGGCGGAGGCTGGACAGAGTGGATTCGCAGAGGATTTGTTTTCCTTGTGGTATCTTGTCCATGTGCATTGGTTATTTCAATCCCGCTGACTTTCTTCGGCGGCATTGGTGCAGCATCTAAACGAGGTGTTCTTGTAAAAGGAAGCAATTATTTAGAGGCACTTAATAATGTCAGCGTTATTGTGTTCGATAAAACCGGAACACTTACAAAAGGTGTTTTCAATGTGACGGATATTTTGCCTGCAAATGGATTTTCAAAAGAACAGGTTCTGGAGTATGCGGCAGAGGCAGAGAGTTTTTCTAACCATCCTATTGCAAAATCCATTCTTGCTGCTTATGGAAAAGAAATGGATCAGTCAGTGATTTCTGATTATAAGGAAATTTCAGGATATGGAATCAGTGTAATGGCAGGGGAAAAGAAAGTTTTTGCGGGCAATACGAAACTTATGGACACAGAATGTATAGAGTACACAACCGGTGAAAAAGCAGGTACAAAAGTTTATTTGGCTGTAGATGGTCAATATGTAGGATGTATTTTGATAACAGATGAAGTGAAGCCGGACAGTAAAAAAGCAATTTCTGACCTGAAACATATCGGCGTGGAAAAAACAGTTATGCTTACCGGTGATGATGAAAAAATTGGGAAGTCTGTTGCAGAAGAATTGCAGTTGGATGAATATTATGCACAGCTGCTTCCTGACCAAAAAGTGGAAAAGGTTGAGCTTTTAGATGGTAAAAAGAGACCGGGAAGCAAATTGGCTTTTGTTGGTGATGGTATCAATGACGCTCCTGTCCTTGCCCGTGCAGATGTTGGTATTGCAATGGGTGGGCTTGGTTCGGATGCGGCCATTGAAGCAGCAGATGTAGTTCTGATGACAGATGAACCGTCTAAGCTGGTGGACGCGATTGAAGTAGCAAAAGCGACAAAACAGATTGTCATGCAGAATATAGTGATTGCTCTTGGGATTAAGAGTGTGTTCCTGATTCTTGGCGCTCTTGGTATTGCGGGAATGTGGGAAGCTGTATTTGGTGATGTAGGCGTTACCATAATTGCTGTTTTGAACGCAATGAGAATTTTGAAAAAATAGGGAATGAGGTGGGAATGTGAAACGAAAACTGATTCTGTTAGTTGTTACGATTGTTTTTCTTGTAGGTTTTGGTGTCATATTACATTCACCGCCTTCTATGATTGATGCAGTCACAGGAGCAACACCGAAGTCAAAAAAGGCGGCTCAAGCCTCTGCACAGTTGGAAGGCTCTTATGTTCTCGGTATTAATATGATGTCAGATGGTCTCGACAACGAGAACGCCCGGAATAAATTAAAAGAATTGGCACTGGACGATTCGGAAACAAATGAAACAGATCTCATGAAAACGGACATTAGTTTTCGGTTATATGTATCTGAGACGGATTATCCGCTTGTCAGTTATGCTAAGAAACTCTGTGACAGGTTGAAACAGGCCGGTTTTTTCGTAGATCTGAAAGAGTACAGTAACACAATGATGCTATCAAGAGTGGTAAGTGGAAAGTATGATGTATTCCTGGCATCGGATGATTTTATTGACGTTACAACGCTAACACAGATGGACTATATGATCATGGACAGCGAAGAAATGAGGTGAGCGGGAATTTATGAGAAAATGGAATACGATTTTGTCTGTTTTAATGCTTCTCATTTTTATGATTCATGGAATCATGGGCAGCTTTATGCTGAACGGAGTTGGAAGTAGTGCCGGGAAACTTCTTGCATGGATTGGTGTTGGTATTCTTGTTGTGCATACGGTGATTGGTGTCATCCTGACAGTTCAGAGTTTACAGACAGCGAAGCAATCAGGAAAAATGTATCTGAAACAAAACGTCATATTTTGGGCGAGACGAGCCAGTGGGATGGCAATACTGATTCTGCTGTTATTCCATATTGGCTTGTTTGGAAAGGTGCAGAATGGGACATATATTTTGTTCCCTTTTACAACGGTAAAGATGGTAACTCAGCTTTTGTTCGTAGCGGCAATCTTTGTTCATATTTTTATCAATATACGCCCATTGCTCGTATCACTGGGAATCATCAGTTATAAAGAACGAAGGAGTGATATTTATTTGATCCTTTCGGTGCTTCTTCTTTTTATAGCGGGAGCGGTTATTTTCTATTATATTGGGTGGCAATATCTATGAGTAAGACAATTATTATTATAGGTGCTGGACTGGCAGGACTTTCAGCGGCTTTACAGGCAGCGGAAAATGGATGCAATGTAAAACTGGTTTCCTCCCTTCCGTCAGAGCGGGCACAGTCTGTTATGGCGGAGGGCGGTATCAACGCAGCTTTGAATACAAAAGATGAAAATGACAGTCCCGAAGAACATTTTACAGATACAATAAAGGCAGCATGTGGTCTGGCAGATCCAAATGCAGTTTGGGGAATGACACAGGCCGCACCGGAGCTGGTGCACTGGCTGTTAAAACTTGGAGTTAAATTTAACATGAGTGGCTATGATGATGTGGATCTGCGGAATTTTGGCGGGCAGAAAAAGAAACGGACTGCTTTTGCACAGAGCGATACCGGGAAGCAGATCATGACAGCTATGATAGACGCTGTTCGCAGGAAAGAAGCATCTGGTATGGTAGAACGGTTCAGCCATCATTCTTTCCTAACACTTCGTCTGTGTGGCAATATTTGTTGTGGCTGCGTAATCAGGGATGAATACAGTCAGGAGACTGTGGAATTACCGGGGGATGCGGTTATTGTTGCCACCGGTGGTATGCACGGATTGTTTGGAAATACAACGGGTTCGCTGAGCAATACAGGAGAAGTCACCGCAGAATTGTTCCGGCTTGGTGTTCCTCTGGCAAATGGCGAGATGATCCAGTACCATCCGACAACTGTGAAATGTGGTGGAAAACGCATGCTCATCAGCGAGGCGGCCAGAGGGGAAGGTGGCAGGTTGTTTGCCATGAAAGATGGAAAACAATGGTATTTCATGGAGGAAAAATACCCGGAGCTTGGAAATCTGATGCCACGAGATATTACCGCCAGAGAGATATGGAAGGTCAGCCATGAATCAGAGGTATTTCTTGACATGACGGAAATATCGGAGGAGATTATTTCAAATAAGCTATCTGGTCTGGCAGACGATTGTATGACCTATCTGCATAAAGATATACGAAAGGAACCGGTGTCTGTTTTACCGGGAATTCACTATTTTATGGGAGGCATTCTGGTGGATGAGCAGCACAGAACGCCGATTCAGAATCTTTACGCTGCCGGAGAATGCTGTGCCCAATATCATGGTGCCAACCGTCTTGGTGGAAATTCTCTGTTAGGAGCGTTATACGGAGGACGTGTTGCGGCAAAATCAGCATGCGAACAGGCAGATGTAGTAGAGCTATCTTGTGCGACACAGATAGATGTTCCACCAGCGTCTCAAATTTCAGAAATAAAGCAATTAAACAAAGTGATGCAGGAGACTATGGGCGTTGTCAGAAATGAGAATACGTTGTTAAATGGGATTCAAACGGTACAAGCGCTGACAGGAAATCTTCCATTGCTTGGCATGGCAGTTCTAAAGAGTGCTCTTGCAAGAAAAGAAAGCCGTGGTGCACACTGGCGGGAGGATTATCCGAAGAGCAATGACGATGATTACCTTAAAACAACGGTAGCTAGATTTAATGGAAAGCAGATACAGATTTCCTTTGTACCTGTTCCAGAAAGGCGGTGATTCACTTGGTATATAAAATAAGAATCAGGCGGCAGGAGAGTCAGAAATCAGACAGTTATTGGCAGGAATTTGAGTATGACGGAAGCAAAAACAGCTCTGTTGCCACTGTTCTAAAGGAATTGAACAGTAGAACCCCTTTGAAAGATAACTCAGGAAATATAGTTACTCCCATCAGCTGGGAATGTAGCTGCATGGTGCGAAAATGTGGGGCTTGCGCCATGCTGATTAACGAACGTCCGAGGCTGGCATGCTCTACATTTTTACATACGTTAAAAGGTTCTACAATCACCTTGGAACCTTTAAGCAAATTTCCGCTTGTAAGAGATTTGATCGTTGACCGGTCAAATCTGTTTGAAAATTTGAAAAAACTGAACCTTTGGCTTGAAAGTGAAGCTTATATGAGTTCGCGGACACATGAACCGAGATACCAGTCGGCACGCTGTCTGATGTGTGGCTGTTGCCTTGAAGTGTGTCCTAACTTCTCTGCAAATAGAACTTTCGCAGGCACTGTTGCTGCAGTCAACGCATTTCGGATTCTGAATGAAGAACAGGAAAGCACTCATTTGAATGAGATTTCTGCTGAATATAAGAAGAAATTTTTTGAAGGATGCGGGAAGTCGTTATCTTGTCATGATATTTGTCCGATTGGTCTGCCTGTGGAAGAACTGCTTGTAAGGTCGAATGCAGCGGCTGTTTGGGGCAAATAAAATGGATGATAAAAGCTATAATGAATGTATGAAGAGAATCAAAAGCTTGATTCTCTTTTTTAAAATACATACATTGACAAATATCTATGTATATATTATGTTGAACATAGACAATGATCAATGTGAGGTGTCAATATGAATGCAATGGATGTGGCTTTGATATGCAAGGCTTTGGGCGATGCGAACCGGCTGGAAATTGTACAGATGCTGTCGGATGGAGAAAAGTGCGGGTGTAAACTTTTGGAAAGATTTGAAATTACCCAGCCAACTTTATCCCATGATGAATTTTCCGGAAATATTGTAGCTAATAGTTATTTAAACTGTTGTATTTGTTTAAAATTTAAAAAAATATCTAATGAGTCTTCCGCATCTACCCACATCTGCAAATTTCCATCAAGATATAATCTTGCATATTCAAGAGGATCATCAATGGCGAGTGCGTTTAATGCACAGTCTGATCCTGATGTGGTTTTTAAGTCCTTTTCAGCTTCCCAACAGTCAATGCGGAGCATATAGCCAACAGAGGTATAAACATCAATACTGTTGCGATTGGGATTGTATTCTGCAAATATTGTTCTCATCGTATCAAATCTCCTTATCGTTAAATCAATCATTTGTTGCAAAAATCAGAAGCATTTCAATCAGTTCACCATGTCACTTTTATTTTGTGTTATACTGTTTTATAGGATTTTCTTGCCCTTGTATTTGCCCTTATCAGAGTTCGTAAACACTGGTGGGACAATATAACACAAAGGAAACAATAAGGGAAAGCTCACCAGTGATAAATTCAGTGTTTTCAAGGGTTTGCGGAGAATTTAATAACAAAATATAACAGTTATTAT
>NZ_LR698973.1:281875-310773 GCF_902381825.1 Pseudocoprococcus catus
AAATCTCTTAAAACAGGTGAAATCTCAATCGGAAGTTGTTTAATGGAGAATATATGAAGAAGAGAATAATCTTATAACGAAAGGACTATAATTCATGAGTAGAATACTTTTGGTGGAAGATGACACAATGATTGCTTCGGGGATTCTGTATGCACTTGAGACAGAAGGTTATGAAACAAATCATGCCACAGGTATAAAAGATGCCGGAAGTTTAATTGAACATTATAATTTTGACCTGGCAATTATAGATATGCAGCTTCCGGATGGAACTGGATTTGATGTAAGTGAGATATTCAAAAATAATGCTACATCTGTGATTTTCCTGACAGTTGTGGATGATGAAAATACAATTGTGAGGGCATTTGATGAAGGAGCACAGGATTATATTGTAAAACCTTTCAGAATTCGAGAACTTTTGGCGAGAGTTCGGCGCATTTTATCTGTCAATATCAAAAATGGAGAGAAGGATAACATAATCTATATGGGTCATGCAGCCATCCATACAGATGAGGCAAAAGTTTATGTGAATGATAAAATCATAGAACTTACAGCATTGGAATATCGGTTGCTGCTTATTTTTGCGAGTAATAAAGGAATCCTTTTGACAAGGCAGCAGATTCTTGACAAAATATGGGACGCAGACGGCAACTTTGTTGAGGATAATACACTTACCGTTTATGTGAAACGGCTGCGGGAGAAACTTGGAGAGGCAATACACATTGAGACTGTGAGAGGAATGGGATATCGTGTGGATTAAGAAAAAAGAGATAGAGCAGTTGTCGGAGTTTGTGAAAGGCTATAGTTCCGGCGAGGAACTGGATATTCGAGTGAATAAGGAAGGCTCTTTTAACATATTAAAAAATGATATTTATGCTCTAGTGAACACGAAAAATGAACAGATAAAGGCAGTTGAGATAGAAAGAGACAGTCTCTCTGACTATATGGCAGATATTTCCCATCAGTTAAAAACACCGATTACTTCAATGATGATTATGGCGGATTTATTGGAGGAGGCAGAGCCGGAAAAACAGACAGAGTTCATTCATAACATACAGGTTTCGTTAAATAAAATGGAGTGGCTTGTAGGGGCACTTCTTAAGATGGCAAAGCTTGATGCCCATGCAATTGATTTTATCAAAAATGACATCCGCACGTCAGAACTTTTAGAGGCGGTAAAACCATCGGTGGAAATCCTATTGGATATCCACAATCTGACCATAGAGCTGAAACAGGATTGCATCATACATTGTGATAAACGCTGGACCACAGAAGCACTTACGAACATTATCAAAAATGCGATCGAATATTCACCGGATGGAAGTGTGATTGAGATTGACAGCGGAGAAAATCCCATGTATAGCTGGATTTCAGTTAAGGACAGCGGTATGGGAATGGACAAAACAGAGTATGCTGCTCTTTTTAAACGGTTTGAAAATTCTACCAATGAAAATGGATTTGGAATCGGGATGCCGCTTGCACTCTCTATTCTGAAAGGACAGGGTGGCGACATTGATGTTGATTTTGGAGGCAGGGGAGAGGGAACGACTTTTATTTTAAAATTTTTTAAGTGAATTGTTTCTAAGTGACAAAATTGTCACAATAATAATTTCTTTTGTCACAGAACAGTCATTTTGCATTGCTAGGATGGTATTTGAAAAAGGAGGACTACAATGGCTGTTTTAGAAGTGAAGGAATTAACAAAGAAATATGGTGAAGGCGAATCGGAAGTGATTGCGCTTGATCATGTGTCTTTTTCGGTAGAAAGAGGAGAATTTGTTGCAATCATCGGAGCATCCGGTTCCGGGAAATCGACACTTATGAATATGATTGGCGGAATTGATTATCCAACAAGCGGTTCTATTATCATTGATGGAAATGAGATACAAGCAATGAGTGAGGATGAACTTGCAATTTTCCGAAGAAGAAATCTGGGGATTGTTTATCAGTTTTATAATCTGATACCCACTCTTACTGCGGAGGAAAATATTGCGCTGCCATGGAAATTAGATGGAAGAAAAGAGAATAAGGAACGGCTTTCTGAGATTGTGAATATGTTGGGTCTTGAGAAAAGGGCAAAACATCTGCCGGGACAAATGTCTGGAGGTCAGCAGCAAAGAGTATCCATAGGAAGGGCACTTATAAACGAGCCGGCATTTATTCTTGCAGATGAGCCGACGGGAAATCTTGATAGTAAAACAAGCAGAGAGATTCTGGATATTTTGAAGTTCACCAATCAGAAATATAAGCAGACTATTCTTCTTGTCACACATGACGAAAAGATAGCGCTGCAGGCGAACCGAATCATCACGATCGGAGATGGAAAAATCATAAAAGACGAGGTGATGAAGTAATGAAAATAACAGCACAACTCGCCTTAAGCCAGATGAAAGTGAATAAAAAAAGAACGATTGCAGGAATTTTTGCAATCGCACTTGCAACATCACTTATTACAACTGTAATGTGCTTTGTGACAAGCGCAAATAAGATGCTTACGGATTTTCTTGGTTCGGATTATGGAGAATATGGAGGAGCATATTCTCTCATGCTTGCAATACCGGCACTGCTTTTAGGTCTTCTTATTGCAGCAATGTCGATTACTGTAATATCCAATATATTTTCTGCTAGTGCCAATAAGCGGATTCAGGAGTTTGGTATTTTAAAATGTGTTGGTGCAACAGGCAGACAGATAAGGGCAAGTGTTATCTATGAGAGTTTATGGCTTAGTCTGACAGCCATCCCGCTTGGACTCATTGCAGGAACTATACTTGGTTATATTAGTGTGAAATTTACAGGACATTTTATTTCCGATATCAATGATGCTGCAAAAGAAATTATTATGAGACCTTTTACCTTTTCCCTGCCCTTTCATATATCTGTGTGGACATATTTGTTTGCAGGTGTATTTTCGTTTTGCATTGTATTATTCTCTGCATACAGACCAGCTAAAAAGGTTGGTAAATTTACTGCTATCCAGTGTGTAAAAGGGATTGGAGCAGGTACAGTTTTGAAAGAGATCCAAGTAAAAGACAGCTTTATCCAAAAAATATTTGGATGTGAGTCTGCAATTGCCTATAAAAACATGAAAAGAAACAGATACGGCTATAAGGCAACGATACGTGCATTGTCACTTGGGATTTTACTTTTTCTGTTAACCGGAGGATTATCCGGTCAGGCAAAGGAATTTCAAGAATGGATGACACCAAAATCAAAAGAAATGATGGTGGATTATTCTTCCAATTACGATATCGAGGTAAATGCGAAAACAGGGAAAGAAGAGAGAAAAATAAGCCGACCTGTTACATCAGACCAATATAATGAAATTACACAAAAGCTGGAAAAGTACGGGATAGATGTATATGGTGTTGGAGCAGATACTTTTACCTACAATGCGTTATTAGATAAAAATACATTAACAGAGGATATGCTGCAGGTTCCGAAATTTTCTGATGATAATGGGGAAACAAGGACAGAAATCGTGTCCGTTGATGATGAACTCTATAAAAAACTGTGTGACAGGGCAGGCGCAGAATATGGAAGTATCCTTTTGCTGAACACTTACCAATATAATGACAATGGAGAGTATACGTCGATAAAACCTTTTAAAGATGATGTGACACAGATTTCCCTGATAAACGCAGCCAATGAGAAGAACACACTTACAATTGGTGGTATTTTAGAACAGTCCGATTTAAAGGAATATGGTTTTGGGGAAGAGACACCATATCCGGTCAGAATTGTCGTACCTGATGCGGATGCGAGGTATTTTGACTGGTTTAGTATGCCATCAGATGAAGATGATTATACAGAATATGCCAGAAGTGTCATGGATGAATATTTTCCGATTGTGGCAGAGGATTCTTATGTAGAGCAGGGATATACCGTGAGAATTGCCCGCACAGATGCTATGATTAAAATGCTCAATATAGCTATAGTTCTTGCTGAAATTGTGATGTATGGCTTTGTTATCCTGCTCCTTCTCATGGGATTTACAAGTGTAATTAGTACGCTGACGACAAATATCAGAATCAGAAGCCGGGAGTTTGCTGTGTTAAAGAGTGTTGGAATGACAAATAAATCACTTTGCAGGATGTTATATAGTGAAAGTATTTTTTGCGTTCTAAATGCACTTGTTCCGGGAGTTATACTTGGAATTGCAATTCCATTTTTAATTAATTTATCCATTCGGAAGGCTTTCCCGGTATTGTATCATATTCCGTGGGCGGCATTATTTGGGGGTATATTTGTTTTGATAGGAATTGTGTTTTTTATCACACGAACTGAAATTCACAAGTTAAGAGATAAAAGTATTATTGATGAAATAAGAATGGATATTGTATAAATGTCAATGCTGTTGTGGTACATGTTGTATTCTGTGTAAATGGTATTCATGTTGTGTCTCCTTTAAATCCAAAAAAATATAGAAGCATTTCAATCAGTTCACCATGTCGTTTTTATTTTGTATTATACTGTTTTATAGGATTTTCTTGGTCTCCGCTGCCGCTCTTCGTTCCACTACGGTCGGTTCAGAGCCAACGTCCACTGGACGTTGTGAACCGGTCGGCACAGAGCAGATGTCCACCGGACATCTTATGGTCTTCGCTTCGCTACGGTCGGTGCAAAGCGGACATCCACCGGATGTCCTGCACCCTTGTATTTTCCCTTATCAGAGTTTTAAGCTGCCGATGAAAGGCACAGAACTGGATTATGGAATGTGTAAGATGTGTTTGTATAGGAAGCAAATGGAAGAATTATAAAAGTTGCAGGTTGCAGATGAAAGACCAGAATTACGTTTTTCTAATATAAATGATCTGGCATCCTGCAGAGATAAATCTTCCATTGATTTATAGCCTGTCCACTTCATAAAGTGACGTATGTTGTTGATATAGGTATCTGCAGTCCGGGAGGACCTGTTACGAATCAGGCATTCCTCTCTGAGCTTGTTAAAATATTTTTCGTACATAATAAACCTCCATGATAATAGTAACGTTAATGAGTCACTGCATCATGGAGGTCCACGTATCAAAGATACCCTCTTGTGAAAACGAGATTCTGGTGTTATTCTATTCATGGCAGTGTTAATGATGATCCTGTTCAATTGTTATTTTGTGGTGATTTAACAATACTACTTTTAGGACTCATTATCTACTGCCTTTTTTAAGTTAAAGAGAAAACTGCGCCACAGCCTTCGAAGGCCATCGCGCAGCGATTTAGTTCAATTTCAGTTTTTATAACAAATGATTATTAATATTATCTATTAATTTCACGCAAAGTTTGATAAAATATAAGTTAAGGTTCAGAAGAAAAAAGAAAGAATAGGTTTGCAATGAATGGATATTTTTGTGTATTAACTATAATCGATTTTTTTATTTTGTGCTTTATGTGTATTCTCACATATTTGAGTGAATCACTTAGCAGAAAACAAAAGCGTGGTTTTTTATTGGCCTTTGTTCTGATTGCTGGAATTTCGATACTGGAAGTTATTACTCTTGTAGTGGACGGATTGCCGCCTGCTTACCGCTGGTTGAATGTTGCATCCAATTATATGGGGTTTGGTCTGTCTCCGGCTGTGTGCATCTGTCTTGTGTATGTACTGGACAGGAAAACAGTCTTTCGTCGTAAGATCAGGACTGCGATACTTTTTGAAATCGGATATTTGATTTTCTTATTTGTTACTATCCCATACGGAATTGTATTCTCTGTGAGCGCAGACAATATTTATTCGCGTGGTCCACATTTTTATATATATATTATCATGTATTTTGGGGCAATTTTGTATCTTTCGGTATCTACGATTATCAATGCCAGAGAATTTCAGAATCGCAGCAAATTGTTAATCTATCCGCTTTTTCTTTTTGTGATGGCAGAAACGATTATTCAGGTTGTTCTTCCGAAACTCCATGTTACCTGGTTATGTATTACACTGCTTTCTGTATTGTATTTTATTTATTGTAATGAAATGTGGAATCAGCTGGATGCACTCACCGGGCTATTGAACCAGAATAGCTATCTTAGGAAGACGGGTGGGATGGGGTGTAAAGCAAGCGTGCTCGTAGTGTTTGATGTGGATGATTTCAAACAGATCAATGACAGTTATGGACATGTGCAAGGGGATCTTTGCTTGGCTGAGATTGCAGAATGTATTAAAAAAGCTTACGCAAATTTTGGATATTGTTATCGCATAGGCGGTGATGAGTTTTGTGTACTTCTGAAAAACGCTGATAAGGAAGATTGGTGCAAACAGGAATTTTTACATCGGCTGGAAGAAAAGCGAAGAAAGATTACATTTTTACCAACGGTTTCTTATGGATCAGCTTCATTCTCAAGTGGGGACATTGTTGCTGTTAAAGATAAAGCCGATCGGGATATGTATCAATATAAATACGAGCGGAAAAATCGCAATGGTATGGTGTAAGAACGTGTATCATTGCGATTTTTTTACCCTGATATTATCATAATATCAAAAAAAGGAAAAAGAATAATGTACTTTGAGTACGGAGAAAAAGAAATATGATCCGATTTTTATAGATAAAAAACATTCTGCGGAGTGGTATATATCTGAATTTGAAAAAAATGCTGAAAGGTTTCTTTACTGAATCTATACCGGAAAAGTGCTATGATATAAGCATACAGTAAAAAAGGAGGAATGAAATCTGTGAAAAACGATAGTAGCGACGACAACGATAACCACTCTTATATGGTTTGCTCGTATGTGGCATATCTACGCCTTTTGCTGCGGCATCGGGTATAGGTGTGCTTTTTTTGTATGAAATGATTGTATGAACAGAACATAAAGGAGTTTGAAATGAATTATTTTGGAAGTATTTTCGCAATGGTGGTCTGCATTGCTATGTCTGCCTATTTCAGCGCCACAGAAACAGCGTTCTCGTCCCTGAACAAGACCCGCCTCAAGGTGTTGGCGGACAATGGTAACAAGCGGGCAGCACTGGCGCTCAAGCTGTCCGAAGACTATAACAAGCTGATCACCACCATCCTGATCGGCAACAATATCGTGAATATCATGGTGGCGTCTATCGGCACACTTCTGTTCGTAGAACTTTACGGCGATATTGGCGCGACGGTTTCTACGGTCGTTGTAACAATCGTTGTTTTGATTTTCGGTGAGATCACCCCCAAGAGTGTTGCGAAGGACACTCCTGAACGCTTTGCTTTGTTCAGCGCTCCGTTTATCCGCCTCTGGATTTGTGTGCTGATGCCGCTGAATTTTCTTTTTTCCCAGTGGAAAAAGCTGGTTTCCCGCTTTTTCAAGACAGATGATGACGCAAAAATGTCCCATGAGGAACTGCTTCTTTTCATGGAGGATATGGAGCAGGACGGCGGCATTGATGAAAACGAGGGCGAGCTGTTGCGTAACGCCCTTGAATTCCGCGATCTGACGGCGGCGGAAATTCTGACCCATCGAATTGACTTGGAGGCCGTGGAAATCGACGAGAGTCATGAGAAAATAGCCAGAGCTTTTACACAGTCTCGCTGTTCCCGTCTGTTGGTCTACCGGGATACCATCGATCAGATTGTCGGTGTTCTTCATCAGAAGGACTTCTATATCAACGGCAAGATGACGGATCAGCCTATTACAGAGATCATGACGGAACCGTTGTTCGTCTATCAGCACACAAAAATCCGGGATATTTTGAAAATGCTTCAGCATCAGAAGTCTCATGTCGCCGTCGTTGTAGATGATTTCGGTGGAACGCTTGGTATTGTTACGATGGAGGATATTCTGGAAGAACTGGTTGGTGAAATTTGGGACGAACACGACGAGGTGGAAGAAGATTTTGAAAAGCTGGACGAGAACACCTACCGCGTGGACTGCTCCGTCAGCTTGGAGGATTTTATGGAATTCTTTGATGTCAGGCTGGAATCGGACAGTGTTTCTGTCGGCGGCTGGGTCATGGAGCAACTGAATAGAGTCCCTGCCAGGGGCGATTTTTTTGCTGTACAGAATTTAGAAATCACGGTCTCTGATCTGAGTGCTTACAGGGTATCTTTCATTACAGTCAGGCAATGCGACGTGTGTTTGGACTGTGCACAATAAAGCTGTCGCGCGATTCACAGGGAGTGAGGATGATGTCAGAAGCATCGGCAACTTCCAGAACTCGCTGGAAACTACTTCGTTGCTGAAAGAACTGGGGGGGCATACTGACAGAAAGGAAAAAAATGGAGAAAAAATCACAAAATCCAAGCGGCAACAAAAACGAGACTCCCGCACCGCAGGGAACCAAATGGCCGGACGAGGCGATCATTCGCTATATCATCCGTGCATTTTTGCTACTTATTGTATTCGCATGGGCGCTGGTAAACCTTGACGCTGTTTTGCGTTTTCTCGGCAAGGTGCTTGAACTGTTCAATCCATTTCTGATCGGCGGTGTGATTGCTTTTTTGATTAACGTAGTCCTTCGTCCGTTGGAATGCTGCTGGAACAGGGTGTGCCGAAAGGCTCCTGCAAAGCTGACCCGTCCAGTGTGCCTGACAGCAAGCACCGTGCTCGTCCTTGGAATTCTGTTTGCTGTGGTGTTTATGATGATCCCCAGCTTGCGGGAATCTGTCGATGAGTTTATCCAAAACATTCCGGTCTATGTGGAGGGAATCGGGCGGTGGGGGGATGGCGTTGCCCAGTTTGCTGCAAAATATAACATTGTCCTGCCCGAATATGCCATAGACTCTGACCTGTTGATTGAGAAGGTCACCGCCCTGATCAGTGACGAGGAAAGCGGCATTCTCACCGTGACATGGGGAGCGGCAGCCTCTGTCCTGTCGGTTTTGGTAGAGGTTCTCTTGGGACTTGTCTTTGCGTTATATCTGCTTGCAAAGAAGGAAGTCGTTGCGGCACATTTGAAAAAATTCGTTGTGACAGTCCTTCCGCAAAAGAAGGCGCAGTGTCTTCTTAGTATTGCCTCTCTGACTAACCAGACCTTCACAAATTTTGTCAGCGGGCAGCTTACCGAAGCGGTTATCATCGGCGTTCTATGCTTCTTTGGAATGCTAATCCTTGGGCTTCCGTATGCCGGTGCTATCTCTGCGTTTGTGGCCGTCACTGCGCTGGTGCCGATTTTTGGCGCATGGATTGGCGGCGGTCTTGGTGCGTTTTTGATTCTGCTGGCAGAACCGGGAAAGGCTCTGTGGTTCATTCTATTTCTGCTCGTTTTGCAGCAGGTAGAGGGCAATCTGATTTATCCAAAGGTGGTCGGCAAGTCCGTCGGACTTCCCGGAATGCTTGTGCTGATGGCTGTTACAATTGGCGGCGAAGCATTCGGCATCTTAGGGATGCTGTTCAGCGTTCCCGTCTGCGCTGTGCTGTTCAGCCTTTATCTGGAGTTCATGAAGAAAGCAGGCACCCTTTAGTTTTGGGCTGTTTGCAGACAATATTTGGAACGGCGGCTTTAATTTACGCGAGCAACGAGCCAAAGTCCGTGCTTGCACGAGACCTTAGCGACTGCCGCGATAACTTGAGAAACTCGCGGAGCGTGTTTCTCATAGTTTTCAGAGCCGTCGTTTCTTTGCGTTTACACAAACTTATGATGAAGTTTCCGGGGATATTCTAGCCAATAATGATTAGTAAAATACGCTTGCTATTTATGGTCTCTTATATTATAATTTACTATGTATGACGAATTCTATTTGTACTATTAGTTAGATACAAAATCTGGAGTGGAAAGATGTGGCAGATTGTTCTGGGGAGTTTGGGATTTCTCCTGTATTTTATATATGATATCAATAGCATTCGAAAGAAGAATGTTATTTTTCAAAAATTTTTTGCAGTGGGTACGGTTTTTGTGGTTGTATCGCTGCTCATGGAACTTTTGTTGTTGTGGGGGCAGTGTCAGCACAGAATCGGAAGGATGATCGGCTTTGGAACAGGAGCCGTAGGCTTCTTTGCACTGCTTATATACACCTTGTTTTTTGCCCTTCCCTTTGAAGAAACGTACTGTGAAGATAATAAATTGCGTGCTGCATATACAGAAGGTATGTATGGCGTGTGTCGTCATCCTGGAGTTTTGTGGTTTGCAGGTGCATATCTTTGTATGTGGGGAATGTTTGGCGGATGGAAACAGGGAATCTATTTTTTGCTTATGATTTTCTGGAATTATCTGTATATCATTTTTCAGGATCTGTGGACTTTTCCACAGACATTTTTTAATTATAAGGAATATCAGAAAAATACACCTTTTTTAATACCGAATAGAGATAGTATACGGGTATGTTTATATAGTATCAGAAAACAGTGATTGATCTGGGGTAGCAATCTATGAATTTGGAAGAGAAATTAAAAAAACAACAGTATAAAGAAATCTGGCAGCAGTACTGTGGATTCTTGGATTTGTCGATGGATGGATATATGAAGATTCAGCGGCGGTTGATGGAGGAACAGATCCGGTTGTGGAGCAACTGTGGTTTGGGACAATCCATTTTAAAAGGAAAATATCCGAAAAATCTGGATGAATTCCGAAAAATGGTACCGTTGACAACCTATGAAGATTATGCGGATGTTTTGCTTTCGAAGCAACCGGATATGCTTCCGGGCAATCCTGTTATATGGATACAGACAACCTGGGAGGGTGGAAAGCATCCGATCAAGGTGGCACCGTATACCAGAAGTATGCTGGATACGTATCGAAATAATGTCACAGCATGTCTGATTTTATCGACGAGTAAAGAGAAGGGCTCTTTTGATGTGGCAGCTACAGATAAGTTTCTGTATGCGCTTGCACCGTTGCCTTTTGCTACAGGGCTTTTTCCACTGGCACTGGGGGAGGAAATCAATATTGAATTCTTGCCAGCGGTAAAAGATGCTGTAAATATGAGCTTCAGCGAAAGAAACAAGCTGGGCTTTAAGATGGCAATGAAGAAAGATCTCGGATTTTTCTTTGGGCTGGGCAGTGTAGCTTACGCAGTAAGTTTAAGTCTTTCTTCCATGACGAGTGGTGGTGGCGGCATCAAGCTGTCAGAGCTTATGAAATGTAAAGCGCATATGATTCTCCGCCTGCTGCAGGCAAAGCATCGCTGTAAAAAAGAGAATCGGCCGTTGCTTCCAAAAGATCTGTTCCATTTGAAAGGCTTTATGGTGGCGGGGACAGATAACCTGTGTTATAAAGACGATCTTGAAGCGCTCTGGGGGATTCGGCCGATGGAATTATTTGCCGGTACGGAACCTTCTATCATGGGTACAGAGACCTGGACAAGAAAAGGAATGTATTTCTTCCCGGATACGGCATTTTACGAATTTATTACCGAGAAGGATATGATGAAAAATCATGAGGATCCTTCTTACATTCCGCCGACGTATCTGATGGATGAAGTGCGCCCCGGAGAAAAATATGAGCTTGTATTTACTATCCTGAAAGGTGGAGCGTTTGCCCGTTACCGTTGTGGCGATATGTACCGTTGTGTCGGACTGGAGAATCGGGATGATGAGACAAGGATTCCGCGCTTTGAGTATGTAGACCGGGTACCGTGGATCATTGATATTGCCGGATTTACGAGGATTTCGGAAAATGGAATCCGAAGTGTGATCGGCCTTTCGAAGCTTCCAATCACAAATTGGGTTGCAACAAAGGAATATAATGAGCATAATCGTCCATATCTGCATATGTATGTGGAGTTGGAAAGGGACGCAATGCTTAATACGGCTATGAGTGCAACTATTTTAAAGGATCTACTGAGTACATATTTTAAATATATCGACCAGGATTACCGGGATCTGAAAAAGATTTTGGGAATGGATCCTTTGCAGGTGACGATCTTTACATGTGGAACTTTTGCAGCCTATGAGAAAAAGACCGGAAAGAAAATACATCAGATGAGTCCTTCGCATTATGATCTGAAGGAACTTCTTGATGTACAGGAGTGTTTAAATAGAGTGAGATAAGAGTGAAGAAACGAATGGGATAAGGGGAATTTATGGGAACCTATGGATATATATCGATCATAGCCATGTTGTGCTATGGCTTTATGCTGTTAATGTTTTTGGCGGCAAAGAGAAATAAAATAATAAACAGTTTTCTGGTGGTGCTTTTAGGTCTGCTTTTCTGGACCGGCGGCTCTGCTTTTATGCGTGCACAGTTCTGGCCAGGTTGTGAATTCTGGTTTCAGGTTTCCCTGCTTGGCATCTTATTGCTGCCATATGCATATTGCCGTTTTATACTCGCTTTTGGAGGGAAAAAGAACGGTGCTCCTGGGAAAATATACCTAGCGGTTATGCTGCTTTGCTTTTGGTTGAATGTGCAATATGGAATCTTCCTCGAATCCCCGAATGTGGTGGATAAAAATGGAATTTCAACATTTGTGTATGAAATCAAACCTGCGATTGTAGTGTTTTTTATTCCGGCAGGAATATTTCTGCTATATCTTTTTAAGGTTCTTGTGCGGATCTGCAATGAAAATCCCAATATAAAGGTGCAGTATGAACCGGTGATGTTGGGTGTTCTCGCTTTGTTCCTTGGAAATGCGTTTCTTGGAATTCCGCTTTTTAGTGGTTTCCCAATCGATATTTTAAGTGGTGTAGTAAATGTATTTTTACTGTTTTATGCACTGATTCGCAGACGGCTGTTCAGACTGCAGATGTTGGCATCTACCAGTTTGTGCTATGGTGTGGGATTTTTGTTTTCCATTCTTGTTTTTTTAAATATTGTTCCATCCCTGCAAAAGATTTTTCACATACAGTTGGATAAGAACATGACGGTATACACACTTATTTTTTCTATCGTTTTTCTGGCGATTTATACATTCTTTACATTTTTATGGAGACTTTTGATACGCAGTGTGTTTATCAGAGAAGAAAATCATCAGGCAGAGAAGATCAGAGAATTTAATTCAGCGATTTCAAAAACGCTGGATCTGCAGGAGATTCTGGATAGAACGATTCGTGTAATGAAAGAGTTGATGGATGTCGGAAATATCTATATTTGTATGCAGAATGTGCCTGGAGAGCCGTATCGCGGAGTGGCGAGTGATCAGCCGTTAAGTGATCTGGCGTTTGCTCTGGAAGAAGAAAATCCGATGATCCAGTGGTTGAAGGAACATGAGGAACCGATCGTTTACAAGGATTTTCGTTATTCTGTGGAATATAAGTCCATGTGGGAAGAGGAGAAACATCAGCTGGATAAACATCATACACGCTACTGCGTTGGATTAAAAGATGGCGATAATCTGGTAGGGGTTGTTCTGATCACAGATTCTTCTGCAAAAAAGAGAGTGGTGTATGATGAAGTAGAATTGATCTCCAATATCACCTCCGTGGCATCCATTGCGATTAAAAATGCGAGACTGTATGAGAACGCCTGCCTGGAAGCCAGAACAGATGAGATGACCGGTTTGTTGAACAGGAAATACTTCTATGAAGTGCTCAATGAAGAGTTTGAGAAAAACAAAGAGGCATCACTGGCATTGGCGATCATCAACGTAGACGATTTTAAGTTATATAATCAGCTGTATGGTGTAAAAGAAGGAGATCTTTGCCTGCAGCGTATTGCGGGAATCATCAAAAGCAGTGTAGGAGACAGCGGCTATACGGCCCGCTATGGCGGAAAAGAATTTGCTGTTTTATTGCCGAGATATGACCTTTTCTCTGCCAGAAATCTGGTGGAATCTATTTCGAAACAGATTTTTGTTATGAATAATCGCAGAACAGATATGAAACTGAAGGCAGTCACAGTCAGTGCAGGAATCAGTGCTGCACCATATGCTGCAAAAAATGTTAAAGAGCTGATGGAAAATGTGGATCTTGCGGTGTATCATGTGAAACATAGTGGAAAAAATGGCATACAGGTCTTTGATACGATGTTCCGTAACAATAAAAATGAAAACACAACGAGCCGCGAACATATTTATCGGGAGTATGAGTCAACGATTTATGCGTTGACGGCAGCTATTGATGCGAAGGATCATTATACTTTTAGCCATTCCACGAATGTGGCTTATTATGCAACAGCACTGGCAACAACACTTGGAATGAACGAGGATATGGTTGAGATCATCCGTCAGGCAGCACTCTTGCATGATGTAGGTAAAATCGGCATTCCGGAATATATATTAAATAAAGCAGAACGTCTGACAGATGAAGAATACGAGACGATCAAAGGGCATGTGGAAGCATCGATCGATATCATTCGTCACCTGCCATCGTTGGATTATGTTATTCCTGCTGTTATCGGTCATCATGAACGTTATGACGGTAAAGGATATCCGCGAAGAATTGCGGGGGAAGATATTCCGTTGACTGCACGTATCCTGTGCGTGGCAGATTCCTTTGATGCCATGACATCCAAGCGCTGTTATAAGAAGGCGTTTCCGTTAGATGTAGCGAGAGAGAAGCTTCTTCAGGATGCAGGCAAACAATTTGATCCAAATCTGGTTGTAAGATTTGTGGAATGTCTGGATAACGGTACGATTTCGCTGGTAAAGGCAGAAACTGATGAAAATATGCCATACTAAAGTTAACGATAGAAGAACAGAAAGGCAAAACGTCCGAACGAGGTAACAAAAGTGCATATAGATAAAAATAAAAACAAAGGTTTTACTTTGGTGGAGCTTGTAATCGTTGTTGCCATTCTTGCAATACTGGTTGGAATTTTGGCGCCTGCTTATTCTAAATATGTCGAAAGAAGTGCAGAGTCAACAGATTTAGAAAATGTACGAACAGCATATGGTGAAGTGATGATTGCTGTAGAGATAGAAGAAGAAAAAGATGTTCTCAAAGTTGTTCCTCTGAAACAAAAAAAAGCAGGATGGCAGTCATCAAATACAGTGTCAATTGCCGGAATCTCTCATTCCAATGGCGATCCGGATACCGATCATTGGAAAGGTGATCCTGTTGCCGGTGGGGTATGTGAAGTATCCTACGATCCTAAGAAAGGCATATTATTTGACTGGAAAGGTAAAAATGAAGACAGCAGTAAGAAGTACTTTTTTGATATCACCGAGGATTTGCAAAAACCGTTAAAGGAGAGCGGGGTACTGGATGATTTGATCAGCAAGAAAAATACATATTTTGAAATAGATTCAAAATGTCAAAATTCAAGCATGCTGCCAAAGGTACAGGCGAAACTTCAGGCCAACAGTCTTTTGCAAAAAGGAACCTGGGCATATGTGGGAAGCCCATCTAAGGATTCTGAACGATATTTTTACTGGACATCTGTAGATACTAATAAGGTAGGCGCTGGTCAGAAGATTCCGGTCATTATCAGTACAGCGGATGGAAAGTATTATGTCTCTGATTCAACAACGGCTGATCGAACGGGTAGTGGGCCATCATATGTGGCTATTTCAGGCCACCTGACACAGGCTGACAATAAGAAGATCATAGCGAATGGTCAGAAATATGACTCTTTGCAAGAGGCGTATGATGCCTATGAAAAAGAACTTACAGGAGGATACGGTCATCTCAAAGATAAAAGCTGATTCAGATAACAAAACACCGACAAAGACACCGATTCAAAAAATACGAACAAATCCAACAGTCTGAAGACAAAAGTGTTTGTAATATTCTTTCTAAGACCCGACGGCTGCCATGAAAAGCTGCTGCCGGGTCTTTTTCGTCGCTGACAGCATGAGGAAATAGTTGTATAATATGGTGGGAAAAGTTTCCGCTGATTACATGAACCGGTACCCTGACAAGTTTGGCCAGATGACAAGCCGGAAAAAGCAATCAGTGCACTGGCTTCGTAAGGACGGTGAAAGTCAAAACAGGCAGCCTGGGAGAGGTTCAGCTGCCTGTTTTTTAACAAATTATGTAACTGTTCAGAGCCAGCCTCCAAAATGCTACGCATTTCGTCGGTGTGGCGTATCTGCCAAATAAGAGGATTAAGCCAGATCTACAGCCGCATAATAGGCTTCATAGATGGCAGGTGATACTTTTCTTGCGCGGACACAGTCACCTACAGCACGTACAAATGGTGCAGAGTCGCGCAATTCATCAACGAGATGATTGTTCGGACGCATACCGATAGCGTAAACAACGGAATCGGATGCGATGACAGTTGTCTCGTTATTTTTGTCTGCGACAGTTACGCCATTCTCGGAGATGGAGACAACCTTTCGGCCGGTAACAGTTGTGATATTCTGTTTGGCGAATGCCTGCATCATGCCTTCTTTGTGCATCCAGTTTGCTTCCGGCGCAATCTCGTCCTGCATTTCGACGATAGTGACAGCCTTTCCGAGCTCGGCAAGGAACAGGCCGGTTTCACATCCGACGAGGCCGCCGCCGATGACAACAACGCTGTCGCCGACGATGCTGAGATCCGTGTAGACTGTTGTTGCATGTTTAACAGAAGGCAGATCAATACCCGGAATACGAGGGGTGATCGGTGTGGAGCCTGTGGCAATAATAATTGCGTCAGGCTGTTTTTTGGCAACGTATTCGCTTGTCACTTCTGTATTGTACTCAATCTCAATCGGCATGGACTGTGTCATGTGGATCAGATGGTTTTTGTAGCGCATCAGGTCAACTTTTAAAGAATCGTAATCTGTGAATTTTAACAGTCCGCCGAGTGTATCGGTCTTCTCGGCCAAAGTGACTTTGTGGCCGCGGGAAGCAGCAGTGATGGCTGCCTTCATACCGCCAGGGCCGCCGCCGATGATGAGAACATTTTTCTTCTCTTTGGCAGGCTGTACGTAGTTGCGCATACGGAATTCACGTCCGGTCCATGGATTGACGGCGCACTGGAAATGCTGTCCGGTATGCATGCCAGTCAGACAGTCGAGACATCTCAGACAAGGGTTGATATCTGCGCTCTGTCCAAGTCTTGCTTTTTCAGGCCAGTAAGGATCTGCGATCAGTGCACGGGTCATGCCGATAATATCCGCACGTCCTTCGGCCAGAATCTGTTCAGCCATCTCAGGATCGGAAATAGAACCGATGGTGACAACCGGTGATTTCACATGCTTTTTGATTTCTGCGGCATAATGGACATTGACGCCGTGTGGCAGAAAGATGGTCGGGTGTGTGTGAACAGCTTGGGCTTCTTCTGTGTCAAGGGCTGCAGATACGTGGATAATATCCACTTTACCGTCGATCATTTTTGCAAATTCAATGGCTTCCTCGGCTGTGAGGCCGCCTTCGATTTCCTCTGAACCGCTCATGCGGTATTCAATCAGAAAATCATCGCCGACTCTTTCTCTGACGCGGTCAATGACCATCAACGGGAATTTGGCACGATTTTCAAGGGGGCCGCCGTATTCATCTGTTCTTGTGTTGAAAAGCGGAGAGATGAACTGATCCAGAAGCCAGCCGTGACCGCCGTGCAGCAGACACATATCAAAGCCGGCAATTTTCAGGAGCTCTGCGGCATCTGCAAAATGGTCGGCAACGGTGTTCATCATTGCCTCATCCATACCGATCACTTCCACACCGTCCCAGCTGCGCACAAATGAAACAGGTCCGATTGGATTTCTTCCGCCCATCGCTTCCGGAGGATTGTAGAGGCCGCCGTGATTTAACTCGAGGGAGGCAAGGGCGCCATGGGATTTGATTGCCATGGCAAGCTCGGAAATGAATGGGAGCGCTTCGTAGGAGAGATTGAAGCTGCGTGGGTTCGATGGGGCATGCTCATGATCCACCGGTGTGTCGCCAACTGTGACAACGGCAGCGCCGCCTTTGGCTTTTTCTGCATAGTAAGCGATCATATAATCCGTTGGGAAACCATTGGCATCCATATGACACATCATATTTGGAGCGGAAAAGATATGATTGCGAAATGTTGTTTTCTTTATTGTAAAAGGTTCAAATAAATGCGGATAATACTGATTCATAATTTTTCTCCTTGTTAAAAAGCTGATTGACAGGGGGATTATAAGTGCATATCTGATTTCCTCAGAGCGGTTCATCATCTTCATGTATGATAAGTTGATCGAGGGATGTTGTTTCTTCCAACATCCATACGTCAGATACTTCCTTTTCTCACATAAAAATATCCTCCTGCTATAGGGTTGATTGATGATACAATCAGTATAGCAAGAGGATGATGCACATGTAAAACAACATATTGACGCTGAAAACAACAACAAATTGTAGTAGCAGTTAAATAACCGGAGATTCCTGATGGTATTGCTGGATCAATTCCAGCAGATCATCCAGTTCAGGATGCGGATTCTTCACATTGTAGGCGGCTACCAGATCCACAAGGACATTGCTTGGAAATGTCGCATAGTTGGAAATGAAAATACTGTTGGCGACTGCGAAGGAAACGCCGTCCAACATTTCAACGGCCGTGAAGGTGGAGGAGAGTGTTTCCATACAGCGCAGATTCTGCACCGGGAAACCGTAGTCCTTCAGACGCTGCAGCGGCTGGTTGATATCGCCGGAAGGCGGAAGCTGTAAAAACACATTCTCATCTTTAAAATCAAGGTAAGAGGTCGCCGTCTGTGCCAGCGGATGATCCTTGGCACAGAATAAAAAATCCTGAATCTTCGTCAGGGGCAATGTTCTTACAACAAGGTCAGGCTGAATCTCTGGGCCGAGCGTAATCGCCAGATCGATGCGGTTGTCATGAAGCGCCTGAGGCAGTTCGTAGTCTCTGTAGGAGCGGTACTCCAGGTCGATATCCGGATAGCGCTGCTTCAATTTCCTGACAACAGATGAAAGTGTCAGTCGGATATCGAGCATCTCAAGATGGCCGATAATGAGCTTGTGCTTGGAAGCACCTGTCATATTGCGGACAAGAATCGTCGCGTTCGCCATATTGTCAATATATTGTGAAAAAACATTAAAATAAATCTTTCCAGCCGGTGTCAGGGAGATATCGCCCCTTGAACGGAAAAAAAGCTGACATTCAAGCTCATCCTCTAATTTGGCGATGTGCTTGCTGACCGCCTGCTGACTCAGATAAAGCCGCTTGGCGGCATTCGTAAAGTTCAGTGTATCCGTCAGTGCGAGGAAGGATTTGATCATCAGATCGTTAATCAAAAGATTCACCTCATTTATACAATTTTTATAAATCAAGTTTATAGTTGGCAGTGGCCATTGTTGATAGTATACTACATTTTAGAGTCAAAAACAAGCTGAATCGTTGTTGTACAAACAGCTGCCGGTGTATATATACTAAAGAAAAAAAGAGGTGTGATATATGAAGGGAAGAAAAATAAAAAAAGAGTGTAATCTGAGACAGATCGGAAACATGGCGCTGATAGTGGGTGTTTTTGCCATTTTTCTTGTGGGTATTTGCTTTGTGAGATTTTCAAAAGCTTATGTGAATGCGTTTATTGGCAATTATACTGGGATTGAGGAAGTACTGGCAACCATGAAGGGAGGTGCCGCCACCGATGCAGCGAAGCGGGAACTGCTGGCCTGTCAGAATGACTATGATGCCTGGAAAGAACAGCACCAGGGAGAAAGGGTTACGCTGCAGACGGAAGATAATATCCGGTTAAGCGGGCTGTTATATGATCAGGGTGGCAAAGAGACAGTGGTCTATCTGCACAATATTGGCAGTGCTGCAGGAGAAGATTTCTACTATGCGCCATGGTACTGGGAGAAGGGCTATAACATTCTGATGCCGGATAACAGAGCCCATGGTGAGAGCGAAGGAAACTGTGTGAGCTATGGTGTGTACGAGACAGAGGATGTCAATCAGTGGCTCCAGCTTATTTGTGAAAAATATGGCGATGACAGCCAGATAATCGTACATGGCGATACACTCGGAGCAGCTGCAGCGCTGATGGCTTCTGCAAATTATCCGGAGCAGGTAGCCTTTACAGTCGCAGAAAGTCCTGTGGCCAATCTGTATGACGCTGCGGCGTATATGATGAAAAATCAGTTTTCATCCATTCCATTTTTTCTGTGGATCGGCGACTGGTATTGCAATAAAGCATACGGATTTCATCTAAAGGATGTGGATATGTGTGATGCAGTGCAGCAGTCAGATACACCGTTACTTATTCTAAGTGGGTTGGAGGATACGGTTGTTGATCCGGAGAATGCAGTGGCAATACAGGCGGCATCAGGTGCGGATTGCCAGATTTTTGGCATTGAGGACGGCACACATGGTCTGTTATATGCGAAGCATTCGGATGAGATTAAGCAGTCAATTGATCGTTTCATTGGTGAATATATTAACAATCAACAACAATTAGTTGTGAAATAGTATCCGGAATGGTGTTTTACATTCTGACAATACGCAAGTTATAATAAGCCCATGAAAGCGAAAGGAGGTCAATGAAGTGAGCCGAACATATGAAGAGCTGAAAGCAGGCTTTGAAAGAATTGAAGCAGCACAGGCCTGCAGGAACCTGATGGGAAAATACTCCTATCTGCATACGGCAATGCGAAACATTGATTTTATGAAACTCTGGGCAAACAGAGAGGACGATATCCTGGCGATGCCATGGGGATATTATCTTGGGATTGAAGGCGTGAGAAAATGTTATCTGGAAGATCATGGAGACAGAAGTGATCCAATGGTACAGGCCAGTCCGATTTTTAAAGGCGGCATGATGATGCATGCGATGGACACGGCTGTCATCGAAGTTGCGAAAGATGGCAAAACGGCCAAAGGTGTTTGGTTATCACCGGGCCATGAAAGCTGTTATATTCCGGATTTCAGTAAATTTCCGGATTGGAAAAAAGGCGATCCGCTTCCGGAGAACCTGGAAATCATGTCCTCCTGCGAATGGGCATGGAGTAAATATTATGTGGATTTCATCAAAGAGGATGGCGAATGGAAGTTCTGGAAATTAAGACTGTGGCCAATTTACAAAACTGATTTTTATGTACCGTGGACACAGCATCCGGACATGGACGAAGTGGATTTCCCATTCCACAATCACAAAGCACTTCCGGAACCGAACTGGGCATGGAACAAAGAGACTGTTTACCCGGCTAATCAGCCGGAGCCACCGGTTCCATATGAACATTATGAAGAAGCAGTGCCTAAGCTGTGGGAATCATTTGTATAGGGAGGTGTGAAAATGACAGAAGAGAAGATGAGACAACAGCTGGAACAGAAGCTTTGTAAGCTTGAAGCACAGGAAGCCTGCAGAAATCTGATGGGACGCTATAGCTATTACAGGACAGCCTTTCAGAATAAAGAGATGGTTGAATTGTGGGCCAAAAGAGACGATGCCAAACTTGTGACACCGTGGGGGTCCTATCAGGGGCATTCTGGCATTGAAGCCTGCTATCTGAAGGATATCGGTGATCGCTCCGATGCAAAGGTCTTTGAGGCTATTAAAGGTGCGGTGATCATGCATGAGGTGGATACGGAAGTCATCGAGGTGGCAGAGGATCTTAAGACAGCCAAAGCAGTATTTCTTTCACAGGGACATGATACGTATGTGGATCGCACAGACAATGAGACAGTGCATGCAAAATGGGCATGGGAAAAATACAGTGTGGATTTCATTATGGAAGATGGCGAGTGGAAAATCTGGCATATGACCATTTACCCACTGTTCCAATCAGAATATGGTGAAGGATGGGCAGACAATCCGACGTATGTATCCGAAGCATTTGCCTTTCCAAATGCCGGACCTGAAAAAACCAATTGGCATTATGACAGAAATGAATTGTATCCTGCCAATGAGCCGGCCATTCCTGAACCCTATGTGACATATGAAAAAAGCAGCGCAAAATAACAGCTGGAAAGGAGGCAAAAATGAACGATTATGAAGCACTCTTGCATCAGGCTAAACGACTGGAAGCCTTGCAGGAAATCAGAAATCTGATGGGCAGATATTCTTATCTGCATTCGGCATTCAGAAACAAAGAATACGCCGAATTGTGGGCCAAAAGAGACGATGACAGACTGGTCATGCCTTTTGGAAAATTCGTCGGCTGGGAAGCAGTCAGACATTGTTATGTGGATCTTCACGGCGACCGCAGCAATCCGGCAGATCTTGACGAACTGCGCGGACTGATGATGATTCATTTAATGAATACAGAGATTATCGAAGTAGCAGCAGACGGAAAAACGGCGAAGGGCGTCTGGCTGTCACCGGGTACAGAAACAGCGCCGCAGACAGGCAAAGAAAAGGGCGCCTGGTGCTGGGGAAAATATGAAGTCGAATTTATTAAGGAAGACGGCATATGGAAATTCTGGCATATGATTTTATATCCGCTGTTTTTAAGTCCTTATAACAGAAGCTGGGGACAGCCTGCACCTGAAAAGATGCTTGGACAGATACAGCTTGAAGATCCGATGTGTCAGCCATTGGATGCACCGATGTGGGAATACGGACCGGATGCGGAATATCCATACGATGAGCCGGCGATGCCTGATCCGTATGATCATTATAAAGGGCTATAATATAAAGGGGTCAAAAAATACATAAAGAATAATAAGGAGAGAAGGATATGTTAACAAGTATACCGGTTTCGACCGCAATCTTAGTAGTTTCAATTGTATTATTTGTTGTGATGTGTTATAAGGGTGTGCACACCGCAACCGCAGCACTGATTGCATCAGCCATTATGGCATTTGGTACGACAGACGGATGGGTGACGACCATGACAACGACATGGGTATCCGGCGTTGGTACGTTTGCCACCCAGTTTGCGCTGGCTTTTATGTCAGCAGGTATTTTCTCTTATTTGATGCGTGAGACAAAATGTGGCGAAGCTATCGGACAGACATTTATCAAATATGTCGGTGGTGATAATGCACCGTTTATCCTGGCGATTGTTGCAGCTATCCTGCAGCTGGCCGGCATCCAGACATACATTTTTATTGTCGCAGCGATGGCCTTCGGTCTGATGAAAGCAGCAAATCTTCCTATTTACATAGGTTATGCGGCAGTAGTGGCTGTACCGCCGATCGTATCCTTTACCCTTCCGGGTGTTACAGCGATGCCAAACGTTCTGCCAACTTCTTTCCTTGGAACGACAACATGGGCAGCACCGGGCTTATCCATTGCCATCTCTGTACTTGGTATTCTGATGGCTGTATTCTATCTGCGATATTTGATCAAACAGGCCCGCAGAAAAGGAATTGGTTATACAACGGATGCATCCAAAGAATATGGCGCCAGCAAGGAATTTGGTGATATTCCAACACCTCCATTCTGGAAAGCGATTCTGCCAATCATCCTTGTTATAGCACTGACAAGTTTCTTTCAGCTTGCGATGCATATCTCTGCAGTTAATGCGCTGATTTTCGGTATGTGGATCACAGCTGGTGTGACAGCTATTCTTCATTTTGATGTTGTTGTTCATAAAATTACGATTCCAAGAGCACTTTCTCAGGGTACAACAGAAATGTTTCCATTCATTATGATGTCAGGCTGTGTATTCGGTTTCGGTTTAGTTGCTCAGAAAGCAGCTTGTATGGATTATCTGATTCAGAAAATCATGTCCATCAATGTGAATCCGTATCTGACAGCATGGTTATCTGTATGTCTGATTGCAGCCCTTTGTGCCGATGGTATTTCCGGTATGACAATGTGGCTTGGAACATTCGGTGCACAATTTGCAGCAATGCCGGGTGTTGATCCGGGTGCACTGCACAGAATTCTTGTTGCATCGTCTACAACCTTCGACTCACTGCCACATTCACCGATGCTGGCACAGGGTATGGGTGTATTCAAAACAGACTTCAAGGAATCTTACAAATACAGTTTCGTGCTGACGGTATTATTCCCGGTTATTTTCTCACTGGTAGGTGTGGTCATCGCGATCATCTTCTACTAAGAAAGGAGGCGGCCTGATTGCCTGGATATGATTATTTGATGAAGCCTCTGACAGTGGCAGGGCTGACTTTAAAAAACAGACTTTTATCGGCACCAACTTCTATGGCGGAGTTAGGGCCGGATGAACACTATACAAATGAAAACTTTGATTATTACCGGCTTCGGGCAGCAGGTGGTACTGCTCTGGTAACAGTCGGTGATGTGATTGTCGACAATGCAACAGGCCGATCCCATCCCCAGCAGCTGGGGATGGATGATCCTTCTGTCATTTCATCGCTGAAAAAGATGGCGGAGGCGATTCATGCAGGCGGAGCGGCGGCATCCGTTGAGTTGGATCATGGCGGTGCACTCTGTGATCCGGCATTTTTAGATGGCAGACATCCGATCGGACCGTCGGCACTCAGTGAAGAGGAGTGGGGCGTTGCGGTCGATGAAATGACGGAAGCGCAGATTTATGAAGTCGCAGAAGCCTTTGGACGCGCGGCGGCAATGTTGAAAAAATGCGGATTTGATATGGTCATGATCCATTGCGGTCATGGGTGGCTGCTGCATCAGTTTATATCAACGCTGACCAACCGGCGAACGGACCAGTGGGGCGGCAGTCTTGAGAACAGAATGCGGTTCCCACTGCTTGTTGTAAAAAAAGTCCGACAGGCAGTGGGCAGAAATTTCCCAATCGAGATCCGAATCAGTGGTTCAGAGCGTGTAGAGGGCGGCTATGGCATTGAGACCGGCATCGAAATCGCCAAAATGTTAGATGGTAAGGTTGACCTGATCCATGTGTCAGCAGGCACAAATACAGACTGGTATTCCTTCGTTTTGATGCATCCGGGCATTTTCCAGAAGGAAGGTGAAAATGCTAATCTGGCTGCTGAAATCCGCAAACATGTGAAGACACCGGTTGTATCAGTCGGTGCATTTACTGACCCGGATTTCATGGAGGCTTTTCTTGAAAAAGGCGGTGCCGATGCGATTGCCTTAGGACGATCATTGATTGCCGATCCGTTTTTGCCAAAGAAAATCATGCGTCATCAGACGGAGGATATCCGTCCATGTCTGCGATGCGGAGAATGTCAGGGCGGTATGATGGCACATCATTGCATGCGTTGTACGGTCAATCCTCTGATTGGAAGGGAAAGAGAAGTCTTTCATCCTGTTCCGGTGCATCATACCGGAAAAATCATGATCATCGGTGGCGGACCGGCCGGCATGCAGGCAGCGCTCACCGCAAGAGAGCGCGGTCATCAAGTCGTCTTATATGAAGCAAGAGAACGACTTGGCGGTGCACTTAAATTTGCGGATGGTGTTGATTTCAAAGCATCGATGAAACGCTATCGGGAATACCTCATTGCACAGGTTGAGAAAAGCGATGTGACTGTTCATACAGGTGTCCGTGCGGATGAAGCGATCATTCGCAAAGAGGCGCCGGATGCGTTGATTCTGGCACTGGGAGCCAAACCACTTCTATTGCCGGTGCCGGGCATTCATAACGGCAATGTGCTGATAGGTGCCGATCTGACACAAGATTCTGTACTTGGGGATCGTGTCATTGTCATTGGCGGCGGTCTTGTCGGATGCGAGCAGGCCTTGCATATTGCGAGGGATGGTCATCAGGTCGTGATTTTAGAAATGCAGAAAGATGTGGCGGCAGATTGTGTTGTCACACATAGAGAGAATCTGATGCACCAGTTACAAAACTGTGACCGCATTCAGATACTGACAGACGCCCGCTGCACAGAAATCACAGACTCAGGTGTGAAAGTAGACAGAGGCGGGAAAGAAGAAACAATTGCAGCTGATACAGTTGTGCTGGCAGCAGGCATGAAAGCAGACAGTGAGCAGGTGAATCAGCTTCGGACAATTGTTCCGCAGACATATGTCATTGGTGACTGTAATCAGGCAGGCAAGATTATGCGGGCTGTCCGTGATGCGTATGATGCAGTGGTCGATTTTGGATTATTTTAATTCAATTTGAAGTTAGATTTGAGAAAAGGAAGAAAATCAATGGGAAAGACATATTCAACCGAAGAGCTGGTATCCCGTTGGGAAGATCAGCGATATATGAAAAACCTGATGGGCAAATATGCAAATTGCATGATTTTAAATAGAGAACATGAAATATTTGATCGCTTCTGGAGCAAGAAGACAGAAAATCTCTGTTTGAGCTTTAATGATGGCGCTTACAAAGGAGCAGAAGCGATTCGGGCTTATTATGAGGCAGAATACAGGAGAAATGACTTGGTGGCGCATCTTTTGCAAAAACGATTTCCAGAAAAGCTCGGCAGCTTATCAGACGAAGAATTGTACGGCATCGGACCTTTCAAGGTCAAACCAATGTCGTGCCCGATCATTGAGATCGCCGAAGATCATCAGACAGCCAAAGGTCTCTGGTATTGCCAGGGGGCTTACAATAAGGTGGAGGGCTGTGGCCCTGTCGCAAGATGGACGTGGGGCTACTTTGCAGTCGATTTTACCTATGAGGATGATGCGTGGAAGATTTTTAATCTGATGTACGTCAACGATGTAGACTGTATTTGCGGACAGAGCTGGGGCAAAGAAGAAAAGCCTTATCCGCCACTTCCGGAATTTCAGCCACTGGAAGAATTTAAATACCCAGAGTATTCTGTAAAGAAAACAATCCGTCCGCTTTATGCACCGGACAGAGTGCTGACAAAAGCACCGGAAATTCCTGTTCCGTACCGGACATTTGCAGAAACATTTTCTTATGGAATCTCATAGACAGAGGAGGCAAGTGAAATGGCGAATTCAAGACAGTATACGGACGAGGAATTAATTCAGCGTGTATGGGATGTGGAAGAGATTAAAAAGCTTATCCATAAACGCGTGATTTATATTACAAATGAAATGCGAAAAGAGGAGCTGAATGATCTGTGGGTACAGGATCCAAATCATCAGAAAACGGCTTCCTTTGGAAGAAATACAGGCTACTACACAGGGATGGATGCCATTCGTGATTATTATGTTGTGCATCATCAAAAAGAGAGAGAAGAACAGTTAAAGCAGCTGCATGCAGCGAACCCTGCAATTGCGGATGTGCCGCAGAATCTTCATATCGGCTGCCTGTCGAGTCATCCGGTTTCGACAGGACTTGTGGAACTGGCCGGAGACGGAAAGACAGCAAAAGGTCTTTGGTATGCCATTGCGCAGGAGACAGAAGCGCAGCCGGATGGCACAGGCAAAGCATTGTGGATGCCTGAAAAAATAGCAGTTGATTTTGTGAAAGAAGAAGACGGTTGGAAAATCTGGCATATTGTTGTTTCCACTGATCTGGTCAGCGAAGCGGGTGAAGATTATTCTGAACAGGAAGTTTATCATAATTATGAGACGAATCCAGTCGATGTGGAATTTGGCACGCCGACAATTGCAAAGCTGATTCACAATACGGATTTTAACTGGTGGGATAATTATCCGCCAATGCCGGAAGCGTATGAAACATTCTCAGATGCGGTGAGTTACGGACCGGAAGGTTATGTACGACCAGCGCTTTACGGATTGGATTCAAAAGAGGGGAGGAATTTCCGATGAAATCAAAGTTAAGTCTGCATGAACGGATTCGAAATGCCAATGCCAGCCAGGAAGTTGAGAAAGTAAAAGCGAGACACACCTATCTTCATGGGCGCGCAGATGCGACAGGGGAATGGGCCGATATCTGGTCAAGAGATCCGAACTGTTCCTGGGCACATATTTTTGGCCGTATGAGAGGTTTTGATCAGGTCTGGTACGGCTCGGTCGCCCAGTACGATAAGATGTCCTTTGAAAATGCCATTGAGCTGATGAAAATCTATCCGGAGACTGCCGGTAAAGATCCGCGTCCATTGATGGAAGCATCTGTTCATACACTTGTCACAGATATCATTGAAGTGGCAGAGGATGGTATGAGTGCCAGAGGTTCTTTTATCACACCGGGTGTCATTCATTCGACACTGACGGCAGATCAAAAGAAATACTGCAATGTTCTCTGGGAACGTTATGGCTCTGATTTTGTATGTGAAGACGGAAAATGGAAATATCTTCATGAACAGGTATGTCCGGATATTCTTTCACGTATGGATTGCCTGAACTGGGCGGCAGAAGAATATGCCAGAATCACCGCGCCGGAGGAGAAGGAGGCACCGCCGGTCACACTTGGGGAAGCTCCGCCTGTGACAGATCCTGGGCCGCTGCACTTGCCTTACTCTGTGCTTGGAAAGCCACAGAACACAGTGCCATGGCCGGAACCGTACCATACACTGGATGATGAGAATACATACACATCCTTCGTCAAACATCAGGAATAAAAATGAATTTTGATACATTTGTCAGTAAGGAACTCTGCCCGGAGGATTACCAGATATTATTGCCGTACTTTAAAATGCGGTACTCCCACACCTGTGAAAACATTCTTGTCAGCAATTTTATGTGGAAGGATTATTACAATACCCGCTATATCAGGGATGCCCATGGTCTGATCTGGATCATGGATGTCGATGGACAGCCCGGAACGATGGTGCCTTTATGTGCACCGGAGGATCTGAAGCATTATTTTGAAGTGGCCCAGGCATATTTCAATGAATGTCTTGGTACAAAAATGATCCTGTATCTGGCGGACAAGGAAGCAGTCGATCTTTTGCAGCTGGATACGACGCGTTATGATGTGAAGGCTGACAGAAGGTATTTTGATTATGTCTATGATGCCCGCAAATTAATGTCTTTTATTGGGAAAGCCTATCATAAGAAGAAAAATCATGTGAATGCTTTTATGAAAAACTATGACGGACGTTATGAATACCGCAGTTTGGAACGGGATAGCAAGTATCATGATGAAATTATGACGTTTTTAAAAAAGTGGGAAACGGAGCGGAATATAGAAGATGCGTATCATCGGATTGATTATGAGCTGAATGGCATTGATTATCTGCTCACGAACTGCCGCTATCTGGACTACAAAATGGGCGGCATTTATATTGACGGAAAGCTCGAAGCATTCAGCCTTGGTGTATATGGAAAAGCAGAACGGATGGCTGTGATCCATGTGGAGAAGGCCAATCCGGAAATCAGAGGTCTGTATCCGTTCATTTGTCAGCAATTTTTGCTACATGAATTTCCAGATGCCCTGCTGGTGAACAGAGAAGATGATATCGGTCTGGAGGGACTCAGAAAGTCGAAGCTCTCATACAATCCGATTTATCTGGAAGAAAAATACGAAATCCGACAAAAATAAGGCAGTTTTCAGATGGCTTAGTCAGCGGTAAAAAATATAGAATTTG
>NZ_LR698973.1:311252-350391 GCF_902381825.1 Pseudocoprococcus catus
CTAGAATAATAAGGCACTAAAAGTTAGAGAGAAGAATTAACTTTTTAAGTGCCTTATTTTATGTTGAACAAAATTGCTGGTATTTTTATAGCCCACCTATTGACGTATACTCTAATCAATGAAAGACGGAAACAAAGATATTCAGAGAAATGGAGGAACTGGCAATGAAGGGATTTAATACAAGCGATGGATACATGGGATTAGTTGGAGGCAAATATATCTTGTTTGCCAGCGAAGACGATTACTATGAATACATGAATGATTAGGAAATCATTTTAGAGAAAATCATGTCTGTTTTTGTCACAGAATTTGAGGAATACCGATGGTTAAGTCTGCGGAGTGCAGGTGTATTTTTAGTTAGAAGTTTATTATACTTAGGTTAAAATGAAGCGTGTTTTAGAGAGAAGAAAGGTGGAACGGATAATGAAAAATGATACTAGAAAGACGGTTAGAGGTTTGCTGATTGCCGGTGTTGTTGTAATGGCAGTTAGTATTATGTGGCCTTCATTGGCAGAGAAATATGGTACTTCGAAACAGACGGCATCCAATGTATTACAGAGTGAGACTTCATCATCCTATTCATCATCGTCTGCGTCGACATCAACATCAGCATCAAAATCGACGTCAGCATCGACATCAACAGCATCAGCGACGTATTCGCATTCAGCCGGCGGAGGCGGCGGTTCTACAGGTTCTTTTGTTAACGGCGCTTCAGGCACGAGTTCAGGTTCTTATTCAAGCTCCGGTTCTTCATCGGGAAGCTCAAGTTATAAGAAGAATTCAGGTTACACGAGCAGTTATGACCGTCAGAAGAAGTATGACCCGTATGATGCTTATGATTATGATGATGCAGATGATTTTGCAGATGACTGGGCGGAAGAATTCGGTGACGGTGATTATGATGATGGATACGATGATGCCTATGATTATTGGGAGGACGAGATGGAAGATTAAACATTTGGAGCATATCGGTTAGATGATATAAGAAATTAATTCGATAAAAAGGGGAGAGGAAGAATGTTTTACTTAGTGATTGATTTAGAAATGTGCAGAGTACCAAGAGATTATCGGAACAAAGCTTATCATTATGCCTATGAGACGATTCAGATTGGCGCAGTTCTTTTGAATGAAGAATTCAAGCAGGTTGGGACAATTCGAGAATATGTTCATCCGGAACACGGGGTGATTGATCCATTTATCGAAAAACTGACGGGAATCAAAAACAGTCAGGTCAAGAAAGCACCGTGTATTGGGGAGGCATTAGTACATATGATCGACTGGATTGGGGACAGAGAATACAAAGTCTATACCTGGAGCGAATCCGACAGAAATCAGCTTTTGCATGAAATCACAGCAAAGCAGATTACGGATGAGAGCGTCGATGCTTTTATGATGGAGGATAGATGGGTGGATTATCAAATGGTTTTCAGTCAGAGATTTCAGCTGACTCGGCGTATTAGTCTGGAAGAAGCATTGGGACGAGCAGACATTGATCCGAAAGGTAAGTTCCATGATGGGATGGATGATGCAGTGAATACAGGTCTTTTGATCGAGAAGCTGGAAATGAATCCGGACTATCAACTGGTTAGTTACGAAATGCCGGAGAAACCGTCGGAACATCTGGGCAGCACACTTGGGGAGTTGTTTGCAGGGCTGAATTTAAAGCTAGCGTAGAGAAACGGAGGATGAGTTTATGTTAATGCTAACAGCAGTAGTATCATTTTTGGTGTTGTCATTTGCAGCAGCTTGCAGAGGAGATTTTTCAGGATTTGGTATGATTGCAGAAGGTATCCTTTATATTGCAGGGATTTTATTAATGTGCTGGTTGTTTACGCAGCCTGTCTTATTAGGAATTCTTATTGTTATTGGCATTGTCATTGCTTATGCGAGTTACAGAAATAAAAAGGAAATAGAATAACCGTGGGAAAGGAGAAGATTAAAATGGCAAAGATTTATTTCACATTAACAGGGACGAGGCATTATTACGGGTCAGATTTTTTAAAAAGCGGCATGAAGATTCAGTTGGAAAAAGAGCCGGATAATAAATATGATCCTGAAGCTATTCAAGTGAAACTTAAAGGTATGGGGAAGAATTGTTGTCTTGTGAACAATTTGCAATCAGTGTGGCTTTTATTACTATGAGTGGAATTACGCCGCTTCTTCAGACGTTGAAAGAATTGGAGCAGCGTGGAATTTCCGGAAGAATTTTGACAACAGATTATCTTACATTTAGTGAGCCTAAGGCTTTGAGGAAGCTTTCTGGATTTTCAAATTTACAATTAAAAATGTATATGACGGATCGTTCAAATTCAGGATTTCATACCAAGGGATATATTTTCAAAAAGGATGAGATGTACCGAATTATTGTGGGCAGTTCCAATATGACGTTAAGCGCATTGACGACAAATGAAGAATGGAATACAAGAATCGTTTCTGCAGAGCAGGGCGAGTATGCGAAAAACGTGTTGGTAGAGTTTGAAAAGTTATGGGATGCAGACCAGGCATTGACTTTTGAAAATTTTATTGAATTCTATACAGATATTTATACAAAGAATAAAATCATCCAAAGGCAAAAAGAGTTGGTTCGTCAGGAACAGATGCCGTCATTGGAGGCTTTCCGTTTACAGCCGAATTCGATGCAGGTGGGATTTATTCGTAATCTTCAGAAAATTTATGATGCTGGGGAGAAAAGAGCACTTTTGATTTCTGCAACAGGTACAGGGAAAACATATGCTTCTGCTTTTGCCATGCGAGAATTAGGCTTTCAGAGAATTTTATTTTTGGTACACCGCGGCCAGATTGCCAAACAGGCGAAGAATTCTTTCAAAAAGGTTTTTGCTGGAACTCGATCAATGGGCTTGGTGACAGGAAATTATCAAAATTACGATTCAGATGTTATTTTTGCAACGATTCAGACCTTTAGCAAAGAGGATGTTTTAAGTAAATACAGTCGAACAGCATTTGATGCGATTGTGATTGATGAAGCCCATCATAGTGCAGCCAACAGTTATAAGAAGGTCATGGATTATTTTACGCCAAGGTTATGGCTTGGCATGACAGCCACACCGGATAAACGTGATGATAATATGGAAGGTCGCAATATTTATGAAATTTTTAATCATCAGATTGCTTATGAAATACGTTTGCAGGACGCTATGAAAGAGGATTTACTGTGTCCATTCCATTATTTTGCTATTACAGATTTGGAAGTCATTGCTGATAGTGGAAAATCTATGGAAGAAAAGATAGAGAACTTTCGCTATCTGACTTCAGACGAGCGTGTCGGCAATGTTATGAAACAGGCAGAGTTTTTTGGATATGATGGAGATCGAGTAAAAGGACTGATTTTCTGCAGCCGTATTGATGAAGCAAAAGAGTTATCCAGAAAGTTCAATGAAAAGGGTTGGAGAACGCTGGTTTTAAGTGGCGGCGATTCAGAAAGTACAAGGGCAGCAGCAGTTGAAAGACTTGCCGGCGATGATTCAGAAAATGCACTGGATTACATATTATCTGTTGATATCTTTTCTGAAGGTGTTGATGTACCGGAGATTAATCAGGTCATTATGCTCAGGCCGACAGAATCACCGATTGTTTTTATACAGCAGTTGGGCAGAGGACTAAGAAAGGCTGAGAAGAAAGAATACGTTGTAGTTTTGGATTTTATTGGTAATTATAAAAATAACTTTATGATTCCGATTGCTTTGTTCGGGGATCGAAGCTATAACAAAGACAATATTCGACGTTATGTAACAGAAGGAGGCAGAGTGATTCCGGGAGCAAGTACTATTCATTTTGATGAAGTATCCAGAAAGCGAATTTTTCAAGCGATCGATAATGCTAATTTCAGTGACATCAAGTTGATTCGTGAAAACTATACGAATTTGAAGGATAAGCTGGGACATATCCCTGCATTGGCAGATTTTGATAAGTATGGTGAAATGGATGTTCTGAGAATTTTTGACAATAACAGTCTAGGTTCTTATTATAAATTTTTAGTTAAATATGAAAAAGAATATACGATTCGTTTGTCTAAAGAGGAAGAAAAAGTTATTGAGTTTGTTTCGAAGAAACTGGCCAGTGGAAAACGTATTCATGAGTTGGAGCTGTTGAATCGATTGATGCATTATCAACACGGAATCATGGGCATTTTGAAACAATCTTTAAATGAAAAGTATCATTGTTTAATGGATTCAATTTGTGAGAAAAATCTTGTTAATATCATGACAAATGAGTTTCCAACCAGTATGGCGAAAAAGACTTATGCTCAGTGTGTTTTTCTGGAAAGAGAAGGCAGAGATTATGGTATTTCGGATTCCTTTAGCAAAATGTTGAAAAATCCTGATTTTTATCTTATGTTGCAGGAATTGGTGGATTTTGGTATTACACGTTATCAGGAAAATTACAGTAGTCGTTATCAGGATACAAATTTGGTACTGTATAAGAAATATACATATGAAGATGCGTGTCGTCTTCTTGGTTGGGAGCACAATGAAGTGCCTCTGAATATCGGCGGTTATAAATACGACAGAAAAACGAAGACATTTCCGGTATTTATTAATTATGATAAGAGAGAAGATATCAGTGATACGACGAAATACGAGGATCATTTTGTCAGCAGTAGTCATTTGATTGCTATTTCCAAAAGCGGCAGAACAATGGAATCTGAAGATGTACAGAATTTCCTAAAGGCCAGAGAACGCGACATAGATGTTCAGTTGTTTGTGAGAAAGAATAAGGATGATAAGATTTCAAAAGAATTTTATTATCTGGGACGAATGACAGCCACTGGATGTGCCAAAGAATTTGTTATGCCAAACACAGATAAGACAGCAGTAGAGATTGAATGGGTGTTGGATACACCGGTGCGAGAAGATATTTATGAGTATATCGTGAATGGATAAGAAAAGTATGATAGATAGAGAAACGGAGAGATAGAGAATGAAGACAATCAGAGTAGTTGCAGCAATTATTATTGAGAAGGAAAAAGTATTTGCTACACAACGTGGCTATGGCGAGTTTAAGGATGGCTGGGAATTCCCAGGTGGCAAAATCGAGCTGGGAGAGATACCGGAGGCGGCCATTGTGAGAGAAATTAAAGAAGAACTGGATACAGAAATTGAAGTCGTGAAACTTTTGGATACAGTCGAATATGATTATCCGCAGTTTCATTTGTCCATGGACTGCTTTATTTGTAAAATCAAATCTGGAGATTTAGTACTCAAAGAGCATGAAGCTGCCAAGTGGCTGACAAAGGAGAATCTGGACAGCGTAGATTGGTTGCCGGCAGATTTGTCATTGATAGAGAAGATAAGGAATGAGATATGAAATTAAAAAGTGTACAAATGGTTGAAAATTAGTTTACGGGACAGAGGGTTGTTTTGTACGTATAATTCAATTATAATAAAGTTACAGGGTTCCTCTAAAAAAGCGGAGGAATAAATCAATGTCAAAAACTTTTCAGGAATTAACCATTAAAGACCCGTTTATGTTTGCGGCTGCTATGTCAAATGAAGAGCAGTGTAAAACATTTCTTTCAATTGTGTTGGGAATGGAAATTTTGCATGTGTCTGTTGTAACGGAGAAGACAATTTCATATCATCCGGAATATCACGGCGTGAGATTGGAGGTCTTGGCCATTGAAAATAATACAAAACGTCGCTTCAATGTAGAAATGCAGGTCAAAGATAATAAAAACTTGTCAAAGCGGAGTCGTTATTATCATGCGCAGCTCGATATGAATGCACTATTGACTGGGATTGATTACAACGAGTTGCCGGATACATATGTCATTTTTATTTGTGACTATGATCCGCTGGGAGATGAGCTATATCGCTATACAATTGTGAATCGATGTGATGAGAACGGGAAAGTCATTTCTGACGGTAATCATACCATATGGTTAAGTTCCAAAGGAAATAATGCATCTGATGAACCAAAAGAACTTGTGGATTTTTTGGAATATGTTGAAAATCCAGATGATTCGAAAGAGACAGAAGAAGATAGTTTTTTAAAATCTCTTAAGGCACAAATTGCTGAGATTAAAAAAGATCGTGATTGGGAGACGAGATATATGCTTTTTAAGGAAATGATGGAAGATGAAAGAGCAGCCGGACGTGCAGAGGGAATTTCTGTTGGTATCATATCCTCTATTCTTACAATTTTATCATCAAAAGGCAAAGTTGATGCTTCATTGCAGGAATTTGTTTCAAATCAAAGGGATGAAAAGATATTAAAACAATGGTTGACAATGGCAGCATCGTCTGATTCAGTAGCAGAATTTGAACAGAAGATAAAGAAATAGAAAATAATTAGGATAGTTACAAAGGATAATAAAAATGATTGAGAATAAAAAGTATAAGCAGAAAGTATCGATTGAAGAAGAGGAATCCTGTTTATACAAAAGATAAGAATGTGGTTGAATAAATATGGGCTGAGCTGTAAAGGCTCAGCCCATTGACAAAACGAGGTATTATATTGATGAATTTGAATATATTTGACCGATACTTACTTATCATCAATATCATTGCTTTGGTGATTTACGGTATCAAGGTTTTAGTCTATAAGCATCAGACAAGAGACTGGTTTGAGAAGCTCTGCATGTTCATAGCCTTACTTGGCGGTTCGGCAGGAATTTTGCTCATGATTATTCTTTTTGACAGAAAAACAGTCAAAGAGAATATGATGTCAAGGGTGTTTACACTTTGCATGTTGGTTATTCAGGCTATTCTATTGCTGATAGTGAAAGGCTATCATGGGGATCAGATTCATATTGATTTCTGGGATTATTTGATGAAGCATAGAATTTTGCTGATCTATCTAGCGGTAGTGAATATACTGACAATCATTGTATTTGGTGTGGATAAGATGCATGCGAAGTCCAATAGGCAGAGAGTGCGAATTGTGACATTGCTGGGATTGGCATTTATCGGTGGTTCGGTAGGTGCGCTGATTGGCATGTATGGATTTCACCATAAGACGAAGAAAGCTTATTTTACAGTTGGGGTGCCGTTGATTTTGCTGATGCAGGTTGTTATATTGTTTTATGTGATGAATATGGGAATGTAACTTATGAAATATACAAATGTAACGGAAGGCGAATTCGTTGGCCGCAATAATCGTTTTACAGCGGAAGTGCTGATTGGGGGAGTACAGGAAACGGTTCATGTGAAAAACACGGGGCGTATGAAGGAACTGCTATTTCCCGGAGCCAGGGTAACGCTGACTTGTTCAGATAATCCGAATAGAAAAACAAAATATGATTTGATCAGTGTGTATAAAGAATCTTTGGGGTGGGTGAATATTGACAGTCAGGCCCCGAATAAAGTCGTTGGTGAGTGGCTGGCAGGGAGAGATTACACTTTTATTAAGCCGGAATATAAATACGGTGATTCCCGCCTGGATTTTTATATGGAGAAGCAGGATGAGAAATATCTGATGGAAGTAAAGGGATGTACACTGGAAATTGACGGTATCGGATATTTCCCGGATGCACCCAGTGAACGGGCAGTCCGGCATTTGCATGAACTGATGAATGCCGTGAAACAGGGGTATCACTGTATACTGGCCTTCGTGATCGCCATGCCAGGGGTGATGGTTGTACGACCGAACATGACAACGCATCCGGCATTTGGACAGGCATTATCAGAAGCGATGGCGGCCGGTGTGGAGGTGTGGTATCTGCCGTGTGAGATAACAGCAGACAGCATACAAATCAAGGGCAGAAAACGAAAATATTACACGGTTCAGGATGGACTTTACCCGCATATGGTGATACAATAGAAGCGTGTTTTGGGATGGAGATGAATGAGGAGGTATACATATGCAGCCAATATATTTATCAATCCAACAGGAAGAGACCGGTGCACAGATTCGGAAGCTGATGATGAAGAACGGCTACACCGTCAGAGATGTCCAGGGGGCTATGGGATTTGAGAATCCTCAGGCTGTTTACAAATGGATATCCGGCAAGTCTTTGCCGAGTCTCGACAATTTCCTTATATTAAGCCGATTACTGCATGCCAGTATCGAAGATATCCTCGTCGTTGACGGGGATATTGTTATGTCAGCACTTTTTGAGACCATAGAGGACGCCGTCAGTGAATCCGGTGAATTAGCATATGTTATTTCGCTGCTAAAAGGGTTTTACTGACGGCGTCTTTAGATTATAATAGAACCATAGAGCGGTCGTGAATGAAGAAAAGCAGTAGGCCGCAGTAAGGGGGATTTTTTTATGCGAATTGAAAATTTACAGAATGACAACAGAAAATTTATCAAATCCATCGGCAATTTTCATGTGCTGGAGTATATGCAGGATGCCAGTGTATCACCGATGAATGCCATGAATGAATATTTTATGAGCAAGATGAATGTGAGAAGAAGACAGGTTGTCATTGATATTGACAAGAATCATTCAGCCATTATCCAGGCAGGAGCAATGCAGTGGATGGGCGGTCATGTTGAGGCAACGTCCGGCGTCAAGGGAATCGGCGATTTGTTCGGAAAGGCCATCAAAGGGGCCGTGACAAAGGAAACAGCCGTGAAGCCTGAATATGTGGGAGAAGGCTGTCTGGTACTGGAACCGACGTATAAGTATATTATTCTGGTGGATATGGCAAAATGGGGTGCAACAGGCATGACCATAGAGGACGGCATGTTTCTTGCTTGTGATGCCAATGTGAAGAATAAAGTGGTTGCAAGAAAGAATATCTCATCCGCAGTTCTCGGCGGTGAAGACCTGTTTAATCTCAGTCTTCAGGGAGATGGTGTGGCTGCACTTGAGAGCAATGTGCCGGAGGAAGAGTTGATCGAAGTTGTTCTGGAAAACGATGAGCTGAAAATTGACGGCAATCTGGCAGTCTGCTGGTCATCGAATCTTGATTTTACAGTGGAGAGAACAACAAAGACGCTGGTTGGCTCGGCTGTCAGCGGCGAAGGCCTTGTGAATGTTTATAGAGGAACAGGCAGGGTCCTGATGTGTCCGGTTGCACCGACATCATCACTTTTTGAGGCAGCGAATACCATGAGTGCAAAGGCAGCAGCCAAGAACAGCAACACATTTGGCAAATAAGCAGACAGTGTGCGTTTGCAGGGCGGCGATTGCCTATGATCAGCAGAAGATGGGAGAAACTACATATGCCAAAGGGAACGAACCAGAAGTTCAAGTTATACAGACTTGCGCAGATTATGATGAAGAAAACGGATGAAGAGCATTATATCACCATGCCGGAGATCAAGGAGGCCCTTGCAGAGTATGATATTACGGCAGACAGAAAGAGTCTTTATAATGACCTGAGGGATTTGGAGATACTGGGCATAGAGGTGGAAGGGGAACAGGATGGCAATCGTTATCGCTATCATGTGGTCAACAGACCTTTTGAATTGCCGGAACTTAAACTTCTGGTGGATGCCATTCAGTCTTCCAAGTTCATCACGGAGAAGAAATCTAACAGTCTGATCAAGAAGCTGGAAACAATGGTCAGTGAGTATGATGCCCAGAAATTGCAGCGTCAGGTCTATGTATCCGGTAGAATCAAGGCCATGAATGAGAGTATTTACTATACCGTGGATGCCATTCATAATGCGATTTCGGAGAACAAGAAGATTCGGTTTCAGTATTTTCAGTGGAATGTGAAGAAGGAACCCCAACTGCGTCATGGCGGGGCCTGGTATCATATCAGTCCCTGGGGATTATCCTGGGATGATGAGAACTATTATCTGGTGGGATTTGATTCTGAGGCAGGTCTGATCAAGCATTTCAGAGTTGACAAGATGCTGAGGATCGCGCTTTCCAATGAGACCCGGGAGGGCAGAGAACATTTTAAGAAACTGGATATGGCTGATTATGCCAGAAAAAGTTTCGGCATGTTCGGTGGTGAAGAGGAAACGGTGAAGCTACAGGTGAGCAATGGCCTGGCAGGTGTTATCATTGACCGCTTCGGCAAAGATGTTATGATGATTCCTGTGGATGAGGATCATTTCAACGTCAGTGTGGATGTCCATGTCAGCAGGCAGTTTCTGGGCTGGGTATTTTCACTGGGTGAAAGTGTCAGGATTTTGGGACCGGAAGCCGTGGTTGATCAGATGAAGGCTGAGACACAGCGCCTGATAGGACAGTATGATATAATCCAATAATAAAGCAGCAAGCACAGTTAAAAAAGTAATATTGTACAGTTAAAAAAGTAATATTGCGTCTTGTCATTTGAAAATCTTCATGTTATACTATACACAACATGAAGCGAAGATTGTTTTCATGCAAATATTTGCCCACCAATTATTTGGTTAAGCCCATACGGACAGGCGGGGCAGCTGCCGATTGCGGTGAGAGACCGCATTATTGATTTAGTTAAAAGCTAAATTTTATAAGTCTTTTGTCTGAGAAGAAGGCTCAGAATCAAACATCACTTGTGAAATGGTCAATAAAACGTAGGATTAGCAAATATTTGCTGGTAGGAGTACCAACGATAGGCTCTGGGAATATTTTTCGTAGATATGAGAGTGAATAGACAGGGTATAGCATATAGCACTAAGAATATGAATAAGACATGAAAGACAGGTGAGTTTTGCCTGTCTTTTTTTGTGTTATGGAGTGATGAAATGAACAGAAACAAACAGATGCATGCGCCGGTGTATGAAGCATTGGAGCGCTTAAAGCGAAGAAGAGTAGTCCCTTTTGATGTGCCGGGACATAAAAGGGGAAGAGGAAATCCGGAATTGGTGGAACTTCTGGGAGAGAAATGTGTCAGCCTGGACGTCAATTCTATGAAGCCGTTGGATAATCTCTGTCATCCGGTATCAGTGATCAAGGAAGCAGAAGAACTTGCAGCAGAGGCTTTTCGTGCAGCCCATGCTTTTTTTATGGTTGGCGGAACAACATCTTCTGTGCAAAGCATGGTACTTTCCTGCTGCAAGGCCGGCGACAAAATTATTTTGCCCAGAAACGTGCATAAGAGTGTAATCAATGCTCTGGTGTTATGTGGTGCGATTCCGGTTTATGTGAATCCGGAAGTGGATAATAAGTTGGGAATATCCCTTGGGATGCAGGTTGCTGAAGTGGAGAAAGCAATCAAAGAGAATCCGGAAGCTGTCGCAGTACTGGTGAACAATCCGACTTATTATGGGATTTGCTCGGATTTGCGTACAATTGTTCAAGTGGCTCATGCACATAAGATGCTTGTATTGGTGGATGAGGCCCACGGTACGCATTTATATTTTGGAGAGAATCTGCCGGTCTGTGCCATGGACGCCGGAGCGGATATGGCATCTGTTTCCATGCATAAATCCGGCGGCAGCCTGACGCAGAGCTCTTTGCTGCTGACAGGAAAGAATGTTAATTGGGAGTATGTCAGTCAGATTATCAATCTGACTCAGACCACCAGTGCTTCCTATTTGCTGATTTCAAGCCTTGATATTTCCAGGAGAAATCTGGCTCTCCGGGGAAAGGAATCTTTTGAGAAAGTAAGCCGTATGGCAGAATATGCCAGAGAAGAGATTAATTCCATCGGTGGATTTTATGCCTATGGCAAGGATATGATTAATGGCGGCAGCATTTATGATTTTGATGTGACGAAGCTGTCAGTGTATACAAGAGATATTGGACTGGCCGGTATTGAAGTCTATGATCTTTTGCGGGATGAATATGATATCCAGATTGAACTGGGTGACATTGCCAATATTCTGGCGTATATCTCGATTGGTGACAGAATACAGGACATTGAGCGGCTGGTGGGGGCTTTGGCGGACATCAAGCGCCTTTATGCGAAGAATCCGGAGCAGATGCCAAATGCGGAGTATATCAAGCCGACAGTTTGCGTATCACCGCAAACCGCTTTTTACGGCGAGAAGAAATCCGTGCCGATTCGTGAGACAGAAGGAATGATCTGCAGTGAGTTTGTTATGTGCTATCCGCCGGGAATTCCGATTCTGGCGCCGGGGGAAATGATTACCCGGGAGATTATTGATTATATTATCTATGCAAAAGAAAAAGGCTGTTCCATGCAGGGCATGCAGGATCCGGCAGTGGAATCACTGTTTGTACTGACAGGAAAATATTGATAGAAGGAGGGAGAGCAATGGAACTGTGGTTTTCTGATTATCACACAGAGAAAGTCAAGGTTTCCGTCAAGGTTCAAAAACAATTATTTGGACTTCAGACAGAATTTCAGAGAATCGATGTGTTTGATTCGGATGAATTCGGTCGGTTTTTAAGTGCTGACGGCAGCATTGTATTCTCTGAAAAGGATGAGTTTATTTATGATGAAATGATTGTGCACGTGCCAATGGCGGTACATCCGCATGTAAAAAATGTTCTGGTGATCGGCGGCGGAGACGGCGGCGTGGCCAGGGAATTGGGCTACTATGAAGAAATCGAGAAAATCGATGTGGTGGAACCGGATCGGGTTTTTGTGGAAGTCTGCAAAGAATTTTTCCCGGATAATGCCTGTGGCCTGGGGGATAAGAGAGTCAGCATTTATTATGAAGACGGGTTGAAGTTCCTGCGTTTAAGACAGAATGAATACGATTTGATTATCAATGATGCCATTGATCCGCTGGGACATAATGCCGGTCTTTTTACAAAAGAGTTTTACGGCAACTGCTATAGAGCACTGAAAGAAGACGGTATCATGGTGTATCAGCATGGAAGTCCTTTTTATGATGAAGATGAGGAATCCTGCAGGGTGATGCACAGAAAGGCCAGTCACAGTTTTCCAATCAGCAGGGTATATCAGGCACACATTCCGACTTGTTCTTCGGGATACTGGCTTTTTGGTTTTGCTTCCAAGAAATATCATCCACTGGAACATCTGGATGCTAAAAGATGGAAGGAACGTCACATTAAAACCTGGTATTATACAACCAATCTGCACAAAGGCGCGTTTATGTTGCCGAGATATGTAGAAGACATGCTGGAGGAAGAGGAAGATCGTAAGAAATAGAGCTTTCTGAAGAGCAGATAACAAATACATTATAAATGTATGATGAAATAAAGGAAAAGCAGAGGAGATTAAAAATGGGAAGATTATTAATTATTGGATGCGGCGGTGTTGCCGGTGTGGCTATTCACAAATGCTGTCAGAACAGCAAAACATTTTCAGAAATCTGTATTGCCAGCAGAACAAAGTCAAAATGTGATGATTTGAAGGAAAAGCTGGAGAAAACGACAGAGACGAAGATTACAACGGCCCAGGTGGATGCAGACAATGTAGATGAACTGATCGCACTGATTAAAGATTATCAGCCGGATGCGGTTTTGAATGTGGCATTGCCGTATCAGGATCTGACAATCATGGATGCTTGTCTGGCATGCAAGGTGGATTATATTGACACAGCCAATTATGAACCGGAAGATACGGATGATCCACAGTGGCGTACAATTTATGAAAAACGATGCAAAGACGAAGGCTTTACGGCATATTTTGATTATTCCTGGCAGTGGGCTTATCAGGACAGATTTAAAGAAGCCGGTATTACAGCACTTCTGGGCAGTGGTTTTGACCCTGGGGTTACAAGCGTCTTCACAGCCTATGCGCTGAAGCATTATTTTGATGAAATTGATACCATTGATATTCTGGATTGTAATGGCGGTGATCATGGTTATCCTTTTGCAACGAATTTCAATCCGGAGATTAATCTGCGTGAAGTATCTGCCAATGGTTCCTATTGGGAAAATGGTCATTGGGTTGAGACAGAGCCTATGGAGATTAAACGTGAATATGACTTCCCTCAGGTTGGACAGAAAGATATGTACCTGCTTCATCATGAGGAAATCGAATCACTGGCCAAAAATGTACCCGGTGTAAAAAGAATTCGTTTCTTTATGACTTTTGGACAGAGTTATCTGACTCATATGAAGTGTCTGGAGAATGTGGGAATGCTTTCTACATCACCAATTATGTATGAAGGCAGAGAAATTGTTCCGATTCAGTTTTTGAAAGCACTGCTTCCGGATCCGGCTTCTTTGGGACCTCGCACGGTTGGAAAGACCAATATCGGCTGTATTTTCACAGGAAAGAAGGATGGCAAAGAAAAGACTATTTACATCTACAATGTATGTGATCATCAGGAATGTTACAAAGAAGTGGGCTCTCAGGCGATTTCTTATACAACAGGTGTGCCGGCTATGATTGGTGCAGCATTGGTGCTGGATAAAGTATGGGATAAAGATGGTGTCTTCAATATTGAAGAATTTGACCCGGATCCGTTTATGGATATGCTCAACCAGTATGGTCTGCCATGGGTTGTGGATGAAAATCCACAGACAGTAGAATGATGTTTGAGGGACTGCCGACACCCTGTTATGTGGTGGATGAAGGCAGAATCCGACACAATCTTGAAATCCTGCAGCAGTTAGAAAAGGATACAGGCTGTCATGTTCTGCTGGCACAGAAAGCATTTTCCATGTACAGCCTTTATCCGATGATCGGGCGGTACATCAGCGGAACAACTGCCAGCGGCCTGTACGAAGCCAGACTGGGATATGAAGAGATGGGAAAAGAAAATCATGTTTTTGCACCGGCTTATAAAGAAGCGGATATGCAGGAACTGGTGACGATCTGCGACCATATTATTTTTAATTCCTTTGCACAGTATGAAAAATATAAAGACATCTGTCAGGCAAAGGGAGTCAGTGTCGGCATCCGTGTGAATCCCCAGTGCTCGACACAGGAAGGTCATGATATTTATGACCCATGCGGTTATGCATCGAGACTTGGAGTCACAAAAGCACAGTTTCCGGAAGTTCTCCCGGAGGGGATTGAAGGGTTACATTTCCATACATTGTGTGAACAAAATGCGGATGATCTTGTGACAACCTTTCAGGCGTTTGAAGAAAAATTCGGAAAATATCTTCACTGTATAAAGTGGCTGAATCTTGGCGGCGGTCATCATATTACAAGGAAAGATTATCAGTATGAAACACTGGTGAAACTGATTCGCTATATCCGAGATACCTATCATATGACAGTTTATCTGGAGCCAGGAGAAGCAGTGGCATTGAATGCCGGTTATATGGTGACAGAGGTGATGGATATTGTTCATAATGATATGGATATATTGATTTTGGATGTTTCAGCAGCCTGTCATATGCCGGATGTTCTGGAAATGCCATATCGTCCGCCACTGTCCGGTGGATACGAGGCAAATCAGAAACCGTATACCTATCGGCTTTCTTCTATGACTTGCCTGGCGGGAGATGTGATTGGTGATTATAGTTTTGAAAAGCCGGTTCAGATTGGCGACCGTTTGGTGTTTGAAGATATGGCGATTTATTCCATGGTCAAGAATAACACCTTTAACGGTATGCCTCTTCCGGGCATTGCTTTGCTTCGTGAAAATGGAAACACAGAAATGGTAAGAAAATTCGGCTATCAGGATTTCAAAATGCGTTTATAGATAAAATATTATATAGTTCGTATATTAGGAATAAGAAAATGAAGAGTATCAAAACAATTCCGTCAGCAGATGGCTATCATATGCCGGCAGAATATGCCTGTCACAAGGGATGTATCCTGATATGGCCGCAGCGTCCGGGTTCCTGGAAAAAGAATCCTGAAGCGGCAGAAAGGGCTTTTTGCGCTGTGATGCAGGCAATTGCTGAAAGTGAGGCTGTGTATCTGGCGTGCGGGAAAGCGGCGCTTCCCAGGGCAAAGGCCTTTGCTGATGCGCATAACAGACAATTTCAGAGGGAAATTTCAGAAAAGAAGCATTTCCCGGTAGTTGTATTTGAGGTGGAAACAGATGATGCCTGGGCAAGAGACATAGGGCCTACTTTTGTTGTTAAAAATGACACAGTGCGTGGCATCAGCTGGACATTTAATGCCTGGGGCGGTGAGGAAGACGGCTTGTATGCCTCATGGCAGAAAGATGATGCTTTTGCGGAAGCATTTGCAAAAAGAGAAGGCTATGTCTGTTATGATGCCTCTCCCTTTGTACTGGAAGGCGGATCTATTCACAGTGACGGTGAAGGAACAGTGATGGTGACTGAGTCATGCCTGCTGAGTCGGGGAAGAAATCCTCAGCTTTCAAAAGCGGAGATAGAGGAAAAGCTGCGGCAGTTTCTGGGGGCTGAAAAGGTTCTCTGGCTGCCAAGAGGCATTTATAATGATGAAACAAATGAACATGTGGACAATGTCTGTGCTTTTATCAGACCGGGAGAAGTGGTTCTGGCCTGGACAGATCGTGAAGATGATCCGCAGTATCCGCTTTCGCTGGCATGTCTTCGCTATCTGGAATCCCAGACAGATGCCAGAGGAAGAAGGATTAAAGTGCATAAGCTTCCGATACCGGATGTGCCGGTGTGTGTGACAAAAGAGGATTTGGAAGGTTATGCTTTTGAAGATGGTGAAGATACGAGAGAGGAAGGAGAACGTCTGGCGGCTTCCTATGTGAATTTCTACTTTTCAAACGGTGCAGTGGTAATGCCGGCTTTTGGCGGAGAAAATATCAAAAGTGATCAGAGAGCAGCAGAAATCATGGAAAAACTTTGCCCGGAACGGAAAGTGATTACTGTTGATGCCAGGGATATTTTGACAGGCGGAGGCAATATTCATTGTATTACACAGCAAATTCCATTTGGAAAAGCAGAACAGGGAGAATAATTATTAATGAGAAATGTTAAGATAGCAGCTATTCAGATGCAGTGCAGTACGAATCTGCAGGCCAACCTTGAAAAGGCCGAGAAAATGGTACGGCAGGCAGCAGGAGATGGTGCACAAATCATTTTGCTGCCGGAACTTTTTGAACGGGAATATTTTTGCCAGCAGCGCAGATATGATTTTTATCATTTGGCAAAGCCTGTGAAGGAAAACGATGCGGTGCAGATGGGCATGCGGCTGGCAAAGGAACTGAACGTCGTATTGCCGATCAGCTTTTATGAACAGGATATAAACACATTATATAATTCCATTGCCTGCATTGATGCGGACGGCACATTGTCGGGGGTGTATCGTAAGACACATATTCCGGATGATCATTATTATCAGGAAAAGTTTTATTTTACACCGGGGAATACCGGCTTCAAAGTATTTGATACCCGTTACGGCAAGATAGGGATTGGTATATGCTGGGATCAATGGTTTCCGGAAACGGCCAGATGTATGGCCCTTATGGGAGCAGAGATACTGCTTTATCCGACGGCGATTGGCTCCGAACCGATTCTTGAATGTGACAGTATGCCGCATTGGAGACGCTGCATGCAGGGACATGCGGCTGCCAATCTCATGCCTGTGATTGCTGCCAATCGGATAGGCCGGGAAGAAGTGACCCCATCTCCTGAAAATGGCGGACAGAGGTCAGCCCTTGTTTTCTATGGCTCTTCTTTTATGACAGATGAAACAGGTGGATTGAAAGCCTGCGCGTCCAGAGATCAGGAAGAGATTTTAACCGGTGTGTATGATCTGGATGATCTGGCTGATAAACGTCTTGAATGGGGACTTTTCCGGGATCGGAGACCGGAGATGTATTTAAAAATAACACAATAAAATTTTTTAAAAGAACTGCTTGTTTGATTTTCGATTTGTTCCTGAGTATGGTATACTGGTACTATCTATCAAAAAGGGCTGGGCCTGGTTTTATGCTTAAAGGAAAAATTGTATGATAGAAATCTATATAAGCAGTTCTTTTTTTATGAGAAAAAGAAATCAGAAAGTGAGGAAGTATAATGAACGAATTGTACGAAGCGATTGAGAAGAAGATTAAGGCATCCGGATATCCTCGGGCTATTTCAGGAGCCGATGTGTATGATGATATTTGTGACCAGATTGAAGGTAAAGAAAACGGAGAATATATATTATTATCAAAATTTGACGAAGATGTCGTCTTTGAATATCATATTACCATTCAGGATGAGAACTTTAATCTGGGCATTTTGACGATGAAGACACCTGAAGGTGTATTTAAGGCAGATTTTGATGCAGAATAGAAACCGGATGGAAAATATATTTTATGATGGAGAGAGAAGATGAAAACTAAAAGAAAACGGATCGGTATGCTGGCATTCATTGTGATGATTGCTGTATTGATGATTGTGACGATGCAGACGCCGGGAACAATTGCAGATTCTGAGAATTATCAATGCCAGACATATGCAACAGTTTTTGCACTATTGCCGCCGGTGATCGCTATTGGATTGGCTTTGATCACCAAGGAAGTCTATACATCACTTTTGGCCGGAATCATTGCCGGCGGCCTGTTATATTCCAATTTTAACCTGGAGCTGATGCTGAACACGATTTTTTATCAGGGAGAAGGCGGCATGGTCATGAAGCTGTCGGATTCCTGGAATGTGGGTATTCTTGTATTCCTTGTGATGCTTGGCATTTTGGTCGCACTGCTCAATAAAGCCGGCGGCTCTGCTGCTTTCGGCGAATGGACCACGAAGCATATCAAGACAAGAGTCGGTGCTCAGATTGCGGTGATTGCCCTTGGTATAATGATCTTTGTGGATGATTACTTCAATTGTCTGACAGTGGGAAGTGTGATGCGTCCGGTGACGGACCGACATCAGGTTTCAAGAGCCAAGCTGGCTTATATCATTGATGCGACGGCAGCGCCGGTCTGCATTATTGCACCGATCAGTTCCTGGGCTGCGGCTGTTACGTCTTCTGTGCCGGAGGAGGCCGGTATTAACGGATTTTCTGTATTTATTCAGACAATTCCATACAACTTATATGCAATTCTGACATTATGTATGCTTTTGGCAGTGACCATTTTAAAAGTTGATTTCGGTCCGATGAAAAAGCACGAAATGAATGCCTTTAAAGGCGATTTATTTACAACACCGGGAAGACCGTATGAAAGTGATGAGGAAGCAATAAGCAATGATAAAGCCCATGTGATGGACCTTGTTTTGCCGGTTGCAGTGTTGATCGTCAGCTGTATTGTGGCAATGATCTATACCGGCGGATTTTTTGACGGTGCTTCCTTTGTGGATGCCTTTGCGGATTCAGATGCATCGGTCGGCCTTGTTCTGGGTGGTTCCGTGGCACTTGTATTTACGTTTATTTATTTCATGATGCGTGATGTTTTATCTTTCAAGGAGTTTACAGACTGTATTCCAGAAGGTTTCAAAGCCATGGTTGCACCAATTCTGATATTGTCCATGGCATGGACTTTGTCAGGCATGACAAATCTTCTGGGAGCCAAGATTTTTGTGGCAGAGTTGGTGGCCGGTTCCGCTTTATCTATGCAGGGATTTCTTCCGATGATCATCTTCCTTGTGGCAGCTTTTCTGGCTTTTGCAACAGGTACATCATGGGGCACATTCAGTATTCTCATTCCGATTGTTATCGGCGTCTTCCCGGAAGGACAGATGATGGTAATTTCTATCGCGTCTTGTCTGGCCGGTGCCGTATGCGGTGACCATTGTTCACCAATTTCAGACACAACGATCATGGCGTCAGCCGGTGCACATTGTGAGCATGTGAATCATGTTTCAACACAGCTGCCGTATGTGCTGCTGGTTGCTGTCGTATGTATGGTGGGATATTTTCTGATTGGTGTTTTCCGTGCAGTTGGGCTGGCTTCTATTGCCTGGCTTGCACTGCCAATCTGCATAATTATCCTTTTAGCCATTTTATTGATTATCCGTGCTAAAGGGACGAAGGAGGCGGCTTGATCATGAGGATTGTTGTCAGTGCCTGTCTTTTGGGGGAGAACTGCAAATACAGCGGCGGCAATAATGAGAATAAAGCGGTGCTGAATTTTGTAAAAGACCATGAGCTTATACCGGTCTGTCCGGAAGTATTGGGTGGACTGCCTGTGCCGAGAATGCCGGCAGAGATCGTGAATGGTGTTGTCAGATGCAGGGACGGACGGTCCGTGGATGACGCATTCAGAAGCGGGGCTGCCAAGGCGCTGACGATTGCTTTGAAGGAAAAAGCAGATCTGGCCATTCTTCAATCCAGGAGTCCTTCCTGCGGCGTCAAGGCTGTTTATGATGGTACTTTCAGCGGGAAAATTATTCCGGGAGAAGGTGTTTTTGCAGCGTTTCTTCGGGAAAACGGCATCAGAGCCATAGATGCTGCGGATATTGATGTATGAAAAAAAGGATACATGGATAATTTTACCTGTGATTAATAAAGGAGAGGATTGGAATGGCCTTTGATTTCAACGAACAATTTGAGAAGATGATGCGGGAGTATGATGTGACAGAAGTTGTACTGCTTGGACATATGAATCCGGATGGGGATGCAGCAGGTTCCGTCATGGGGCTGGCACATTATATCAAGGTGAATTATCCCCAGTATACAGCATGGCCTTTTTTGTCAGATAAACTGGATAAAGGCCCGAAGAAACAGGTCATGGAGGATGAGATTTTTGCTCCTTTTGAGCGTCCGAAGTTGGCGTCTGAAAGGTATGCAGTGATTGTCTGTGACACAGCAACTCTTAAAAGGCTCATCGGCATGAAATATTACCAGCGGGCAGTGGTTTCGATGATCATTGACCATCATGCTTCTAACGAAGGATATGGAATAATCAATGACATAAAAGTTTCGGAATCCTGTGCCTATAACGTTTTTGAAATATTAGATAAAGAAATGCTCAAAAAGGCGGCTTCGGCACCACACCCGAATGGGGCAGATTATCTGTATATGGGCATTCTTCATGACACAAGCCGATTTTCAAGATCGGATGCCAAAATTGAGGCAGCGGGTTCAAAATTGCTGGCAATGGGGGCCGATCATCGCTATGTGATGCGGACGATGCAGGATAAGACATTGGATGATCTGATCAGACAGGGAGAGATCCTTCGCAGAGTGAAGCGCGTGATGGAGGGCAAAGTGGCATATGTTTATATGTCCTATCAGGAAGCGAAGAAACTGCATATCAGCTATGAAGATATTCATCCTATCAGCGGAATGCTCAGAGATTGTGAAGATATCGAGATGGGGTTTTCTATGTATGAGGAAGCACCGAATATTTGGCGATGTTCTTTCAGATCGGATGGACAATGGATAAATGTGAATGAGATGATGAAAAGTTTTGGTGGCGGCGGACATGCGGCGGCAGCCGGGCTTCGCAGAGAGACCGATCAGCCGGAAGTATTGCTTGAGCAGCTGCTGGCACAGATTGAAAGCATACAATCGTTGGGGTGATGATATTAATCGGCATTTTACTTATTCGGAATGACTGTCTGAGCATCAGGTGGAGATCGTCAATATTATGGACGCTGCTCTGAAGTGGAAGTAGAAAGAGAACTGTAAGAAAGTTCATAGAATTTTAACAGAATACCGGGGCAGGAAAGTTGACGTAAAACTAAAAAAAGAGTACAATATGATAATTGTTTAGAGTATTTTGAAGGCTGAATCTGAATGATGATGCAATACACAATGAATATACAGAAAGGAATAGGATGCCTGAACGATGAGGCATGATGTGTGATAAAATATGAATATTTTTGAAAAGAGAGAATCTGTTGTCAGATCCTATTGCAGAAAGTACCCTGTCGTTTTTAAGAAAGCTTTGAATGCTGAAATGTTTTCTGAAGACGGTGAGCGATATGTTGATTTCCTGGCTGTAGCCGGTTCTATGAATTATGGTCACAACAATCCTGAGATTAAGAAAGCCGTTTTGGATTATCTGGCAGATGACAATATTATCAATGCATTGGATATGTATACCAGTGCCAAAGAGGAATTTTTGACTGAATTTGAGAGACTGATCCTGAATCCGAGAAAGCTGGATTATAAAGTTATGTGCTGCGGACCGACAGGTACCAATGCAGTTGAGGCAGCGCTGAAATTGGCCAGAAAGAACAAGAAACGGACCAATGTGATTGCTTTTGCAGGTGCTTTTCATGGCATGAGTCTCGGCAGTCTTGCCTTGACGACAGATAAGACAAGCCGTGAAGGCGGCAGTGTTCCGCTGACCAATGTCACATTTGTTCCATATGACGGCACATTTGATTCACTGGCTTATTTGCGTTGGGTTCTGGAGGATGACCATTCAGGTGTAGACAAGCCTGCGGCAATTATTCTTGAAACCGTTCAGGCTGAGGGCGGCATTAACCCTGCCAGTGTAGAGTGGCTGCGCGGCATTCGTCAGATCTGTGATGAGAACGACATTCTGATGATTGTGGATGATATTCAGGTGGGCAACGGCAGAGCAGGTTATTTCTTCTCCTTTGAGAGAGCAGGCATTGTTCCGGATATGGTTGTTATGTCCAAGTCTATTTCAGGTTTTGGCATGCCGATGGCACTGCTTCTGATCAAACCGGAACTGGATATTTTCAAACCGGCAGAACACAATGGTACATTCAGAGGCAATCAGCTGTCTTTCATCGGCGGTACAGCCGGTATCCGATATTTTACGGAACACAAGCTGGATGAAGAAGTCAGACGTAAGGGTCAGATCATTGAGCAGTTTATTCAGAAAGAGATCCTGCCAATGGATGCAAGACTGGTACATAGAGGCATCGGCATGATCTGGGGTATTGATTTCAATGGCATTGCGCCGGAGAAAGCCATCGAGGTCATTCACAAGGCTTTTGACAATCATCTGATTCTGGAAGTTGCAGGCCGTCATGACGGCGTTGTCAAGATTATGCCTCCGCTGACAATTGAGGATGACACACTGATGGAAGGCCTTCAGATTGTGAAGAAATCCATTGCAGAAGTGTTGAATTAATCTATGAATAGAGTTTGGATATAGAAGAAAAGCTCACAGAAGAGGAGAGTGTATAAACATCGAATATTTCTGTGAGCTTTTATATTATTATTTCTTTTATATCGTTATTTCATTTTTTTCATGGTAAGATACCAGTCGAGATGTTCAATGGTATTGTCTGAACTTTCAAGACGTTCCTGAGCTTCTTCAATTGTCAATGGAGCCCCCATGACTACAGCATCTCCGGGCTGCCAGTTTGCCGGTGTGGAATAATGTGTTTTGTCATTTAACTGCAATGACTGTAGAATACGTATAATTTCAGGAATATTTCGTCCGGTGGACATAGGATAGTACAAGATGGTACGGATCATACCCTCTGGATCAATAATAAACACTGCACGAACGGTTTGTGTATTTGCAACAGTCTGGAGCATACCATATTTTCTGGCAACATTCATACTAATGTCTGCAATAATTGGGAAAGGAATCTTCACTTTTCCTTCGTTATTGAAATTCAATGCTTCGATACTTTTGATCCAGCCAAGATGAGAATGAAGTGAATCAATGGAAAGTCCAATTAGTTTGGTGTTAAGTGATTCAAAGGTTTCATTCATCCTGGAAAGGGCAATAAATTCTGTTGTACAAACCGGTGTAAAGTCAGCCGGATGTGAAAAAAGGACAACCCAACTTCCTTTATAATCGGCTGGAAAATCAATTTTCCCCTGAGTTGTCATTGCATGAAATTCTGGTGCATGGTCACCAATGAGCGGCATTTTGTTTTCTTCCATAGGTCATATTAACTGCATACAGGTTGCAGTTCCTCCTTTCTAAAAATAAAATCCACAATAATCAATTTTATTTTATCATATTTTAATAAAAGTGCAGCGATAACTTGAGAGAAAATTTCTTATTATGTATTATATTTATAGGAAAATGCATTTGAGTTATTGTTTGTTTTGCATATATCCTTGACGCAAAGTGGTAAAAAGCATATACTGTTGTTTAAAATTAGTTGAGACTAATGAATGAAAGGGGGTACTTATGAAGTTTTTTCATTTATCGGATTTACATATCGGATTAAAACTGATGAACAGAGATTTACGGGAAGAACAGATGGATATTTTGCGGCAGGTGACAGATTTAGCCAGAGAAGAACAGCCGGATGCCGTCGTGATTGCCGGGGATATCTACGACAAGGCCGTTCCGGCGGCAGAGGCAGTGGAAGTGTTTGACAGCTTTATAACGGAACTGAAAAGGGCTGTGCCGGAGGCTGAGATGATGCTCATCAGCGGCAATCACGACAGCGGTCTGCGCTTGAATTGCTTCCGAGAGATTCTGGATGAACAGAAAGTACATATGATTGGACTGCCGCCGAGAAGGGAAGAAGAATATATTGAGAAGGTGACGCTTCAGGATGAATTTGGGCCGGTGAATTTCTATCTTTTGCCTTTTGTCAAACCGTCTATGGTGAAGCAGATTGTGGGCGTGGATGAGAATGGCAATAATCTGTCCTATGATGCGACTTTGCATAAATTGATTGCAAGGGAAGAAGTTAATACGGCAGAGAGAAATGTGTTAGTCAGTCATCAGTTTTATTTGCCTGTGGGAGAGAATGCAGAGTCAGTTGAGAGAATGGATTCGGAGATTCGTACTGTGGGCAACATCGATGCTGTTGCGTCAGATGTGCTGGAAGCCTTTGATTATGCAGCGCTGGGACATATTCATAAACCAATGAAAGTGGGCAGCAAATTGTATCGTTACTGCGGAACGCCTTTGGCCTGCTCAGTCAGTGAAGCCGGACAGCAAAAGGGTGTCATTATGGTGGAAATAGGTGAAAAAGATCCCAAGACGTCAGTAAAGATAACAGTGCTGCCGCTGAAACCGCTGCGTGAAGTGCGGATCATCAAAGGCAGTCTTGAAGACGTACTTGTACAGGCCTGCGAGGATTTCGTGACGGTGATCCTGACGGATAGAGTCGATTTAGATATTATGGATATGCAGGACAGAATCCGAATGGCGTTTCCGTATTTGCTGGAAATCCGACGGGAAGTACTTCGAAAAGCCGATTACAGTGAGAAGCTAATGGCGGAGAAGGAACAGGATCCTTTTGAATTATGTTGTTCCTTTTTGAAGGATTTGGATGATGAAGAGAAAACGATTCTTCGGGATGTGATACATACCGTGCAGGGGGTGAAATAGATGAAGCCGATTCAGCTGACAATGCAGGCCTTTGGGTCATATGGGAAGAAGACGGTGATTGATTTTACAAAACCGGATCAGAATTTATTTCTGATAACGGGCGATACAGGTTCCGGGAAGACGACAATTTTTGACGCTATTGTTTTTGCACTTTACGGAGAAGCCAGTTCTGTTGTGAATAGGAAGAACGGTGCCGAATTACAGAGTCAGTTTGCAGCGGCATCTGTGGAGCCTTTTGTGGAATTGATTTTTTCAGAAAAGGAAGGCAGTGAAGATGTGCACTATACGGTTCGACGTGTACCGAAGCATGTCCGCCCTCTGAAAAGAGGAACCGGTCTGAAGGAAGAGAGCGGCAGTGTGTCGCTGATTATGTCAGACGGAACCGAATATCCGTCAAAGGAAACAGACAAGAAGCTGGAAGAAATCGTCGGATTGACGAAGAACCAGTTTATGCAGGTGGCAATGATTGCTCAGGGGGAGTTTATGGCCCTTTTGCGCGCAAAATCCGATGACAAGAAAGTGATTTTCAGAAAACTTTTTAATACAGAACTTTACCAGAATATTGTGGATGAGCTGGCAAAGCGCCGTAAGGACAAGGACAGGAAGATCGCACAGATCAAGACAGCCTGTCAGACAGAAGTGGGACATATTCTTGTGCCGAAACTGGTGACAGCGGACGGTGCAGAGACAGATCAGGAACAGAATGGTGCAGCGGATCAAATAGCGGACGAGTGTAGAGATGCGAATAAACTGCAGGAGTTAAAAGAAAGAATCCTCAAATCGGAAAGGCTTTCATTGCCGGATATGGAGGCTTTACTTCAGACCTTGGTATCAGTCAGTGAATGGACGAAGGATAAGATGCAGCAGTCAGAGTCAGAGACAAGCCAGCTGTATGAAGTCTATCTGCTGAAAAGAGATGCTGTCACAAAAGCGGGGCAGTTGATGGAACGTTACAAGGAGCTTGAGGATGCTGATAAGGAACTGGGTGAATGTGAAGCGATAAAGCCTTTGGCGCAGGAATGGCAGCAATGCATGCGGCAGATTGAGGATGCCTATGATATTTTGACGCTTTGGAAGCAATATCAGGAGGTCAGTGGACAGCTTGAAATAGCCCGACAGGCACTCGCTGCCAATGAGCAGGCACTGCCGGACCAGAAAATGGCCTGTGAACAGGCGGCAGTTCAACTGCAGCAGGCAAAGAAAGTACAGGAACAGGCATTGATGGATTTCTCGGAAGTGAAAACCCATGTCGAAAATGATTTGGAAGCTTTTTCCAAAATGGCTGAAGCTAAACGGAAGGTGTTGAATGCTCAAACAAAAGTCGATGAAGCAGGAAAGCAGGCCAGAATAGCAGAGGAAAGTCTGTCAGATCTTGAAAGTAATGAGAAACAGTGGCAGACTCAGGCTGAACTGCTGTCCGATACGGATAGCCGCATGATTATTTTACAAGGAAAGCAGCGGGATATTGCAGGTATCGGGGCGGATTTTGAGAGCTGGAAGGATGAAGAAAAGGATTGCTTCAGCCAACAGAGGTGTGCTGAAGAAGCAGACAAGGTCTATGCTGATGCTAAAGACAGATTTAATAAGGAGAATACGGCTTACATACAGGCCTATAATGATTTCCTTGATGCGCAGGCTGGTTTCCTTGCAGAGAAACTGCAGCGGGGAGAACCTTGCCCGGTCTGTGGTTCGACCATACATCCGCATCCTCATCAGGCAGAAAAATCGGCATTGACCAAAGAAGAATTGAATACATTGTCTGAGAATGTACGTGAACTTCAAGAGGGACAGGCGGCGGCAGCGAAAAAAGCCGGAGAGGCAAAAGCAATGCTGGATGCAAAGAAAAAAAATTGCATACAAACTTGGGAAAAACTTCTGCAGAAAGTAATCGCATATAGCCGTGAAGAGATGGGTGAATTGGACAGTGAAAGGATTCAAAGCCTGATTGAGACTTGGAAGAAAGCGCTGAAAGATGAAGAGAAACAGCTGCATGAAGATGAAAAGCAGCTGCAGCAGCTCAAAAAACGGCTGACGAAAGCTGTCAAGGACAAAGAAGAATTAACTGCACAAAAAAATAAAGCAGAGAAAATGTCAGCGGATGCCAAAGCCGAGTTGGCGGCAGCTCAGGCTGAGTTAAAGAGTACATTTATTTCTACATATTATAAATCTGAAGAAGAAGCCAATCAGTCCATGGAGCAGGCTGAGCGAAGAAAGAAGGATGCAGAAAAGCAATATCAGAGCTGTGATGAAGTTGATAAAAAAGTACGATCAGATAAAGAAAAAACAGAGCTGAAAATTGCACAGCATCGACGGGATATTCCGAATTTGCAGGATAAGAGTGAAAAACGAAAAGTAGTCTATACACAGCTGATGGAGGAAAAACAGCTGACGGAGTCTCAATGGAAGTGTGTGATAGATAGTTATGATAAGGCAGACAGACAGCAGTTTGAAGAAAAAATCAGACAATATCAGAGAAAGCTGAGTGCAGCAGGTAAGCAGAAGGCAGTAGCAGAGAAAGCCATTGACGGCCGTGTGAAGCCGGATATGGAACAGCTTTGTTCTGAACAAAATGTAGCAGAAGCGGCATGGAAAAAAGAACAGGCTCTTTATGAGCGCTATGCAGAAATGTATAAAACCAATCATCGGGTTTGTGAAGCGTTGATGCCGAAGATGGCTGAACGAAGCAAAATCATGGAAGAACACAGAAGACTGGATGATTTGTACAATTTGTTAGCAGGCAAAGTGACGGGAGCCAGAATGGATATCGAGACGTATGTGCAGCGATATTACCTTGAGAGAATTCTGTATGCCGCCAATAGGCGTTTCGGTGAAATGTCTGCCGGGCAGTTTGAACTGCGGATGTGTGATATCACGAAGGCGGGTGAAGGAAGAAACAGGGGACTGGATTTGATGGTTTATTCCAACGTCACCGGCAAGGAGAGGGAGGTTCGCACCCTTTCCGGCGGAGAGTCGTTTATGGCGGCATTGTCGCTGGCGCTTGGCATGGCAGATCAGATCCAGCAGAGTTCATCGGCCATTCATCTGGATATGATGTTTATTGACGAAGGATTCGGCTCATTGGACAGCCAATCAAGAGATCAGGCAGTTCGGGTATTGCAGCAGATGGCAGGAGGATCGAAGTTGATAGGTATTATTTCACATGTGTCTGAGCTGAAACAGGAAATAGAAGACCAACTGATTGTCAGCAAAGATGAAGAGGGTAGTTCAGCCAGATGGCAGATCAGCTGACAGCAGGGGCAGTGTTATGCTTATTTGGACGGCAATCCGGTGAATGTATGTGATTAATTGATACCTATATTTATACGGGGCATACCTATATTTATACGGGGCATAACTTGAATTGACAGCAGGAGTATGTTAAAATTGAATTAGCTATAGTAATTTTGTGCATCACAGATGAAGGCTGTGGTGCATTTTCATGTATAGAAACGGAATGTACAAAAGCCGATTGCCGCATTTGTTGATGTGGATGTAATACAGGGAGATAACAAATGGATGCAGGGATAAAGGAGACAAAAGAACAGGCATTAAAGGAAATGGAGCTTTTTAAGACGGTATTTGACGGTGCACGTCTGCTGGATATGCATGCATTACAACTGATCGGAAAGGGGCTGGGCTCCTATTCCCTTACAGAATCGGAGCAGAAGTTTGATTTCTGGGAGAAAGAGCATCCGTGTAACAACGACAGCTGTATTGTGCTGCAGGCTCTGAGAGATAAGGACGTTCATACGAAACTGGAATTTATCGGATCTCAGTTGTACGAAGTGACCGCACGCTATATGGAAGTCGAAGGAGAACCATATGTTCTGGAACTTGTCAAACGGATGGATGATAACTATATGATCGATGAGAATCAGCGTGAGAAACTGCTGAGACATTTCGGCGGTTACCATGAGCAACTGTACAAGGATGCTTTGACAGGGGCTTATAACAGACGGTATTTTGAGGAGAAGATCCGTAAATCGACGGTATCAGCCGGAGTGGCCATGATCGATTTGGATGATTTCAAGTTGTATAATGACTCATTTGGCCATGATACCGGTGATGTTGTGCTGATTACTTTCGTCAATATTATCAAGAACTGTACCCGAAAGACAGATATGCTGATTCGCTATGGCGGTGATGAATTTCTTCTGATTATGCCGGGCATCAAAGAAGAGAATTTCAAGAACAAGCTGCTTCAGATCCTGGAGGAGGTCCACAGAGCAGATGTGCCGGGACATGGCGGTCTGAGATTGTCAGCCAGCATCGGCGGTGTTTTGTCCAACGGCAGTGTGATTGAGGATGCCATCGGAAGAGCGGACAAGCTGATGTATCAGGCCAAAAATCGCAAGAATATGGTCGTTACAGAGGATAACCTGGTGGCGAATGATATCAAGAAGGGAATGCTGTGTGATCGTGAGAAAATCAGACAGTTGATTCTGATCGTGGATGATTCGGAACTGAATCGGACGTTGTTGTCAGAAATGCTGAAGGATGATTTCAGAATCCTGGAGGCTTCCAACGGACGGGAATGTCTGGATGCACTGGAACAGTACGGTATGGGTATTTCACTTGTTCTGCTGGATATCAATATGCCAGTGATGGATGGCTTTGAAGTTCTGGTTCAGATGAACCGTAATCACTGGATTGAAGATATTCCTGTTGTTATGATATCCAGTGATGATACAGAGTCCAACATTAAGCGAGCATACGATATGGGCGTTTCTGATTATATCCGCAGGCCTTTTGATGCCCAGGTTGTTTTCCGACGCGTCTTCAATACAATCAAATTGTATGCGAAGCAGCGTCGTCTGATCACTCTTGTAACAGACCAGATTGATGAGAAAGAGAAGAACAATCAGATCATGATCCGTATATTGAGCCAGATTGTTGAGTTTCGTAATGGTGAGAGCGGGCTTCATGTTGAGCACATTAACATATTAACAGGTCTGCTTCTGGAGCGTCTTGTTCAGAAAACAGATCATTATGATCTGACATGGTCAGACCAGTATATGATTACATTGGCGTCAGCCCTGCATGATATCGGCAAGATTGGCATTGATGACAAGATTTTGAATAAACCGGGCAGATTGACAAAAGAGGAATTTGAGATTATGAAGAGTCATACGCTGATTGGCGCATCGATTCTTGAGAATCTTGGATTGTATCAGGAGGAACCGTTGATTAAGACAGCCTATCAGATCTGCAGATGGCATCATGAGCGATACGACGGCAAAGGTTACCCTGATGGCCTGCGGGGAGATGAGATCCCGATTTCTGCACAGGTTGTTTCTGTAGCGGATGTGTATGATGCGCTTGTCAATGAACGTGTCTATAAGAAGGCGATCACGCATGAGAAGGCTATTGAAATGATCCTGAATGGTGAGTGCGGTGTGTTTAATCCGATATTGCTGGAGTGTCTGGTGGATATCAAGGATAAGATATATTAAGAGAGTCAATTGGAGGTATTGAGATGACGATAAAAGAAGCCTATGAATCTATAGAATCGAATTATGATAATGTATTGAAGCGACTCGGAAGTGAAGGGATGATCAAACGTTTTGCAGTTAAATTCATCGATGATCCGACGTTCGGAGAATTGAAAAATGCATTAGCAGCAGGAGATGGCGAAAGCGCTTTCCGTGCCGCACATACAATGAAGGGCATTTGCCTGAATCTTGGATTCGACAAGCTCTATGAAGTGAGTGCGGCTTTAACTGAACAGCTGCGTGGATGCAAAATTGCCGGCAGTGAAGTCATGTATCAGCAGGTTGTTGAACAGTATGACCGTCTGATTGCTGCAATCAAGGCGATTGATTAAAGGACGTTGATTGATTGAGGCAATGAATGCGTCAAAACAATAGAGAATAGAGCAGCGGTACACATCGGAAATGATGAATGGCGCTGCTCTATTTTCTATTGTTTTTATTTTAAACAAAAGGCCGGACCACACCTTTAACTAAAGAATGCTGATAGTTAAGAACAGCAGATTCTGTTACCTGATTTGGCCAGGCTTCAATGACTTTATCATCGCCAAGGTAGATGGCAGAATGAATGACGGTACCTTTTTCATTGCAGTAGATAATGATGTCGCCGCGCTTGCGTTCTTTGTAATCCACATGTTTGAATTTAGAGGAGGCCCAGATATTTGCGGATTCATATTCATAACCCGGTGAGGCATGCCGTACAGGATTGATCGGACTCATATCGATACCGGCGGCATAAAGGGCCTGCATAATGAGACCGCTACAGTCGATGCCAAGCCCCGGTGCACCGGATGCGCCGATGATATAATTATCCCCGAGATAGTCATAGGCCCTGCTGATCATGGCTTCAATACAGGCAGTCCGACTGCTGGTATTGTCTATACGAAGCGGTGAAACATAGGCACCGAGGGTGTACCAGTCCTCCTCAGAAAGTCCCATGGCCAGCCATGTAGTCAGATCAACTGTGCCGGTGGCATCCAGACCATGCTGAGCTTGAAAATCAGCAACTGTGTCGGCAATTTCAGATGTATAAAGGGCACCGTTCATACCAACAGCATTGCCTAGCCCAAGTGTCTGGATCACTTTGGCTGTTTTTAATCCCTCATAGCCCTCAGACAATTCATAGTCACCGCCGGATAAGGAAATACTGTCCTGAATCTGGTAATACTTCAGTGGATTCTGGTAAACGCGGTTTCTCAGAACTACTTGATGGGACAGAAACTGTTCGTATACCATCAAACCGCCCGAGCAAACAACAACCACTACAAGAAACAACAGGATAATTCGACGCCTTAAAGCCCTGCGTCGGGCCTTCTTCCTGGCTCTTTGCCTTTTTAAACGCTTTTGCCGGAGCTGTTCTCTGACGATTGATTCATCAACCAGAGCAGCTCCATCCTCAAAAGCCAGTTCAGTATATAACCCCTTAATATTTCTTCTCATAATTATTATCCCCCTATCACATTATATTAATATGACAACGTATTCGCAGACCGATGAGTTTCGCATGCCATATCCAATGAACCTAATAAAAAAATACCATTCCCCTGCATCAAAATTGTATCGCTTTTATTGATTATTACGTTTTTAGAAAAAATTTCTGACATGCTCTTCTCTATTTTTTCATTATTTGTTATACTATACCGTATATTAGGGAACCGGATGAAACACGCTTTGCGAGTTTCATCCGGTATCGCGATATTTGGCAAGGTGACATGCGAGCATGGGCTTTGCCTCATTATTCGTGTAAAATATTTACTGATTTAATGTAATAAAGAAATCGGTGAATACGGGAAAGAATGTATGTGATAAATAAAAGCAGATAGAATGTAAGATGCGGGGAATCTTGCGAGCAAGATCCTTTTATATAAAAAATGATATCTGCTGTACTGTTTAGATGAGACTGGAGGAATGAAGATGGCAATCACAGATGAAACAATAGAATATGTAGCCGCACTGGCAAAGCTTGATCTGACAGATGAAGAGAAAGAGCGTGCCAAGAAGGATCTCGGCAATATTATCGGCTATGTAGATACAATGAATCAACTTGATACAACAGGTATCGAGCCGATGTCTCATGTATTTGCCTATCATAATGTTTTCAGGGAGGACCTTGTGACAAACGGACCGGATAGAGACAATATTCTGGCCAATGCCCCTGAAGAGAAAGACGGCGGTTTCAAAGTGCCGAGAACGGTTGAATAGCGAGGAGAGAAACAGATGGAGATCACAGCATTAACAGCTCTTGAATTGGGAAAAAGGATTAAAGCGGGCGAAGTGACGGTGGAAGAAGCTGTTAAAGCCCAGCTTGAGAAGATAAAAGAACGGGATAGCGTGTATAACTGCTATGTGACAGTGATGGAAGAAGAAGCCTTAAAGCGTGCGGCAGAAGTACAGAAACAGATCGATGCCGGTGAACTGAAGGACTCACCGTTGGCCGGTGTACCTGTGGCAATCAAGGATAATATCTGCACAAAAGGTGTCCTGACTACATGCAGTTCGAAGATTTTGAATAATTTTAAGCCGCCTTATGATGCGACAGTGATTGAGAAACTGGAAGCGGCAGGGGCTGTTATTATTGGTAAGCTTAATATGGATGAGTTTGCCATGGGAAGTACAACAGAGACCTCTTATTTTGGCCCGACAAAGAATCCGTGGAATATAGAACGTGTACCGGGTGGTTCTTCAGGCGGTGCGGCTGCAGCTGTAGCAGCTGAGGAAGTATGGTATGCACTGGGATCTGATACCGGTGGTTCTATTCGTCAGCCAAGTTCTTTCTGCGGTGTCACAGGTCTGAAACCGACTTACGGCAGTGTTTCACGATATGGTCTGATTGCCTATGCATCCTCATTGGACCAGATTGGACCGATCGCAAGAAATGTTTCCGATTGTGCGGCAGTTTTTGAAGCCATTGCAGGTTATGATGTCAAAGACAGTACCAGTGTGAAGATGGATGATTATCATTTTACGGAAGCCCTTGTGGATGATGTGAAAGGACTCCGTATCGGTATTCCGAAGGGGTATCTGGGTGAAGGTCTGGATCCGGAAGTGAAAGAAGCTGTTTTGGCAGCAGCAAAGACACTGGAAGCAAAAGGCGCCATTGTGGAAATGTTTGATATGGATATGGTGGATTATGCGATCCCGGCTTATTATGTCATCGCTTCGGCAGAAGCCAGCTCCAACCTTTCCAGGTTTGACGGTGTGAAATACGGTTATCGGACACCGGACTTTGAGGATCTTCAGGATGTTTACAAGAAAACCCGTGATGAGGGCTTTGGTATGGAAGTCAAGCGTCGAATGATGATCGGTGCCTTTGTATTGAGTTCCGGTTATTACGATGCTTACTATATTAAAGCGCTTCAGGTCAAAGCACTGATCAAGAAAGGTTTTGACGATGCATTTGCAAAATATGATATCATCCTTGGACCGACAGCACCGACAACCGCTTTGAAGATGGGTGAGAATCTGTCTGATCCGCTGAAGATGTATCTGGGTGATATTTATACTGTTTCGGTCAATCTGGCAGGGCTTCCGGGTATCAGTCTGCCATGCGGTATCGACAGCAGCGGACTGCCGATCGGTGTGCAGATGATCGGACAGGCATTTTCAGAAAAAACATTGATTCGTGCGGCATATTCACTGGAACAGACAAGAAGCTATGAACGGCCGGCATGTGTGAAGGGAGAGAACTAGACATGAGAGAATATGAAACAGTCATTGGTCTTGAAGTTCACTGTGAACTGGCCACAAAAACAAAGATTTTCTGCGGTTGTACGACAGAATTCGGCGGCGAACCGAATACCCATGTCTGCCCTGTCTGCGCAGGTATGCCAGGTACTTTGCCTGTTTTGAATAAACAGGTTGTAGCGTATGCGCTCTCAGCCGGTGTGGCTTTAAATTGTGATATTACACAGTACAGCAAGTTCGACAGAAAGAATTATTTTTATCCGGATCTTCCGAAGGCTTACCAGATTTCACAGCTCTATCTGCCGATCTGCCGAAATGGTCATGTGGACATTGAAGTGGATGGTGTGAAGAAGAGCATCGGCATTCATGAGATCCACATGGAAGAGGATGCGGGAAAACTGATTCATGATGAGTGGGAAGACTGCACCATTGTTGATTATAACCGATGCGGTGTGCCACTGATCGAAATTGTCAGTGAACCGGATATGCGCAGTGCGGACGAGGTGATTGCTTACCTGGAAAAGCTGAGGATGATTTTGCAGTATCTGGGGGTTTCTGATTGCAAGATGCAGGAAGGTTCTCTGCGTGCAGATATCAACCTGTCCGTCCGTGAGGCAGGCAGTGACAAACTGGGAACCCGAACAGAGATGAAGAATATGAACTCTTTCAAGGCTATTGCCCGGGCCATTGAAGGGGAGATGAACCGTCAGATCGAGCTTCTGGAGGACGGCAAATCCGTCACGCAGGAGACAAGAAGATGGGATGACAATAAATGTGCCAGTTATGCCATGCGTTCCAAAGAAGATGCACAGGATTACAGATACTTCCCGGATCCGGATCTTCCACCTGTATCCATCAGCGATGCCTGGCTTGAAAGGGTGAAAGCGGCTCAGCCGGAAATGCGTGATGCCAAGCTGGCTCGTTATGTAGAAGAATATGGCCTGACAGAACACGACGCAGCCATTTTGACGGAATCCAGGAAAATGGCCGATATTTTCGAAGCGGCTGCTGCTATCTGCAAAAAGCCGAAGGAAGTTTCAAACTGGTTGATTGTGGATACCATGCGTTTGCTTAAAGTACATGAAATGGATGCGGCAGATCTGAAATTCTCACCGGATCATCTTGCAAAATTGATCGAACTGATTGATGCAGGCACTATCAATCGACCGACAGCCAGAGATGTTTTTGAAAAGGTTTTTGCAGAGAATGTGGATCCTGAAGCTTATGTTGAGGCAAACGGTCTGAAGATTGAAGCTGATGACGGTGCCTTAAAAGGCGTTATTGAAGGAATTGTTGCAGCTAATCCGCAGTCTGTGGCAGACTATCATGCAGGCAAGAAGAAAGCTATCGGTTTCCTTGTGGGTCAGACCATGAAAGCTATGAAAGGCAAAGCTGATCCTGGAACGGTGAATAAGATACTGGCAGAAATTTTGAATCAGTAAAATTGATAAAGAGGTAGAATGTATCAATGGGGAATTTTTTTTCAACGGATGGACCTTTGTTTGAAGGAATGGCATATATTATCAACATTATCTATGTCAGTGTCTTATGGATATTGTTTTCAGTACCGATTATTACCATCGGCGCATCATCGACGGCACTGTATTATACGGTGACGAAGGTGATCCGTCATGGACGCAGTTATATATTCAGGGAGTTCTGGCAGAGTTTTAAATCCAATCTCAAGCAGTCCACGGCAGTATGGCTGATTTATCTGGTGATGATGGGAATTCTGCTTGTGGATATCCGGGTGATGGGCGCTTTCGGAACCGCTGTTTCACAGACACTGCAGTTTGTTTTCGTTATTGGTATCTGCATGGTATCGGCGGTGATGGTTTATGCATTGGCCTATATTGCACGTTTTACCCAGAATGTACGACATATTTTGACAAACAGTGTGCTGATGGCCATCCGGCATTTGCCAAAGACACTGCTGCTGGTTGTTATTCTGGCGGCGGCAGTGCTGGGCTGTTACCTGTTTGGGCTTGGGATTGTCTTTATCCCTGCTGTGGCAGCCCTGGTGGATAGTCTGATCCTGGAGAGTATTTTTGTTCAGTATATGAGCAAAGAGGATCGGGAGAAAGAAGCACTGCGCAACCATCCGGAACAGTATGAGTACTATAACCGAAAAGAATAAAAATCTCTGCCGAAGGTTCTTTTATTGGTGCAAACAGGAGTATCAAATAAGAGCGGCTTCATAAGTACATGAATTATTGTTTTATTAATAAAACTTATAAAAAGAAAAAATGCCGATTTTCGTGGGAAAATATGGCATTTTTTTTAAACTTAATTGTTAAAATCCTATTGATTAAACAATCTATATGCGTTAAAATAGGGGCGAACAGAGAAAATACGTCGAATAATGACGGAAACTCTTGAGATTACTTATGGACATCTATAAGCACTATTTATAAGTGGCTTTTATAAATGTTTTTATTAATTTTATGAATAAGTAAAGCGGAAGATGGAGGCAATCATGGAAAAGAAAGAATTGTTATACGAAGGTAAAGCAAAGAAGGTTTATACAACAGAGAATCCGGATGTTTTAATTGTGGACTACAAAGATGACGCAACAGCATTTAATGGTGTAAAGAAGGGTACGATTGTAGGCAAAGGTGTTGTGAATAACCGCATGACGAATCATATTTTCAAGATGCTGGAAGAGAAGGGGATTCCGACTCATTTTATTGAAGAACTCAGTGACAGAGAGACAGCAGTGAAGAAGGTTGAAATCGTTCCGCTTGAAGTTATTGTAAGAAATGTAGCAGCAGGCAGCTTTTCCAAGAAACTTGGTATTGAAGAAGGCTTCAGACTGTTAAGCCCGACACTGGAATTTTCCTATAAGAATGATGAACTGGGCGATCCAATGATCAATGATTATTATGCTGTTGCCATTGGTGCAGCTACAAGAGAAGAAATTGACAAGATTACAGAACTTGTTTTTAAGATCAATGAAATCCTGGTAGATTATTTCAAGAGCATCAAAGTAGATCTGATTGATTTCAAAGTAGAATTCGGTCGTTACAAAGGTCAGATTATCCTTGCTGATGAAATTTCACCGGATACATGTCGATTCTGGGACAGTGAGACACATGAGAAGCTTGACAAAGACCGTTTCAGAAGAGACCTCGGACATGTAGAGGAAGCTTATGAGGAGATTTACAGAAGAATCGGTCTGGCGTAAGTCAGTGGATCAGGAGGATATTGTGGAAAAGCAGCTTCAGAATAAAGGCCGCAGTGAATGCGGCACAGATATAAAAGATGAACTTCATGAGGAGTGCGGCGTCTTTGGCGCTTATAATCTGAAGGGTGAAGATATCGCCAATTGGGTATATTACGGTCTTTTTTCTCTGCAGCATCGCGGACAGGAAAGCTGTGGCATCGCAGTCAGTGAGAATCGTGATATCCGATATTATAAAGACATGGGACTTGTCAGTGAAGTTTTTACACCGGAGAATCTGGACAAGCTTCATGGTGATATTGCTGTCGGCCATGTGCGTTATTCGACAGCGGGCAGCAGTGTGCGTGCCAATGCACAGCCTTTGGTAACAAAGTACATCAAAGGTACATTGGCTATTGTACATAACGGCAATCTGGTCAATGCCGTTGATCTGAGAGAAGAACTTGAGAAAAACGGTGCCATTTTCCAGACAACCATTGATTCAGAGGTTATTGCCTATCTGGTAGCCAAAGAGCGTGTGACAAGTCGTTCTGTTGAGGAGGCCGTGGCAAAAGCCATGCAGTATATCAAAGGTGCCTATTCTCTGCTTGTTATGAGTCCGAGAAAGATTACGGCTGCCAGAGATCCTTTTGGCTTCAAGCCGCTTTGTCTGGGTAAGAGAGATGATACTTATGTGGTGGCTTCTGAAACCTGCGCTCTTGATACCGTTGGTGCTGAATTTATCAGGGATCTGGAACCAGGGGAGATTATCACGATCACTGAGGATGGTGTGAAATCCAATCGTCAGTATTGCAATATGGTGAAACCGGCCAGATGTATTTTTGAATATATTTATTTCGCAAGACCGGACAGTGTCATTGACGATGTGTCTGTTTTCGCTTCCAGAATCATGGCAGGCAGAATTCTGGCTCAGAGCCATCCTGTAGAAGCAGATATGGTTGTGGGTGTACCGGAATCCGGTAATGCCGCAGCCATGGGCTATTCTCTGGAGTCTGGCATTCCGTATGGGCAGGCTTTTGTTAAGAATACTTATGTCGGCCGTACATTCATCAAGCCGAAACAGAGTATGCGTGAGCAGAGTGTCAAGATTAAATTAAATGTTCTGAAAGAGAACGTTAAAGGCAAACGGATCATCATGGTGGATGATTCTATTGTCCGAGGCACTACCAGTGCGAATATCGTCACCATGCTGAGAAATGCAGGGGCAACAGAAGTTCATGTACGCATCAGTTCACCGCCGTTTAAGTTCCCTTGTTATTTCGGAACGGATATTCCAAGCGGTGATCAGCTGATAGCCAATCATCATACCATCGATGAAATCAGACAGCTTCTCGGTGCGGACTCTCTGGGTTATCTGGACTGCGACAGAATGAACGAAATGGTCAAAGACCTTGAATATTGCGACGCCTGTTTCACAGGAAACTATCCTGTAGACCCTCCGACGAGAGACATCCGCGGAGACATGGAAGTTTAAAAGCTTCTGAACTGAAAAGCTCAAGAGCCTGCGGATGAAGTGTGTCATTATAGAATTAAAAATGAGCAATGTAGCACAGGCACGTTTGCACTGCGATAATGCTGGCAGTGGTACATAAGGCGGTAAAAAACACCGCCTGAGAACCAGCCGCATTATAAGCACCTGTACTGTATTGCTCGTTTTAATTCTATATTTGAAGTATTTGACCGCAGGCTGTAAGAAAAATCAGTTCAGAAGATTTTAAACTTCTGCCGGGAATCGAAGAATCCCGGACAAAGCAGATATCATACTTCTGTAAAAATATAGTAGCATCCAAAATAAAAAGATGCTATAATGAGCGATGTAAAAAGAAGACAGAAGAAGCTTTTCAACACTTAGGTTGAAGTGAGTCGGGGATTTGTTTTCTTTTAATCAATTATGCGATGAGATTAACAGGGATTGTGAAACTTGATACATCCCGGAAAGAAGATATAAAAATCGACAGGTCATAAGCAGGTGCTTCCAACGTGGCTG
>NZ_LR698973.1:350735-352314 GCF_902381825.1 Pseudocoprococcus catus
TACTTAGGTGCTGTTTTGTAGCATCTTATGTACCACTGCCAACGTTGGGCAGCGCGAGCGTGCCTGCTATGACCTGTCGATTTTTATATCTTTCCGATAAACCTGAAGTTTCACAATCCCGTCAAATAAAAGGAGAAAAATTATGAATCACGAGATTTATCAGAGCCCCCTTTCAGAGCGTTATGCCAGCAAAGAAATGCAGTATGTTTTTTCACCGGAGATGAAGTTTAAGACATGGAGAAGACTTTGGATCGCTCTGGCTGAAACAGAGCAGGAACTCGGTCTTGACATTACAGATGAGCAGATTGCGGAGTTGAAAGCGGCTAAGGATGATATTAATTATGATGTAGCCAAGAAGCGTGAGAAAGAGGTTCGTCATGATGTCATGTCTCATGTTTATGCTTACGGACAGCAGTGCCCGAAGGCAAAGGGGATTATCCATCTGGGTGCGACATCCTGTTATGTTGGCGACAATACAGATGTGATCATTATGCGTGAAGCGCTTTACATTGTCAGAAAGAAATTGATCAATGTTATTGCAGAATTGAAAGATTTTGCTATGAAGTACAGAAATATGCCGACACTGGCTTTCACACATTTTCAGCCGGCTCAGCCGACAACTGTCGGTAAGAGAGCAGCTCTTTGGCTCAATGAACTGATCATGGATCTGGATGATGTGAATTATATTATTTCTCAGTTGAAGCTTCTTGGTTCCAAAGGTACAACAGGTACACAGGCAAGTTTCCTGGAGCTTTTTGACGGCGACCATGAGAAATGCAAAGAGGCTGATAAGAGAATTGCCCAGAAGATGGGATTTGAAGCATGTTTTCCTGTTTCCGGACAGACATATTCCCGTAAGCTGGATACACGTGTGGTGAATGTTCTCAGCGGAATTGCTCAGAGTGCGCACAAGTTCTCCAATGATATTCGTCTTCTTCAGCATCTGAAGGAAATTGAAGAACCATTTGAAAAGCATCAGATCGGTTCATCGGCGATGGCTTATAAGAGAAATCCAATGAGAAGTGAGCGTATTGCTTCTCTTTCAAGATACGTGATGGTAGATGTTCTGAATCCTGCAATTACAGCGGCAACACAGTGGTTTGAGAGAACTCTGGATGATTCAGCTAATAAACGTCTCAGTGTGCCGGAAGCATTTCTTGCCATTGATGGTATTCTGGATTTATATCTGAATGTTGTCGATGGTCTGGTTGTTTATCCGAAGGTTATTGAACAGCATCTGATGAATGAACTGCCATTTATGGCAACTGAGAATATCATGATGGATGCGGTGAAAGCCGGCGGTGACAGACAGGAACTGCACGAGAAGATTCGTCAGCATTCTATGGCAGCAGGCCGTGTTGTCAAGGAAGAAGGCAAGCCGAATGACCTTCTGGAGCGTATTGCAGCGGATCCTTCCTTCGGTATGACAATGGATCAGCTGAAAGCAATTATGAAGCCAGAGAACTTTGTCGGCCGTGCACCTCAGCAGGTTGAGGAATTTGTCGAAGAAGTGATTCAGCCGATTTTGGATGCGAACAAAGAATTATTGGGTGTCAAGGCTGAAATTAACGTATAATTT
>NZ_LR698973.1:352836-380771 GCF_902381825.1 Pseudocoprococcus catus
TGAACAGTTACGTATAATTTAATAAAGATGTTATTAGTGGCAGCATTATGTGTAAAAGCATGGTGCTGCCGGTTTGAGTATGGGGGAAAAGACTTGATTACGTTTGCAATCACAGATATCGGGGATTTTACAAGAAAATTACTGATTCAGAGTGTTTTTGACCAGTTTTACGTTCTGGAGGGAGAAGTATCCACATTTGCTGCTTTTACTATTGACGGGAAATTAAACGAGGATTACTATAGCAGTGATGAAACAGAGCTTCTTCAGGACAGAAAATGGAGTCTTTGGTCGGAGATTAAGCCGGTGGCTTTTTTGCTGATGAAGGGGAAGAAACTGCCTGTTTCATTCAAATTTGTTCTGCAGCTGTCTAATCACAATACAGACTGGCTCCTTGGCAAATATCATTTGGAACATTTGAAGGAACAGCTATCCGGATTGTATCTGAATATTCGCTATCAGGACAAGAAGCTGATTTGCGTCACGGGGCTTTCTTATAAAACTTTTGTTATGGATAAGACACTGGAACATGTCTGGGATGACACTGCGGCGCAGTTTATGAAGCAGAATGGGATTACAGTGGAAAAAGTGTAGAAATGTTGGAGGAAAAAACAATGGATAAAACAATCTTTGTGTTGCTGGATGCCTGTCAGTACGAAGCGGCCAGCAAGTATCTGGGATATCTTGAACATATGATTGATTATAATAAAGGTGCGAAATATAAAGTGTTGGGTGAACTGCCGTCACTTTCAAAGCCGATGTATGCCACCCTTTTTACCGGGCTTCCTGTATGCAAACACGGTGTGACCTGTAATGAGGTGGGCGGAGTACTGCCTTATGACAGCGTCTTTTCATTGTGCCGCAAGGCAGGCGGCAGAACAGCTGCGATTTCTTACTCATGGATGAGTGAACTTTACAGCAGGGCACCGTATGTATCAGACAGAGACAGGGTGCAGTTGGATGCTGAGGGCTCCATTCAATACGGCATGTACTACTGGGATGACAACTATCCAGATTCCCACGTCTTCGCCGAGGGAGAATGCCTGCGCAAAACTTTCGACCCGGATTTTATGCTGTATCACACCATGGCGGTGGATGAATGGGGGCACATGAAAGGGGCAGACAGTGCTGAATATGCCAATGCGGTGGCTGCTGTGGGACATCTTATAGCAGCAAGAATGCCGGAATGGTTGGAGAAAGGATACCAAGTAGTGGTGACAGCAGACCACGGAATGAACAACCTTGGTATTCATGTGGGGACGGAATATGCCCAGAGAGAGGTTGCACTCTATATTTTCAGCAATAAAGTGGAGAATGGACGTTTTGAGGAAAATTATATTTCACAGCTGAATGTGGCACCGCTGGTGTGCAAACTGATGGGCGTTCCAGCGACAGAGGGTATGAAGCAGGAGTTGGAGATTGTTTTTTCTAAATAATTATATGATTCAAAATAAGCATACAAAATAATCAATCGAATAGTAAAAGAAAAAGATTCTGATAGATATTGATGTGAGATATCTGTTCAGAATCTTTTCTTTTATAGAAAATCTTATAAAGCCATCGGCAGTGCGGAACTGACCTGATGGATTTCAACACCTTTTTCGCGGATGCGGCGAAGTTCTTCAGGGTCCGCATCTGCGCCGGTAATCAGGATATCGATGTCCTGAATCTGTGCGCTTGTGAAACTGTGTGTTTTGCCGATTTTGCTGCTGTCAGCGATAATGATGACCTTGCCGGTGCAGCGTTCTACCATCTTGCCGTTGACGATGGTTTCCTGGAGATTGGAAGTGGTAGCTCCGTTCTCTGCGGTGATGCCGTTGACACCGAGAATGCTTAAGTTTGCATAAATCTGATTAATGACATTCGTGGCAAAATCTCCGTGGCAGGCTTTGGTCAAATCGGAATAGGTGCCGCCTGTGTAAATCAGTTCTCCACCAAGGTGCGGGCAGCATTCATAAGCCAGAATATTGTTGGTGACAATATTAATCGGACGATTGTTCAGAAGCTTCAGCAATTGATAAATGGTTGTTCCTGAGTTCATAAAAATCGTATCACGGTCATGAATATAAGAAAGTGCGTATTCAGCAATCAATTCCTTTTCACGGTTATGAATGGCCTGTTTGTCTGCAAAATCATGCAGAGGCTCAGGGGTTTTCTTCAGGCAGGCACCGCCATAGGTGCGCTCTATGATCCCCTGTTTCTCTAATTCTATCAAGTCACGGCGAATGGTCAACGGTGATGTGTGGAAGTATTCGCTTAATGTCTGAACTTGTTGCTGACCTGACTGATGCAATAATTCAACGATATCATTTCTTCTTTTTTCGATAATATGTCTGCTTTGTTTCAATATAGTTCATCCTCCCAGTTAACGTAAGTATAACATTTATATGAACAAAAGTCTATAGAAGTTATCGTAAAAATGGAGTAAATTGAAAAACAAGGAATTATATGGAAAAATTGTATGAAATAACCGATGAAATACTGGATAACTTGCATAATAAATGAAAATTCGACAAATAAACGATTGACATAGATAGGTTTAAGTGTTATTGTTGAACAAAGAGGTTCATAAAAATAAACAAAATGTTCATAAAAATAAATAAATGAACATTTAAACAAAGAATTAAAAAAGGTATGGGGTTGCCTATGATCTATTCATTGATTATTGATGCGGGTACTTCCAGCATCAGGGGGATTATTTTTGATACTGACCATCAGATTGTACATATTGCATCACAGCGATATTTTATGGATGTATCAGAGGATGGAACTGCCCTTCAGAAAGCGGAGTGCTATCAGGTCTGTCTTGAGAAGATGATGCAGGAATGTGCAGAATGGGCGGCAGGTAGAAAGGGAAAGATGCATAGAATTGCTTTAACAGCGGGACGTTCTTCTGTTCTGCCGGTGGATGAAAAGGGAGATCCGTTAGGGCCGATTATGATGTGGTATGATAAACGGCCGCAGGATATCTGTGACAGATTAAATGCTGATTATGGTGATGAGATTTACCGGGTGACAGGAATGTATGCCAGACCGATGTTTTCAGCACCGAAGATGCGGTGGCTGAAAGAGAATTATCCGGCTGTATATGAACAAAGTCATAAGCTGGTGGGCATTCAGGATTATCTGATTTTTCTGTTGACCGGCGAGTGGGTGACAGATTTAACATTTGCCAGCAGAACCAATTTGCTGGATTTAAACAGCAATCGCTGGTCAGATCGAATGCTTGAAATATTCGGCATTGATGAACAGAAGCTGTGCCGACTGGTGGAGCCGGGGTCAGAAGTGGGGATATTGAAAAAATCCTGGCAGAACAGAGGTTTTGACACGGAGACGAAGATTTATACAGCAGGGGGAGACCAGCAATGTTCGGCCATTGGTCAGGGACTTTTGGCTTCTGGAAAAATAGGTATTAATAATGGAACGGCTTCCTATGTGGCTGCATGCAGCCGTAGGCGGCTCGAGGATAAAGAGAAAGTCATTCATGTCAACAAAGGAGCAGTCCTTGGAACCTGGATAATGGAAGCCAGTAATATGGGAACCGGTTCAGTTTATGACTGGATGAGAAAGATATTGTTTGATTATGAAGAGGATGCTGTTTCTATAGAAGCAATGAATCAGGCATTAAATAACAGTACCGCCGGAGCAGATGGTATTATGGCATGGCCTTATCTGGCAGGTAAAGGCATGCCTGACTGGGTTTGTCATAAAGCCGGAGGAGTTTTGAATCTGAAGCTGTCTTCAACAAAAGAAAATATAGCCAGAGCATTTCTGGAGGCAATTGTTTTTGAAATTGCAGACTGTTATCGCCGAATAGAAAGAATAGTTGGCAGACCAGAGACGATACAGGTCTCAGGAGGACTTTCGAAGATGCCGTTGTTTAACCAGCTGTTGGCAGATGTCCTGGACAGGAAACTGGTAACGGTATCCTGTAAGGAAACGACAGGAATCGGTGCTTATATTTCGATGCTGTTGGGATGTGGAGAAATTGAAGAAAAAGATATTTCAGATATTTTGATTCAGGAGAAAACGGCTGTCTATACACCTGAGATAGAACAGGTGACTTTATATACGGCACTACAGAAGAAACGCAGACAGATAGAAGAGCGCATGCCGTTTGAAGCAATCAGTGAGTAAATATAAGTGATGATTGAACACTTATATTTATCAATAAAAAACAAAACAAGGAGGAGTACAATGAAAAAGGGTATGAAAAAGATTTTGTCAGCAGCGATTGTATTAGCAATGACAATGAGCCTTGCAGCCTGTGGTGGGGGAACAAAGGAAACACAGGGACAGGCTTCTTCAGAAACCGCTGCAGCATCCGGTGAAAGTGCCGGAACAGAAGCTGGTGAGACCTCTGTTGGTGAAATTAAGAGGGGCGGCACATTAACATTAAGAAGAACAGGAACAACACCAATCAATCCGACACAGGTCATTGCACCGGCCGGGGATATGATGACTTATTCGCTGTTCTTTGAAACACTGACATGGTTTAACGAAGAGGATTACAGCGCGCAGCCATCTTTGGCAGAGAGCTGGGAGTGGTCGGATGATTCTCTTTCTCTGACAATGAAACTGAAAGAGGGCGTCAATTTCTTTGACGGCACTCCGGTCAATGCAGAAGCAGTTAAGACAACTATGGAATACTACATGGATCCGGATACTGCCCATGCACAGGCAAGTTATCTGGCCAATGTTGATAATGTGGAAGTTGTGGATGATTATACAGTCAAATTCAATTTCTCAGCACCGGATTCAAGTTTCCTGACAGCCATGGCGCAGCCAATCGGTATTATTCTTGCTCCGGCAGCCATTGAGAAATTCAAATCAACTAATGATCCTGAAGTGTTTGCCCGTGAAGGTGGATGCGGACCTTTCAAACTTAGTGAGTTCCTGGATGGTGAAAGCCTGACAGCAGTAAAGAATGAAAATTATTACAAGATGGGTGCCGATGGACAGGCTCTGCCATATCTTGACAGTGTTGTTGTACAGATTATTGGTGATGAGGCTGTTATGGCTGCTAATATGGAAAGCGGCGATATTGATGCGGTGGACTTCTTCTACGATCAGAATTACATTGATGAATTTAACGCAAATGATGATATCGTTCTTTACAAGATCGCCAGTCAGACACAGTATATCCTTTACATGAACATGCAGAAAGAACCATTTGACAATGTAAAGGTTAGAGAAGCACTTTGTTATGCTTTTGATAGAGATGAATGCATTGATGTTTTATTAAATGGTGACGGCTTCAAAACACCAACTATCGTTCTGCCTACACAGACATTCTACAGAGACGGCAAGATTTATGACTACAATCCGGAAAAATCAAAAGAACTGCTTAAAGAAGCTGGTTATCCGGACGGTGTAACCATTGAGTTTTATTATGGTACATATGGCAGCAACAAAGATATTGCAGAATTACTTCAGTCTCAGGCAGCAGCAGCCGGATTCAATCTGACACTCTGTCCGACAGATGGTGCCAGCGTTAAACAGCTCTGGGCTTCTTATAATGAAGATACACCTGCAGGCATTCGTATGAATGAACTTGGACATCCAAAGCCATCACCATATATTCAGATGGATTACACATTTGGTCAGAACGCACTTCAGAATTCCTCTAAATGGTTCAGCGACGATCTTGCTGCATTACTGAAAGAAATCAGCCAGACAACAGATGAGACAGCACAGAATGAAAAACTGACACAGCTTCAGGAAATGGTTGAACAGGAAATCCCAATCGTTTCACTTTATACAGCTTACAAATTCAGTGCATATCGTACATGGGTTGAAGGCCTGAAGTACAACGGTGAAGGTACAATGATCTTCACAGAAGCATGGTTAAACAAATAATGATTTAAAAATGTAACTGTTATGGCAGATGGAGAGGGAACCGTTGTTTTGGGCGGTTCCCGGCTCCTGAAGCGGACCGGCAGAAAAGTATGATACTCCGGTCAATTTGCTGGAAAGGGGCGGAATAATTAATGGTAAGTGCCATTGTAAAAAAGATTTTATGGTCGATTCCTTTGCTGCTGCTGGTAAGTATGATTATGTTTGGTGTCATACATATGTTGCCGGGCAACGCAGCGCTTGTAATGCTTGGTGATGCGGGAGGATCTGCTGAACAGGTACAGAAGTTGGAAGAATCAATGGGATTGACAGACCCATTATATGTTCAGTATTTTCACTGGATTTCAAATTTTGTCAAAGGGGATATGGGGACTTCTTATTTGACGTCACAACCTGTAGCCAAAAGAATTGTTGAGCGTTTGCCGGTAACGCTGGAATTGATTGTCTGTTCCGTTGTTCTTGCAGTTATCATAGGTATCCCAATTGGTATTCTATGTGCAGTCAAGAGAAATAAACTGGTGGATTATATTATGAGTACTATTGCCATGATTGGTGTGGCGATGCCGCAGTTCTGGCTGGGTATTCTGTTTGTATTGTTATTTTCAGTCGATTTAGGGTGGCTGCCTGCATCAGGCTATGTCACATTTGCTACTAATCCGATGCGACATATTCAATCTATGATTATGCCATCGGTCACTTTGGCACTGTCTTTGGCGGCTCCGATTATTCGTCAGACCCGAAGTGCTATGCTGGATACATTGAGTCAGGATTATATTATGACAGCGAAGGCAAAGGGGCAGAATAGTGTCGGTATTTTCGTCAAACATGCTCTGAGAAATGCCCTGGTACCTGTTATTACAGCCATTACATCCCAGATTAACGGTATGATTGGCGGTGTTTTCGTTATTGAAACATTGTTCCTGATGCCTGGTATGGGTAAATCAATGGTAGATGCGATTTTCCAGCGAGATTATCCAATTATCATGGGTATTGCCATGGTGGTTGTTTCCTGTATTGTCCTCATCAATCTGATTACGGATATTATTTACATTTTTATTGACCCGAGAATCAGTTTGGATTCGAAATAATTTCGGAAAGGTATGGTGAGAGGATGGATATTTTTAAAAAGTTAAAAAAGAGAAAAACAGCTTTTATCAGCTTGATTATATTGGGAATACTGGTCTTTCTGGCTCTGGTGGGCAATACCATATTGGGCATTGACCCCTTTGAGACAAATTCAAAGATACGATTGCTGGCACCGGGAATGGGACATATTCTCGGAACGGACAACCTTGGCAGAGATGTTCTGGCCAGAGTTATTTACGGTATTCGTATTTCATTGGCAATTAGTCTTGTTTCGGTGGCTTTTGCCTTAATTGTCGGAACGGCCATAGGTACAATTTCCGGTTATGTAGGCGGAAAAGTGGATTCTGTTCTTGTACTGATTATTGAAGCGGTCTGTGCATTTCCGACAGTCCTTCTGGGACTTCTTCTTGCAACAGTGCTGGGCTCAGGCATGACGAATATTATGCTGGCTATTGGTATTTCAAATGTACCGTATTTCGCAAGACTGGCAAGAAGTATGGCGATTTCTATTCGCGGCAGAGAGTATATAGAAAGTGCTGTAACAACAGGACTCAATCATTTTGAAATTATTACCCGTTATGTGCTGCCAAATATGAGTTCCGTCATTATCGTTCAGACGTCTTTAAGTGCAGCGTCAGCGTTAATTACAGAATCAACCTTGAGTTTCATGGGCGTCGGTGTACAGCCGCCGGCAGCAAGTCTAGGTGTACTTCTTCGAGACGGATATGATTATATCAGCAAGGCCTCATGGCTCAGTATTTTTCCGGGTATTGCAATTCTTTTGACGGTGATTGCTCTGAATTTCCTGGGTGACGGTCTTAGAGATGCACTGGATGTAAAAATCAGAGTAGATAACTAACAGAAAGGAGGACATAACGATGAGTGAACAGCTTGTTGAGGTTAAAGACTTGAAAGTAACTTATTATCAGAATGGTGTGGAAACACCGGTTGTGCGTAATGTCTCCTTTGAAATAAAGAAAAATGAGACGCTGGGTTTGGTAGGTGAATCCGGTTCGGGAAAAAGTGTGACATCGAAAGCAATTATGCGTCTGATTGCAGAACCGCCTGGCAAAATTGCCAATGGAGAAATACTGTTTGAAGGAAAAAATCTTCTTAAAATGAAGGAAAAGCAGATGCAGAAGGTGAGAGGAAAAGATATTGCCATGATTTTTCAGGAACCAATGACATCCTTGAATCCTTTATATACATGCGGAAGTCAGATTGCAGAGGCAATTCTTTTACATAATAAATGCAGCAAGCAGGAAGCATGGGAGAGAGCCGTAGAGATTTTGAAGATGGTAGGTGTGCCGTCACCTGAAAAGAGAGCACAGTCTTATCCGCATGAATTATCCGGCGGTATGCGTCAGCGTGTCATGATAGCTATTGCCCTTAGCTGCAATCCGAGACTTTTGATTGCAGATGAACCAACAACAGCTCTGGATCCGACGATTCAGGCCCAGATTTTGAAATTGATTCATGATATGCAGAAAGAAAAGGATATGTCCGTACTACTTATCACGCATGATATGGGTATTGTGGCAGAAAACTGTGACAGAGTGGCGGTTATGTATGCCGGTCAGATACTTGAAATTGCAGATGTGAAGACAATTTTCGGCAATCCGGCGCATCCGTATACCATTGGACTTTTGAAAGCTATTCCGAAGCTGGATGAAAAGGTGGATCGCCTTTACAATATTCGTGGCATGGTGCCAAGATTTAATGAGTTGCCGAATGGATGCACTTTTGGTCCGCGATGTGATTTTTGTGATAAAAAATGTGAAGAAGAGGCACCACAACTGGTGAATATGGGAGATGGCCATCTGGTCAGATGCCATTATGCCGGTTATCTGCCTGAAAGGGGGATTTGATTCAATGGAAAAACTGCTGGAAGTCAGACATTTGAAAAAATATTTCCCTGTTAAAAAAGGATTTATTAAAAGAACAGTGGGCAGTGTCAAAGCTACGGATGATGTGACTTTTGATATCTATAAAGGCGAAACTTTTGGGCTCGTAGGAGAATCCGGATGTGGAAAAACAACGGTGGGCAAATTAATTTTGCAGCTGCATAAAGCAGATTCTGGAGAAATCCTTTTTGAAGGTACAGATTTAACAAAACTGTCCAAGAGTGAACTTCAAAAATACCGAAAAGATATCCAGATTATTTTTCAGGATCCATACGGTTCATTGAATGCCAAAATGAAGGTGGGGACGATTCTTGCTGAAGGCATTAAAAAACACAAACTGCTGCCTCCGGATCAGATTCAGCCGCGAGTGCTGGAACTGCTGAAACTGGTGGGGCTGCATGATAGTGATGTCAACAAGTATCCTCATGAGTTTTCAGGAGGACAGCGGCAGAGAATTGTTGTAGCCAGAGCATTGTCATTTAACCCGAAATTGATTGTCTGTGATGAGCCGGTATCGGCATTGGATGTATCTGTACAGGCACAGGTTTTGAATTTACTGGAAGATCTCCAGAAAGAATTGGGAATTTCATATTTGTTTATTGCCCACGGCATGGCGGTTGTCCGCCATATTTCTCATAGAGTGGGTGTTATGTATCTCGGAAAAATGGTTGAGATTGCAGAAACAGATGAATTGTTTGAGCATTGTGGGCATCCTTACACACAGGCTCTGTTGTCCTCTGTGCCGGTAGCAAATCCTTTTCATAAGAAAAACCAGATTATGCTGGAGGGAGAAGTGCCGAATCCAATTAATCCGCCGACGGGATGTCGATTTCATCCGAGATGCCGTTTCGCCTGTGACAAATGTAAACAGGAAGAACCGCAGTTGAGAAAAATTGCCCAGGGGCATGTGGTAGCCTGTCATTATCCTGAAAAGGTATATGGAAACTAATGAACTAAAATTTAAAAGGAAGTGCTGAAAATGGGAAAAAGCGAAGACCTGATGAAAGGAATTGACCGTGTCGGTATTTTCGAACGGATGAAAGATTATGAAGATATGGCATTTGAGACCCGGGCAATTGATGTTGGCAATGACAGCGGACGTTCGGCGATGCCGATTTATGCTTCCGTCACCGGAGATACTTATCAGAGACATGGGGATCCTTCAAGAGATGCTATTTCTACATGCATCGCATCTTTAGAAGGTATGAATTACTGCCTGGTGACAGGCAGCGGTGTATCAGCAATGACACTGCCGATGCTGGCTTTATTGAAAAAGGGTGACAGAATTATCTGTCATAAAGATTTGTACATATGGACGTATTTCTTTGTGAGGGAAGATTTGCCGAGATTATGTGATATTCAGGTAGATATGGTGGATTTTACTGATTTAAATGCCCTTGAAGCGGCATTGAAAAAAGAACCGGCAAGGATGGTGGTATTTGAGACTATTGCCAATCCGCTACTTCATGTGGCCGATATGAAAGCCTGCTGTGAACTGGCACATCAATACGGTGCGCTGGCCCTGGTGGATAATACATTTGCCTCGCCTTATCTTTGTAGACCGGCAGAGCTTGGTGCCGATATTGTGGCAGAGAGTCTGACAAAATATATCAACGGCCACGGAGATGCCCTTGGTGGTTCTATTTCCACCAACAGCCATGCGATTTATTATGAACTGCAGCGAATGATGGGTGTTGTGGGTTGCTGTGCAAGTCCATTTAATTCTTTCCTTATTTCAAGAGGGGTTCAGACACTGGGAATCCGTATGGAAAGACATTGTGACAATGCGGAAAAGTTGGTGGAATACTTGAGAACAAAGCCGTTTGTTCTGGATTTAACTTATCCCGGAATGCAAGAACACCCGCAGCATGAGATAGCAGCATGTCAGTTAAAGCGTTTTGGCGGTGTATTATGTTTCAGACTGGATATAGATCATGAAACATTGTATGAGAAATTCCTGCCGGAGCTGAAACTGTTTAAACACTGGGTAAGTCTTGGCGAGGGACATTCATTGATCAGTCCGAAGGATGAGGACAAGGAAAAAGGAATTCCGGCAGATTTTATTCGTGTAGCGGTGGGTCTTGAAAATTGTGATGACCTGATTTGTGACCTGGAAAGAGCATTTAAACGTATATTTGGATAATACATGTAAAGGGGAGCCTATGTCTAAAATTGATGAAATTACAAGAGAAAGCTGGATTATGAGTACATTTCCTGAATGGGGAACATGGCTCAATGAGGAAATTGAACATGAAGTTGTGGCACCGGGAAACGTGGCCATGTGGTGGCTTGGATGTACAGGTATCTGGATTAAAACACCGCAGGACTGCAATATTTCAGTAGATTTGTGGTGCGGTAACGGCAAAAGAACCCATGGTGACGGTAAAATGAAAGTCGGACATCAGATGGCGAATATGTGCGGTGCCAGAATGATGCAGCCAAATCTAAGAGCTATCCCTTTTGTGATAGATCCTTTCGAAATAAAAAAAGTTGATGCGGTTCTGGCAACCCATTATCATCAGGATCATATGAGTGCAGAATATGCTTCTCATGTCATCAAAAGTAATCTGACAACATTTGATGCAGAGGGCAAAGAAATTCCTGTTCCATTTATCGGTCCAAAGAAATCCGTGGAATTGTGGCAGAAATGGGGTGTTCCTGCGGACAGATGCATCACCGTCAAACCGGGAGATGTGATTAAGATTAAAGATTTGGAAATCATTGCATTAGATTCTTTTGACAGAACCTGTATTGTTACAACAGATTCTCAGGGGCCTGACAGAGAAGAACTGACAGGTATCTGTCCAACGGATATGGATGATAAGGCAGTGAATTATCTGATTAAAACACCGGGGGGCAATATTTATCACAGTGGAGATTCTCATTATTCTATTTATTTTGCAAAACACGGAAAGGATTATGATATAGATGTTGCATTCGGCTCTTATGGAGAAAATCCAATCGGTATGCAGGATAAAATGACTTCATGTGACATTCTTCGTATGGCTGAAGCATTGAGATGTAAAGTAGTCATTCCGATTCATTATGATGTGTGGACCAACTTTATGGCAGATGTCAATGAAATCCGGGTACTTTATGATATGAAGAAGGACAGACTGGATTATCAGTTCCATCCATTTTTCTGGGAAGTGGGCGGCAAATATATTTATCCTCAGGATAAGGACAAACGGGCTTATCATCATCGCAGAGGTTTTGAGGACTGCTTTGAGGCGCCTCAGAATATTCCGTATAGATCCTGTCTGTAATGGAGGCATTTATGGATAAAAAATATTGTCTGGGTCTTTATGAGAAGGCCATGCCAGGAAATCTGACCATGGCGGAGAAACTGACAGCCGCCAGGGAAGCCGGCTATGATTATCTGGAAATGAGTGTGGATGAGACTGACGAAAAGCTGGCCCGGTTGGATATGAGCCGTGAGGAGAGAAAAGAACTGACACTTTTAATGGAAAAGACCGGGATGCCGATTCGTTCCATGTGTCTGAGCGGCCATCGCAGATATTCTCTTGGAAGCGCCGAGGGGGCAGAGCAGAGTCTGCGCATCATGGAAAAAGCAATTGAACTGGCGGATGATTTGGGTATTCGGATTATCCAGTTGGCTGGATACGATGTTTATTACGAATCTTCTACATATGATACAAAAAAACGATTTCTGGATAATCTTCGCAAAGCAGCGGCAATGGCAGAAAAGGCCGGCGTTCTGTTGGGTTTTGAGACTATGGAAACGGAATTTATGAATACAGTAGAAAAGGCCATGAAATATGTTTGCCTGGTGGATTCTCCTTATTTGCAGATTTATCCGGATATCGGCAATCTGACAAATGCAGCTGTGACGTATAAACAGGATATTTATGATGACATGGCACTTGGGAAAGGACATTTGATTGCGATGCATCTGAAAGAAACTGTACCGGGAAAATTCCGGGAAATTCCTTTTGGAGAAGGACATGTTGATTTTGAAAAAGCAGTCAGAAAAGCCTGGGAGTTAAATATTAGACGCTATGTAACGGAATTCTGGTATACAGGCAATTTACAATGGAAGGAAGAACTGCTTCATATATGTCAGAAATTTAATGAACTGCTGGAAGAAATTTCTAACAGTTAGTTTTTGGGAAGGATAAGATTCTATGAAAGTAGAAAAGAAAATCATTTCAAATTTGACGAAATGTTATTCGATTGCGCCGCTGCATTATCATGAGCAGGATTATATCCTTGTGGCGGCTGAAAAACAGGATCCATGTCTTTTATTTGATTGTGAAGGCAATCAGGTAGACAAGGTATGGGACGGACCCGGTGGAACAATGAGTATGGTTCAGGTGCCGGGAACGGATGGCCAGTTTCTGGCAACGCACCGTTTTTATTCACCGAATGATTCAAAAGAGGCGGAAATTGTTATTGTGACACCAAAAGCAAAGGGAGACTGGGAAGTCAGAACGCTGGTCAAATTGCCTTTTGTTCACCGTTTTGATATTCTGGAGAGAAACGGTGTCCATTATCTCATTGCCTGTGCATTGAAATCCGGTCATGAGTACAAAGAGGACTGGTCCATGCCGGGAAAAGTTTATGCTGCCGTTTTGCCGGAGGATTTAAGCGGATTTGATGAAAATCATCAGCTAAAATTGGAAGTGCTGAAGGATGAGATGCTGAAAAATCACGGCTATTACAGGATACCGGAACAGGATAAAGATACCTGCGTGATTTCTGCAGACTGCGGCGTCTACCTTTTTACACCGCCGGCAAAACTGAATGAGTCATGGGAGATTAAACAGTTGATAGATACGCCTGCCAGTGATGCAGTTCTTGTGGATTTAGATGAGGATGGAGAGAAAGAGCTGGTGGTTTTATCTCCTTTTCACGGTGATGTGATCAGTATTTATAAAAAGACAGATAGTGTTTATCAGAAAGTTTATGAGTATGAAAAGACAGCTGAATTTACTCATGCCATTTACGGCGGTATGCTCTGCGGACATCCGGCTGCAGTCATCGGGCACCGAAAGGGTGAACGAAATCTAATTGCATTCAGTTGGAATAAAGCGGAAAAGAAATACCAGGCAGAAATTATCGACAGAGACTGCGGACCGGCCAATGTTTTTCATTATATGAAGGACGGTGCTGACAGACTGATTTCTGCCAACAGAGAAATCGACGAGGTTGCACTCTATACACTGTCATAATCTCAATATAAAAATATGCCAATAACTTCTTTAACTTCATAAACCCTCCCAGAGAAATTATATGCTTTGGGAGGTCTCCTTATTTATACGCTTGTTTATGCAGGAAATAAGATGATGAAAATTCAACGGAAAAATAGTGGAATGGATATGCTTCGTGGATCGCTGTCAGGAAATATTATCCGATTTGCGCTGCCCCTTGCGGGCAGCAGTATGCTACAGCAGCTTTTTAATGCGGCGGATACAGCGATTGTCGGCAGATTTGACGGCAGACAGGCACTGGCAGCGGTGGGCAGTAATACCATGATTATCAGTCTTTTTGTAAACATGTTTGTAGGCTTGTCTATCGGCGCCAATGTTGTGATTGCCAAATATGTCGGACAAAGGCAGGAAGAAAAGATAAAAAAGTCGGTGCATACGGTTATGTTTCTGGCAGTACTCAGCGGACTGTTTCTTCTTGTTTTTGGACAGATGACAGCAGAAAAGATATTGACGTTGATGCAGACCCCGGAAGATGTGATGGCGCAAGCGGTGCTCTATCTGAAAATTTATTGCCTTGGAATGCCATTTATGATGGTTTATAATTTTGGGGCGGCAGTGCTTCGATGCAAAGGTGATACAAGATGTCCTTTGTATGCGCTGATTTTATCAGGAATCTTGAATGTGGGCCTGAATCTACTCTTTGTCGTTGCTTTCAAAATGGGCGTAGCCGGAGTTGGAATAGCGACGGTTATTGCCAATGGTGTAAGCGGAAGTCTTGTGTGCTGCTTTCTGATGCAGGAAAAAGGATCGATGCATCTTTCTGTAAAGGCCATGCAGTTGGATAAAAAATATCTGAAAGAAGTATTGCAGGTAGGAATACCGGCAGGTATACAGGGAATGTGTTTTTCAGTTGCAAATGTGTGTATACAATCTGCTGTCAACTGCTTTGGGGCGGAAGGAAGTGCCGGCTTTTCTATTGCTTTAACGTTTGAAAGTTTGACCTATTACATTTCAAATGCTTTCGGACAGGCGGCGGTGACTTTTACCAGTCAAAACTACAGCGTCGGCAATATAAAAAGGTGCAGACAGATTTTTAATTGGTGCCTTTTACTTGGAGGTGTATTGTGTGAAAGCATCAGTTTGCTTTTTGTGGCAGGACATCGATGGTTGATACCGTTTTTTACATCGGATGCCGGGGCTGCTGCTTATGCACTTATCAGAATGCAGCGAGTGGTGACTTTTAATGGTATGACGGCCGGATATGAAGTCGGAAGCGGACTTTTAAGAGCAATGGGGCATTCTCTGCAACCGGCATTACTGGTGGTAGTCGGATGTTGCGGCTTTCGTATTTTGTGGATTTTAACCGCTTTTCGCCGGATTGGGACCTTTGAAATATTGATGAATGCCTATCCTTTATCGTGGCTTGTAACGGATATACTTATTTTTGTTACATATAAATATTACATAACTATTAGCACTCGTTAAAAATGAGTGCTAATTTTTTCTTGACATTTGGAAATAAAGGTATTACAATACTTGTTAGCAGAAGACGCTGATGACTGCCAATGGTTGGCATTTTATTATATTATTGTATAGAACAGGAGTGTTGAATATGTCAGAAGTTAAACAGGAACAGGGCAATTTATCGATTAACAGTGAGAATTTGTTCCCAATTATTAAGAAATGGCTGTATTCAGACCATGATATATTTTTCAGAGAGTTAATCTCCAATGGCTGTGATGCAGTGACAAAGGTACAGAAGCTTGAAGTGATGGGTGAGTACCAGCTTCAGGAAGGTGAGAAGTTCCGTGTAGATGTCATTGTGAATCCGGAAGAGAAGACATTGAAGTTTATCGATAATGGTATCGGTATGACAGCAGATGAAGTGAAAGAGTATATTACACAGATTGCTTTCTCCGGTGCGACAGATTTCCTTGAGAAGTACAAGGACAAGACAAATGAAGATCAGATCATCGGTCATTTTGGTCTTGGTTTCTATTCTGCATTTATGGTTGCAGATAAGGTTACAATTGATACACTGTCCTATCAGGAAGGCGCAGAACCGGTATTCTGGGAATGTGACGGTGACAGTGAATACAGCATGAGCAAGGGCAGCAGAACAACAAGAGGTACAGAGATTACATTGTATCTGAATGAAGACAGCTATGAATTCTCCAATGAATATCGTGCCCGTGAGGTCATTACAAAGTACTGTTCTTTCATGCCTGTTGAGATCTACCTCAGCAAAGAAGGCGGCGAACAGGAATATCAGACCATCGAGAAGGATGAACTTCGTGAGGATGATGTCATCGCAGAGACAATTGTCGAAGATGAGAAGACAGAAGAGAAAGAGAATGAGAATGGCGAGAAGGAGACGGTTGTAGTTTCACCTCGTACGGAAAGATATAAGATCAATAAGCGTCCTTCCCTGATGAATGATATCCATCCATTGTGGACAAAGCATCCGAATGACTGTACAGATGAAGAATACAAGGAATTTTACAGAAGTGTTTTCCATGATTACAAAGAGCCGTTATTCTGGATCCATCTGAATATGGACTATCCGTTTAATCTGAAGGGTATTCTCTATTTTCCTAAGATCAACATGGAATATGAATCCATCGAAGGTACCATCAAGTTGTACAACAACCAGGTATTTATTGCAGATAATATCAAGGAAGTTATCCCTGAATTTTTGATGCTCTTAAAGGGTGTCATCGATTGTCCGGATCTGCCGCTGAATGTTTCCAGATCTGCACTGCAGAATGATGGTTTTGTTAAGAAGATTTCCGATTATATTACGAAGAAGGTTGCAGACAAGCTGTCAGGCATGTGCAAGACAGATAGAGAAAGCTATGAGAAATACTGGGATGACATCAATCCATTCATCAAGTTCGGCTGCATCAAGGATGACAAGTTCAATGAGAAGATGAAAGACTATATCATCTACAAAGACTTGGATGGCAAGTATATTTCATTAGATGAATATCTTGAGGCTGCTAAGAATAAACATGAGAATCAGGTATTCTATGTCACAGATGAACTGCAGCAGTCCCAGTATATTAACATGTTCAAGGAACAGGGGCTGAATGCTGTTATTCTGAAGAATCCAATCGACCAGCCATTCATCAGCCGTCTTGAAGAGGCAATGAAGGATAAGAACGTGAAGTTCAGACGTATTGATACGGATCTGGCAGATGTATTCAAAGAAGCAGCCAGTGAAGATGACAAGAAGGTTCTTGAAGAGGATCAGACAAAGCTGACAGATATCTTCAAGAAAGCGCTTGGTGTAGAAGCACTGGATGTGAAGGTTGAGAAGCTGAAGAATGCAGATACATCCGCCATGATTACATTATCCGAGGATATGCGTCGTATGCAGGATATGATGAAGATGTACGGTATGAGCCAGGGACAGATGGGCACAGAAGGCCAGACCCTTGTACTGAATGCGAATAATGCACTGGTACAGTATGTACTGAACAATCCGGAAGGCGAGCATGTCAATATGTTCTGTCAGCAGATTTATGATCTGGCATTATTAAGCCACTGCCCATTAAGTGCAGAAGCCATGACGAAATTCGTTGCAAGAAGCAATGAGATTCTGAAACTCCTTGCAAAATAAAGTGAATGTATATTTTTTCAAATTGATTGAATTTTTATACGGTACAATAATAAATAACTAATTAGATAATGTGGTAAATGAGTACTAAATTAGCACGACACTATACTAAAGTATAGATATAAGAAGAAATCCGTTCCGGAAAAACAAACCGGAACGGATTTTTTGCAATGTCTTATAATATGTAACATTTATCTTTTATGAAAACATTTCACACAGAATGCGGACAACAAGGGTCCTTGGCAGGAGAACCGGAAGACCGGTAACTTCCTGAATCTGATGTTTCATTTCCATGGTGAAGCCCATACAGTCAGTACAGATAAAGGCCAGATTTTTGCCTTTGAAGAAGGAGGCAGCCTCGACGACTTTATCAAAATCCAGATAAGGTGAAGCGGAAGTTACTTCTACAGGGATGCCGCTTTTGCCCCAGGTATGATAAGCCTGCTCCACCTGATCCGGTTCCGGAACAAGGATGCCTATTTTTTGATTGCCCGCCAGTTTAGCAGCAATAGCATGGAAAAGCGGCTGAGGTTCAATGAAAAGCACCTTGTGCCTGAATTCCGGAAAAACGCCGGTACAGAACAGGATAATCGCTGATACGCCTTCTGCTTCTGCCTGATCAATCTTCTTCTGGACAAGGGGACGGATAAAACGTTCTGTAAATTTGGCCTGCCTGCCATCGCGCATGCGAGAGACGAGCACTTCATCATCTTCAGATGGCGCAAACTGGGACATGACTTCTTCATAGGTCATATCATCTAAAGCGCCATATTCTGTCAATGTCATATAATCCGGCAGCAGCGGCAGGATATCTCTGGTGATATCCGTGCGGGGTGCCTGTCCGATGGTAATTGCACCGATTTTGATCTGTTTCATGTAATCAGTCCTTTTATTTATCCTTGCCGAAAGTCTGGAATACGTTCATTGGTCCGTATAATTCAATCAGATGATCGTATTCTTTCTGATCATAGAAAGAAATGATGCCGTCGCCATAACCTTTGGCAACTTCGACAGCAAATCTTGCAGCGGATTCAACATCTTCAAAATGGCATGCACCTGTAGCGCAGCCGGCGACTGGCTGTTCTGTTGTAATGGCAACACCTACAACAGGGGCATTTGTTGAAGTCGCAGGCTGAAGAATACTGTTCAGATGGTGCAGATCATTGCCGTAAGGGGTGATATCCTGCTGTGCAACAGGGAAAATAGCAGGCAGCTTGCCTGTGACACGTGTCATAACGTCCATCAGGTCATTGCTGACTTCAAGAATATAGCCTTCTTTGATGGTCGGAGAAAGTGCGAAACCGTTTAAATTGATGACACGGTTTCCTTTTGTTGTATCAATAGAAAGAATGGCATCCATTTCAGGAAGAACTTCTTTCTCATTGTTCGTTGTCATGTCGATTGGTGAACCCATGAATGGTACAGGAAAATGCTCCTGAGTTGGGGCATCCGGGCAGATATGGGTTGCGATGATGACATCACCTTTCATAATGTCACCTTTTGTGTTCATTTCTGTCAGTTTAAGACCAGCGGCCAGTGCAGCTAATGCACCATCGCCATCAGAAACGAAACCTGTCACTTCGGGTCTTGCACCAAGTCCGCCAAGACGTCCAATGATTCCGAGTGTCGGAGCAGAGCCACCGACAGATTTTCCTTCGCTGCCTTTAATGAGAATTGTTACACAATCTGTGTCGCCTTCATCACCTTTGACATTTTCTACAGTAACTTCTACGTTACCTCTTTCCTTAAAAAGATCTGTGACTGTTGTGCCGTTGGCAGCAGGAGTGTCAAGCAGATCAAACAGTTCGATAACCTGTCTTAATAACATGGTTAATTGCCTCCTTAGATATAAAATGATATATGGCATATTTGCACATTACATCCAGTTTATAGCAAAATGTGATATGGGTCAATAGCATTTAAAAGGAAATCTGCTTTTTTAACGGTTTAAAGTGTCGATTTAATAAATTTTTTGAATTAATATGCAAAAGGACTTGCAGAATTGAAAATACAATAGTATAATACGTCTTGTGCAGACAAATGTCCATTGTGGATATATCATTATGGATATATGATGTAAGGAGTTGAAAGCTATGCAGAGTTCAATCGTAAGTGAAGCGAAAGCGATTGAGAACGAGCTGATCGCACATCGCAGACATCTCCATCAGAATCCGGAGCTTGGATTTGATCTTCCGGAGACAACAGCGTATGTGATGCAGCAGTTAAGAGAATATGGATATGCACCAAAGGCGGTCGGAAAAGCAGGTATCAGTGCAGTGATCGGCCCTGATGGCGGGAAGACTTTTTTGATTCGCGGCGATATGGATGCACTTCCGATGAAGGAAGAGACAGGATTGCCGTTTTCTTCTATCAATGGGAAAATGCATGCCTGCGGACATGATTTTCATACATCGGCCCTTCTTGGAGCAGCAAAGCTTCTGAAAGCCCATGAGAGTGAGTTGAAGGGGCAGGTCAAATTGATGTTTCAGCCGGCAGAGGAGATTATGGATGGAGCCAACGACATGATTGCCGCCGGTATTCTGGAGAATCCTCATGTTGATGCGGCTATGGCGATGCATGTACTGCATGACAACCTTGGCAAAGCAGGTTATACGAGAGGAACAGGCTGTGGTTCCAGTGATGTCTTTACGATTAAAGTCAAGGGCGTCGGCGGACACGGTGCAGCACCCCACCTAAATGTAGATCCAATTAATGTAGCCTGTCATATACAGTTGGCTCTTCAGACAATTAACAGCAGAGAAATCAATCCAAATGAACTGATTGTCCTGACAATCTGTTCCATCCATGGAGGAACGGCAGCTAATATTATGCCGGACGAGGCAGTGATGCAGGGAACAATCCGTACAATGAACATGGATGTCAAGGCCTTTGCCAGACAGAGACTGATTGATATCTGCGAAGGTGTATGTAAGACATTCCGTGCGGAATGTGAAATTGATTTCATTGGAGATGGTATTCCACCAATGTATAATGATGATCAGCTTTTAACGGATACCATCCGTTATATTGATGATCTGCTCGGTGAAAGTACGGCACAGCCGATCGAGCGAATGACGGGGTCCGAAGATTTTTCGGCACTTTCCGTTAAGGTTCCATCTGTCCTGTACTGGTTTGGTACGGGAAGCACGGAAGAAGGCTATAATTATGGTGTTCACGATTGCAGGGTTACTTTTAATGAAGAAGCAATCCACAGAATGGCTGCTGTGTATACAGAATGTGCCATGAGATGGCTGGAGGAACACCAGTAGTTATAATTTTTTCACGAGGAGGAAAAGAGATGAAAAAAAGAATTTTAGCACTTGCACTTGTTGCATCCATGTGCGTTTCTCTTGCAGCCTGCGGTAATTCTGGTTCTAAAGAAACAGAAGGTACAGCAGCAAACAGTTCTTCAGCTGCAGCAGAGACAACAGCATCCGGCGAGACAGAAGCAGAAGGAGATCCAGTCAAAGGTGGTACACTGACAATTTCCTTATCCGCTTCACCAAGTAAACTGGATCCAATCCACTACAGCGGTGTTTATGAAAGCGAGATTATCAAAAATGTCTGTGATACGCTGATGGAGTACAACAAGGATTTGTCTGAATATGTACCTTCTCTGGCCACAGACTGGACAGTTTCTGATGATGGTATGACATATGTATTCAATATCCGTCAGGGTGTTAAGTTCCAGAAAGGAAAGTATCAGGATGGCCGTGAGATGACAGCGGAAGATGTTGCTTACTCACTGAACCGTTCAGGTGAACTTTCAGACAGCAACCGTCTGTCCATGCTTGACAAAGCAGAAGCAACAGGCGATTATGAAGTGACATGTACACTGAAAACAGCGAACTCTTCTTTCCTGACAGCATTAACAGATGCGGGCAACGCAATCGTTCCTAAGGAAGAAGTTGAAGGCTGGGGCGATGACTTTGGCAGCCATTTAGTTGGTACAGGTCCTTTCTCTCTGGAATCTTTTCAGCTTGACCAGCAGGCAGTTCTGAAGAAGAACGTTGATTACTGGTTGGCAGAGCCAAATCTTGATGAAGTTATTTTCAAGGTTATCACAGACTCTACACAGGCAGCCAATGCACTTCAGACAGGTGAGCTTGATGTCGCCATGGATCTGAAGGGTGAATCTGTTCAGAAAGTTAAGGATAATGCAGATCTGACTCTGCTTGAGACACCGGGACTTCATGTTGCATACATTTACTTCAACATGGAACAGGGACCTACAGCTGATATCAAAGTCAGAAAAGCGCTGATTGAAGCAGTCAATGTAGAGGAAATGGTTGCTTCCCTGTATAAATACGGCGAAGCACAGAAAGCAAGCCTTCCACTGCCTCCGGGCTCATGGGGTTACGATGCTTCTCTTGAAAGCAAAGTTCCAGGTTATGATCCAGAAGATGCCAAAGCCCTTCTTGCAGAAGCTGGTTACGGTGACGGCCTGACACTTGATCTTTACATCAGTGATACAGAAGCAAGACAGAACATGGCTGTCCTTCTTCAGGCTTACTGGGCACAGGTTGGCGTTACTTTAAACATTCATGCATCTGAATGGGGCACATTCTCAGAAGTTGCAATGTCAAATAATGCAGATGTCTATGGTATGTCCTGGACATGGTATCCGGATCCATACTTCTTCCTGAACAAACTCTTCTCAACAGATGAGTTTGGCGGTATCGGTAATGGTCAGCATTACTCCAACCCACAGGTTGATGAATTACTTCAGAAAGCGCTGGAAGCAACAGATCAGGCTGATCGTGCAGATTACTATAAACAGGCGCTTGCTCTGATCGTAGATGATCTTCCAGGTCTCTTCTATGCAAATGAAAACGTTATCTACGGTGTTAACGGCCGTGTTCATGATTTTATTCAGAGAGCAGATAGTACAGTCAAATTTGTTACAACAGAAAACAATGTATGGGTAACAGACTAATATTAATGAGTGTTTGAAAGCGGGGCGCGGCGAGTTCGCGCCTCTCTTTTTAAGAAGTCCGCAGTGGATTGCGGACAGCTGAAATGAAATGGTGGTGTATTAAGTAAGTGTTAAAAACAATTCTCAAACGTATTTTACAAAGTATTCCAACACTCCTCATTGTTATTACGATTACTTTCGTTTTGACACGAATGATTCCGGGTAATCCGGCACGTACAATCCTCGGTCCGCAGGCTTCTGCCCAGGATATTGCCGAGATGGAGATTAAGCTTGGATTAAACAAGAGCAAGCTTGAACAGTATGCAGATTATATGATTGGTATTCTGCATGGAGATTTTGGTACATCTTATGTCTATAATCGTCCGGTTACAAGCCTGATTGCAGAAAGAATTCCAAATACGCTGGTCATTACTCTGACCAGTTTGGTCATTGCTATTTTTATTGGTGTTGGCATTGGTGTTTTATCCGCGATAAAACAGTATTCGATTTTAGATTATATTTTTATGATTCTTGCACTGGTTGGTGTGTCCATGCCGATTTTCTGGCTGGGCCTGATGCTTGTCAACCTGTTTTCAGTACAGCTTGGATGGCTGCCTGCCCTGGGCATGGGCTCTATGAGCAAAGGTATCGGAGATGTGATCTCCCATATGGTACTGCCATGTTTCTGTCTGGCAACAATCCCTACCGCAACATTCGCCAGAATAACCCGCTCCAGTATGCTGGAGGTTATACATAGTGATTCCATCAAAGCACTTCGTGCCCGTGGTATCAAAGAGAGCAGCATTATCTGGAAGCATGCATTAAAAAATGCATTGCCTCCAATTGTAACAGTTCTTGGTCTTCAGCTGGCCAGTGCCTTCACAGGTGCCATTTTGACAGAGAGTATCTTCTCATGGCCTGGTATGGGTACTATGATCGTATCTGCCATCGATAACCGGGATTATATGCTGATTCAGGGAACGGTCCTTTTCATTGCCGTTGTCTTTGTCGTTGTCAATTTACTGGTGGACGTGGTCTATATGATTATCAATCCACGTGTCAGCTACGATTCGAAGGGAGGTAATTAAATGGCAGATATAACAAAAACGACTTCTGCAGATGCACTCGGCCTGGACGCTCAGGCAGAAATGCTCAAAACAGAACGTCGTGCCAATAATGTATGGAACAAGTTAAAACGAAACAAAACAGCCATGATCGGTCTTGTGATTGTTGTTGTCATGGTTTTCATCGCCGTTTTTGCACCTGTCCTTGCACCTTATGATCCAAATGAGATCCATCCGCTGGATGCGTTTCTGAAACCTTTTTCAGAAGGTCATATTTTTGGAACAGATCAGTTTGGACGTGATCTGCTGTCTCGTGTCATTTATGGTGCCAGAGTTTCTCTGATTGTTGCAGCAGGTGGTACATTAGTCGGTGGTGTGATCGGTGTTTTACTTGGTCTGATCGCAGGTTTCATGGGCGGTATTGTAGACTCTGTGATCATGCGAATCATGGATGGTTTTCTCTCCTTCCCATTTGTACTGTTATCCATTATTCTGATGACAGTGCTCGGACAGGGACTGATCAATGTTATCATCGCCATCGGTATCGGCAATATTCCAAGCTTTGCCCGTGTGGTTCGTGGTGAAGTCCATATTGTTAAAAATGAAGAATACTGCAATGCCTGTCGTGTGATCGGCGTTTCCAACACAAGACTGCTGTTTACACATATTCTTCCGAATGCTATTTCTCCGATTATTGTATATGCAACATTGAATGTAGCCAGTGCCATTATTTCTGAGGCAGCCTTAAGTTTCCTCGGCCTTGGTATTGCTGCACCGACAGCTTCATGGGGAAGTATTCTTCGTGAAGGCAAAAGCAGTTTGACAACCGCACCGTTTGTGGCAACAATCTCCGGTGCATTTATCTTGATCACTGTACTTGGCTTTAACCTTTTCGGTGATGGTATCCGCGACGTGCTGGATCCTAAGATGAAACAGTAATTGTGCTGCGAAGGTCTTCGCGGACCTCTAGTTTGAATAAAGATATCTATTCAGAGCCAACCTTCAAAATGCGACGCATTTCGTCGGTGTGGCGTATCCGCCAAATAAAATTTCAAAAACAGTCTTAAAAATGCAAGCATTTTATACCTGTTTTATGAGATTTTGCTTGGCTCTGAACAGTTACAAATAAAGGATGAATGAAATGGAAAATAAACAGACAGTTCAAAAAAGAATAGAAGAAATCATGCCGGATCTGAGAGAACTTTCAGATTATCTTTGGCATCATCCAGAATACAGTTTTCATGAGTTTAAAGCATGCAAAGCTATGTCTGAACTTTTGAGAAAATATGGTTTTCAGGTAGAAACAGGTGTCGGAGGCATTGAGACAAGTGTAAAAGCGGTTTATGACAGCGGAAAACCCGGACTGAATGTAGGGTTTGTTGGTGAATTTGATGCTTTTCCGGGCATGGGACATGCCTGCGGACATAATCTGATGTGTGCCATTGCCTGCGGTGCGGGAATTGGTCTGAAATCTGTGATTGATACATTAGGCGGTAAAATTACTGTTCTCGGGACACCTGCAGAGGAAGGCGGCGGAGGCAAGATCACTATGCTGGAAAACGGCGCTTTTGAAGGCCTTGATTTTGCGATGCTGACTCACGCCTCATCAGATACATGTGTCAATGATATTTCCTATTCAAGAACAGATATCCGCGTACATTATTATGGCAAAACAGCGCATGCAGCCACATGGCCGGAAGAGGGAATCAGCGCATTGACGCCTGTTCTTGAACTGTTTAATATTGTCAATGCCATGCGTCTTGAGCTTGGAGACAAAGGCAAGATTCTTGGCATTATCCGTGACGGCGGCGATCAGGCTATTTTTATACCGGATCATTGTTCTGCGGAGTTTACCATTCGGTCATTCAGTATGAAATATAAATGGGAATTATTCCATCGCTTCATCAAAATCTGTGAGAATGTGGCAGCAATTACGGGAACGCGTTTTGAATATGAGATGATTGATTTATCTTATGAGGATATTCGCAATAATCCTGTTCTGGAGGATACACTGGCAGAGAATTTCAAAGTTCTTGGTGAAGAACTGTGTCCGAGATTAAAGGAACAGGGAATTGGCTGTACGGATATGGGGAATGTGACCCATGCACTTCCGGGCATCCAGGCCTATATCCGGCTTCGACCGGGACTCAGGGTTCATACACCGGAATTTGAGGAAGCAACAGGAAGTCCCGATGGATACAGAGCCATCGAGGCGGCAGCGAAGGGTATGGCTATGACTGCGGTGGATATCCTTTCAGATTCGTCGAAGATGGAAGCGGTGCGAAAAGCATTCAGTGAAATGAAAGCACAATACGAGTAATCGAGGTGATACGATGAGTGAAAATATATTGACAGTCAAAGATTTAAAGACTTACTTTTATACAGCCAGCGGTATTGCGAAGGCGGTAGATGGTGTAAGTTTTAATATAGCAAAAGGCGAGACCATGGGTATTGTTGGTGAGTCAGGTTCCGGTAAGAGTGTGACTTCCAGCTCTATTATCCGTCTTCTCCCGCCAAGAACAGGCAAGATTGTCGGAGGTTCCATTGAATTTGAAGGCAAAGATGTTCTGGCATTAAGCAAAAAAGAGTTAAATGATTTCAGAGGCAAAGATATTGCTGTTATTTTCCAGGATCCGATGACATCCCTTGACCCGGTTTTCAAGATTGGCAAGCAGATGACAGAAATGATCATGGCTCATCAGAATGTGACGAAAGATGAAGCCTGGAAAATGGCTGTTGAGGCATTGAGTAAAGTTGGGATTCCTGAACCTGAGAAACGTATGAATTCATACCCATATGAACTTTCAGGCGGTATGTGTCAGCGTGTGATCATTGCCATGGCAGTTTGCTGTAAACCAAAACTGATCATTGCCGATGAGCCGACGACGGCTTTGGATGTAACCGTTCAGGCACAGGTTTTGGAACTTCTGAAAGAACTTCAGAGAGATATGGATACAGCCATTCTTCTGATTACACATAACCTGGGCGTTGTGTGGGAAATGTGTGATAAAGTCATGGTTATGTATGCCGGCAATACAGTGGAATTTACAGATACAAAGACACTTTACAGCAATCCGCGTCATCCATATACATGGGGACTTCTGGATTCTATGCCGAAATTGTCTGATGAATCCAAGGGTGAATTAAAGACTATTCCAGGTACACCGCCTGACCTTCGTCTGACAGGCAAATGCTGTAATTTCTACAACAGATGTCCGTATGTGACAGAAGCCTGTACACAGTCTGTACCACCTCTTGTTGAAGTGGAACCGGGACATTTTGTAGCCTGCCACAGACAGAATCTGACCAATAAACTGGAGAAAGGAGAGGGCTTAAAGGATGAGTAATGAAAAGAAAGTTTTGATGAAAATTGAGCATCTGACCAAGGAATTTGAGATCAAAAGCAAAAAGCTTGGCGGTAAACCTCAGATTCTCCATGCGTTAAACGATGTGTCTGTAGATATTTATGAAGGTGAGACATTGGGTGTCATCGGTGAATCCGGTTGCGGTAAATCAACATTCGGTCGTACATTGATCCAGCTGCACAAGGCAACCGCCGGTTCTGTGACTTTTGACGGCAAAGACCTTTTTTCACTGAAAGGTGCAGAACTTAAGAAAGCCAAGAAGGATGTCCAGATGGTTTTCCAGGATCCTTACTCTTCATTGGATCCGAGAAAGACAGCCGGCAAATTGATCGAGGAACCGCTGATCGTGCATAAACTGATTTCCGATAAAAATGAGCGTGAAAAACGTGTTCTGGAACTGATGAGAGAGGTTGGTCTTGATATTCAGCACGTCCACCGTTTTCCTCATGAATTTTCAGGTGGTCAAAGACAGCGTATCAATGTGGCCAGAGCGTTGGCCATGAATCCGAAGGTAATTGTCTGTGATGAGCCGGTTTCTGCGTTGGACGTATCCATTCAGGCACAGGTGCTGAATCTGTTCAACAGACTGCAGCAGCAGTACAATCTGACATATATCTTTATTTCCCATGACCTGGGTGTTATCAAGCATGTCAGTGACAGAATTGCCATTATGTACCTGGGAAGAATTGTAGAATTATGTGAAGCGGATGCCATTTATGAGAATCCGCTGCATCCGTATACAAAGGCATTATTGTCCGCGATTCCGCCGGTTTCACCTTTTGCAAAAAAAGAACGTATTGTCCTAAAAGGTGATATTCCAAGCCCGATCGGCGATCAGATTGGATGTCCGTTAGCTGGCAGATGCCCGAACTGCATGGATAGGTGCAGAAAGGAAATCCCTAAGTTAAAGGACGCTGGTGATGGCCACCAGGTTGCATGTTTCTTATATGAATAAAAT
>NZ_LR698973.1:381140-473625 GCF_902381825.1 Pseudocoprococcus catus
TGAACAGTTACAATAAAAAACAGCAGTTCCAAAATCTGATTTTGAGCAACTGCAGAAAATGAAAAGAGGATGAATTTCAATGAACAATGTAACAAGAAATGATGTTTGGGAACTGGCTAAAAGCAGAAGAAATGATCTTGTCAAACTGGCTTCAGATCTGATTCGTATCCCGAGTGAGAATCCTGTAGGAACACAGAGAGATGTCATTGATTTTGTAGAAAAGTATCTGTCTGATGCAGGTATCAGCTATGAAGAAGTTTCCTGTAATCCGGATCATCCGAATGTACTGGCCAAAATGGGCAGCGATGACGGCTTCAGTGTGATTTTGAACGGACATGTGGATGTTGTCCCTGCCGGCGATCGCTCTCAGTGGGATTATGATCCATTTGGTGGCGAAATTACAGACAAGAGAATCCTTGGCCGCGGCGCTTCTGATATGAAAGCCGGTGTGGCAGGTCTTCTGTTTGCCATGAAAGTATTGAAAGATTCAGGAGCAGACTTGAAAGGTAATATCCGTCTTCATATTGTTTCTGATGAGGAGAGCGGCAGTGAATATGGAACAACATGGCTTTGTGAACAGGGCTACGCTGAAGGAGCCAATGCAGCCATTATTGCTGAACCGACAACCAACTGGACCATTGAATCCGGACAGAAAGGCAACCTGCATATTGTCTTCAAATCCATCGGCAAGTCTGCTCATGGAAGCCTTGGCAATTACAAGGGTGACAATGCGATCCTGAAATTAAACAAAGTTCTGGCAAATATCGAAATGCTGACAAAGATTGAAGGTCATTATCCGGAAGATCTTTTACAGTCTCTGGCAAATTCACAGATGGTTGCAGAAAAAGAACTGGACATGAAGGGCATCGGCAATGTTATTAACCATGTATCAGCCAATGTAGGCCTGATTTCCGGCGGTACACGTCCTAATATGGTTCCGGATTACTGCGAAGCAACCATCGACTGCCGTCTGCCTTATGGCGTGGATCATGAAGAAATTGAGAACACAGTCAAAGAGATGATCAAAGCTGCAGGTGTGGAAGGCGTTGAATATGAACTCATTTGGAAGAGTGAAGCCAATGTTACCCGCGATGATTCAGATATCGTACAGGCCATCAAGAAAAATGCAGAGGCCATCTGGGGCATTACTGTATATCCGGCATGGCAGTGGGCTTGCAGCGACGCAAGAGAATACCGTCTCAAGGGCGTACCAACCATCCAGTATGGCCCGTCCAACACAGAAGGCATCCATGCACCAAATGAGAATGTAGACATCGAAGATGTTGTTAATGCAGGACAGATCTATGTACTGTCATTGTGTGACCTTCTCGGCGTAAAATAAAATAAAAGTTAAATGAAACAACGATAAAAAGCTGTCAGTTTTTAAGAGCTGACAGCTTTTGTTGTACCATAGGATATTTTTAGTTTTCGAAAAATGCCTTAGCAAAGTGCGTCAAACCGATCTGGTCGTCTTTGCCCATCATTTCCCGGCTTGAGTGCATGGCCAGAAGTCCGACACCGATATCTGCGGTGCGCATTGGCAGATGGGAAGAGATGATGGAACCGATAGTGCCGCCGCCCTTTGTGTTGGAGTGTTTTGCAAAGCGCTGATAAGGAATGTTTTCCTGCTGGCACAGTGCAATGAGGGAAGCCATGCTCTCACAATCCCATGTATAAGACTGGTTGCTGGCTGTTTTCAGAATAAATCCGCCGTTCATGATCGGATAGTTGGTGATATCCTGAGTGCCTGGATAATTCGGATGGTAGGCGTGAGCGACATCAACAGAAAGCATCAGGCCGTCTGAGATATCGGACATACAGTCAATCTGATTTTTGCCGAAAGCCTGCCAGATCTTACCGATGATCACAGAAGGCAGTGTGGAATCAGCACCTTGTTTGCTGAGACTTCCGATTTCCTCGTTATCGAATAAGCAGACAAGGTTAACGCGGTCAGAGTTCTTACTTTCAACAAGACCGTGAATCAGAGCGCATACAGAAGTGACATCATCCAGTCTTGGTGCGGAGATAAATTCTTCTGTGAAACCAACCAGTTCAGGCTGATCAAGATTGTACATGCAAAGATCATAATCAAGAATATCTTTGGCGTCCACACCGATTTCTTTGGAAAGTAGATCCATGAAAGTTGTATCTTTGTTCAGATATTCATTCAGTGTGCCGAGGATAGGTAGCAGATGCTTTTGGTTGTCGATAGGAGCACCGTTTTCGTTGATGGCGCGATTCATATGAATAGCCAGATTCGGCAGATAAACAGCGGGACGTTTCAGATCCACAAGATGGCTGACCGGACGATCATATCGGTCACCCTTTGTGACAACTTTTCCGGCAAGGGATAATGGTCTGTCGAAGAATGTATTTAAAATAGGACCGCCGTATACTTCTGTATTCAGCTGCATGTAGCCATGGGAAAAAATTTCCGGATTTGGTTTAATTTTGATGGCCGGGAAATCTGTATGGGCACCAGCAATGTGAATGCCATTGGAAAGGTCACAGGATTCACCAATTGTAAAAGCGTAGAGGGTTGTATCAAAAGGACTGCAGAAATAACGGCCGCCCTTTGTCAGTGTCCAGTTGTCTTTTATATGTAACTCTGTAAATCCGGCTTCTGTCAGAACCTGTTTGGTATGGGCAATCACATGAAAAGCGGATGTGCCGTTCTGCAGGTAGTGAAAGAGCTGTTCAATTTCTTTTGGTAATGTCTGCATATTCATTCTCCATTCTGCATTTGAAATTATAATATAATAGGAAATTTTCCATTATTTATAGTAGCACAATTACGCAATATAATCAATGGATGTGAATTTGGTCTTTTCAAAAGATGTTTGGTATGCTATGATATATAGTAATGAAAACTATGTTGAATAGTTGTTGATAGATAACAGCAGTTATTTTGCAGTATGCGCTAGTGGATGGGCAGGATAGCTGTGATAGATGCAGGAGGATAAATAAATGGCATATCATATTGCAGTGGACAGTTGTACAGATATGACTGCTGCTATGAAGAAGGATGAACATATCACACTTGTGCCCCTTACACTGAATGTTGGGGAAGATAAGGTTATAGATGATGAAACTTTTAACCAGGCGGAATTTTTGCGAAAAGTGGCAGAATGCCCGGAGGCACCGTCATCCGCATGTCCGTCACCGGATGCGTATATGCAGGCTTATGGCTATAACAATGAGGATGCTTATGCCATTACACTCTCATCGGAATTAAGCGGTTCTTATAATAGTGCAAAGCTTGGCGCAGATCTTTTGAAGGAAGAGTATCCGGATAAGAAGATTCATGTCTTTAACAGTCGTTCTGCCAGTGCAGGTCAGACATTGATCCTGATGAAGCTTCAGGAATGCCTGGAGGCTGGTAAGGCTTTTTCGGAAGTAGTCAGTGAAGTTGAGCAGTATATTGAGGAACAGACAACATTATTTGTTCTGGAATCATTGGAGACATTGAGAAAGAATGGCCGTTTATCAGGTCTTAAGGCGACATTGGTCAATGTACTGAATATCAAGCCTGTCATGGGTTCTACCCCGGAAGGCACGATCCAGCAGCTGGATATGGGCCGTGGCATGAAGAAGGCACTGATGAAGATGATAGAGCAGATTGGTAAAACGGTCATCCATCCGACGGATAAGTATCTGCTGATCTCTCATTGCAACTGCCTGAAGCGTGCAGAATGGCTTAAGGTTGAGATTGAGAAGAAATACGCCTTTAAGGGTATTGTGATCGTGGATACAGCAGGTGTTGCAACGATGTACGCCAATGATGGCGGTATTGTCGTAGCCTATTAAGGCAGACGCTTAATTTTAAAAGCCGATTTCTGGGATTATGAATCAAATGATTATCAAAATCCTGGAAATCGGCTTTTATATTTTATCCGCAGTTTATTTAAATGAATCGCGGATTATTTAATAGAATTGGAAAGGTTAGGTTACATCTGTAATATATTGCCAAAATTGATTGAAACTGTCGGAGTTACTGTTTTTTCTGGTAGCGTTTTTCGACAAAAGAGAGCAGCTGATAGAGTACCATAGCCAGTATACACAAAATAATAATGCTGAGCATGACGTAATCCAGACGGAAAACCTGACTGCCGTAGATAATGAGATAGCCCAGGCCGGCGTTGGCCGCCAGAAATTCGCCGATAATGACGCCGACGAGGCAGAGACCTATATTGACTTTCAGGTTACTGACGATGGCCGAGATGCTGGCCGGAAGAACAATATAGCGAAGAATATCTCTGCGTGTGCCGCCAAGGGTCCGGATGAGCAGTAGTTTATCACTGTCAATATGAATAAAGGCGGTGTAAAGGTTGATGATGGTGCTGAAGACTGCCATTGTTACACCACATACGATGATGGTCTTCATATTGTTGCCGAGCCAGACAATAAGAATCGGCGCCAGCGCTGTTTTTGGCAGGCTGTTCAGAACAACGAAGTAAGGTTCGAGAATATCAGCAGCACTGCGGCACCACCAAAGCAGCATGGCAATCAGTGTGCCGATGGTCAGTACAAGGACAAAACTGACAAGGGTTTCACCGATGGTAATGCCGATATGATAAAAAAGGCTTTTATCAGCTGCCATTTGTAGCATAACCTTAAAAATGCGGGTTGGACTGCTGAAAATGAAAGCGTCGATCAGATGACATCTGGCAGCTATTTCCCAACCGGCCAAGATGAAAATCAGGATGAAAAAGCGCATGCCTGTAATGAAATTTTTCTTTTTCTTCCTTTCAGCAAGAAATTCTTCCCGGGATGTGTTGGAAACCGGGTACAGAATGGTCAGATCAGACATTTAATTCACCCCATATCTCATTGAAATAATCTTTAAATTCAGGTGCCATGCGGGCTTTAAAAGGTGTGCGGTCTTCATCAAGAGTCAGGTGGATATCAAAAGTCTTTTTGACGGAAGCCGGACGGCTGGTCAAAACAATAATACGGTCACAAAAACTGATGGCCTCCGAAATATCATGGGTAACAAGAACAGCACTCATGTGCTGAGTGCGAAGAATCCGGTAAATGTCGTCGGAAACCGTAAGTCTTGTCTGATAATCGAGGGCTGAAAAGGGTTCATCCAAAAGAAGAAGACCGGGAGAAAGGGCCAATGTCCGGATGAGGGCGGCTCTCTGACGCATACCGCCGGATAATTGACTGGGTCTGGCATCTGCGAAAGGGGCAAGACCATATTCTTCCAGCATTTTATCGGCCCAGGATTCCTTTTCGGGTGTCAGTTTATGATGAATCCGCGGGCCGAGTGTAATGTTGTCTTTGATACTTAACCAGTCAAGCAAATGATCTTTTTGAAGCATATAGCCGATTTCGGCTGAGACGGCAATTTTGCCGGAATTAGGCTGGATCAAACCTGCGATCAGGGATAAAATTGTCGATTTTCCGCATCCGCTCGGACCGATGATACCGAGAAAATGATCCGGAAAAACACGAAAACTTAAATTTTTGACAGCCGGTGTTTCACCTTCCGCTGTCTGATAGGTATAGTTGACATCGGTCAAATCTAAAAGCGGCTTCATAAAAACCTCCTTATAGCGGTATATAATAAAATATGCATAAACAGTGTCTATGTTGCAAGGGGACGCTATTTATGCTAAAATGCATTCATATGGCATAGATGTCAGAACACGTCAGATGGCTTTTGGAACAGGCCGAGTTGCCTGGTGTTCACAGTGTTATAAAGTGAGGAGATTTTATATGGATAAAAAACATAGATACAGCGCCGGAATGCTGGCAGCTGCACTTATTGTCGGTATTGGTATTGGCTTTTGCGGTGGTTTTGCAGTGGGCGGTCATACCGGTAGTCGGCAGCAGAACATGGCAGCCGGGGCAGAGCAGAACTTTGAAACAGGAGATTTATCGATGGAGGAATCACAGAAAACGGAATCGGGTACGGATAGCAGTGGCGAGACAGAGATCGAGCCGATTGGCAGCTATGCGGTGGATGATGAACCGGTGCTGACCATTGATGATACCACCGTTTATCTGTCAGAGATCAATGCGAGAGCTTATATGGCCAGAGATCAGTATGTGGCAGATTACGGTGAGGAACCTTGGGATACGAAGATGGATAATGGAATGACCGTGGGTGAGTATGCCAAGGCAACCATGTTGGATGAGATAGAACGGGCAGTGATTCTCTGTAATAAGGCGGATGAGTATGATGTACCGGCTTTGACAGATGATGAGGAGAAGCAGTGCGCGTCCAAGGCCGAGGATTATATGGCATCGATCGGTGAAGATATTGCAGCACAGTTCAGTGTGGAACAGTCGGCGGTATTGGCCATTTATGAAAAGGATGCCCTGTCCATGAAGGTTTACAATCAGATTCTGGAGAATCTTTCAGAAACCCTTCGTCAGGAAGAGGATTATAAGGATATGGAAGACAGTGAATTCGAACAGGTTTTGAATGACAAGTTTGAAGAACAGTATGCCCAGTGGAAGGATACATGCAAAGTTGAGACAACAGAAACATGGGAGCAGCTTGTGATCGGGGCCGTCGGTTAGGCATTATCAGGGCAGACAATGGCCGTTGGTGCATTTTGAATATAAGCAGGATATTAAATGATGAGAAGGACAGGGAGGTCTTTAGATGGGATTAAAGAATTTAATTAAAGGACAGCTTTTATCAAGTATCAGTTATCGTTCCTCAGATCCGCAGGAACTGGCAGCTGTTTATGACAGAGACGGACGCAGGATTATGTATGAATCTGTTCTGACGGTTATGCCAGGACAGGCAGCGATCCTGGTGAACGAAGGACAGATGACGGATATTTTTATGCCGGGCCGATATGAACTGACAACAAATAATATGCCGGTGACAACAACACTGAATCAGTGGAAATATGGTTTTCATGACACATTTATCGTGGATATTATTTTTGTCAATACCAATGAGATCATTGATATACCGTGGGGAACGAGTGAACAGGTGACAGTGAAGGATGAAGTCTTTGGCCTTGTCAATGTGGGAGCGAACGGCAAGTATTCATTATCAATCACGGACCCGAAGCTTTTTGCGGAGAATCTCATGGGTGTGAAGAACCGATATACGGTGGCTGACCTGAAGAGTTTTGTGACACCGCAGATTGCCATGTATTTCAAGGAGATCGTGACAGAGAAGCAGATGGATTTCTTTGACATGCAGGGTTACTGCTATGAAGCTGCACAGATTTTGAAGGCAAAGAGTGATGATTTCTTTGGCCGTTACGGTATTCAGATGCAGAAGATGGCTGTTCAGGTGGCTTTACCGGAAACAGTGAAGAAATCCATTGATGAACGTGCTTCTCTGGGCGCCTTTGGCGGCATGGATGCCTATGCTTATAAGAGACAGGTGGATGCACAGGCAGATGCCATGGTGGCTATGGCCAAGAATCCGAATGGCGGTATGAACAGCATGGCGGGGATGGGTATGCAGATGTCTGCTGGCATGGCTTTCGGTGGCATGATGGCCGGCCAGATGAATGGCGGTGTGCAGGGACAGTCAGGTACACATAAGGAAAGTTTTGTGATTTGCCCGAAATGTGGTTCTGAAATGAAGAAGGGACTGAAATTCTGCTCTGAATGTGGTGCCTCACTGGTTGTTCAGAAGAAGAAATGCATTAAATGTGGTGCTGAGATTAATGCAGATATGAAGTTCTGTCCGGAGTGCGGAGCCAATCAGGCACAGCCTGTTTGCCCGAAATGTGGCTATAAGGCTGCGGCGGGACAGAAATTCTGCCCGGAATGCGGAACAAGCCTTTTGTAAAAGCGTTGTCGAGTCGCAGTTTTCGATGGCTGACTTTGAACCGTGCTGAATAAAGTAGACAAATAGAGAATCTGGAGGATTTTTGAATGAGTATATATGAATCATTGAATCCTGTCCAGCAGGAAGCGGTCTATCATACAGAAGGACCGCTTCTTATTCTGGCAGGGGCCGGGTCAGGCAAGACCAGAGTGCTGACCCACAGGATTGCCTATCTGATTGATGAATGTCAGGTCAATCCATGGAATATTCTGGCCATTACATTTACGAACAAGGCCGCAGGGGAGATGCGGGAACGTGTAGATCAGATTGTGGATTTTGGCGCAGAAGATATCTGGGTCAGCACATTCCATTCTACCTGTGTGCGTATTTTGAGACGTTATATTGACAGACTGGGATACGACAGAAGTTTTACCATCTATGATGGGGATGACCAGAAGACTGTTATCAAGGAAGTCTGCAAAAAACTGAACATTGATACCAAGATTTATAAGGAGCGTACTTTGCTGTCAGCGATTTCATCTGCCAAGGATGAAATGATCGGGCCGAAGGAATATCTGCTCCGTTCAGAAGGTGACTATGCCAGACAGCGTATTGCCCAGGTATATGAGGAATATCAGAAACGTTTAAGGAGCAATAATGCGCTGGATTTTGACGATCTGCTTTTCAAAACCGTTGAACTTTTCAAAACCGATGCGGAAGTATTGAATTATTACCAGGATCGTTTTAAGTACATTATGGTGGATGAGTATCAGGATACGAACACGGTTCAGTTCCAGTTTGTCAGTCTGCTGGCGGCAAAGTACCGGAATCTCTGTGTGGTCGGTGATGATGATCAGTCGATTTACAAGTTTCGAGGTGCGAATATCCACAACATTCTTGATTTTGAAAAAACATTTCCGGATGCAAAGGTGATCAAGCTGGAGCAGAATTATCGTTCGACCAAAACGATCCTGAATGCTGCCAACGGTGTGATCCATCACAATCAGGGGCGTAAGGATAAGACACTTTGGACGGATAATGAACAGGGTGTACCGATTGCGCTGAATCAGTACCAGACAGAATATGAAGAGGCCATGGGAATTGTGAACGATATTGCGGCAAAGACGGAGCGCCATGAGGCTGAATACAAAGATTTTGCGGTGCTTTACAGAACAAACGCCCAGTCCCGTGTTTTAGAAGAAAAATTTGTCACACGCAACATACCATATAGAGTTGTGGGCGGTGTGAACTTCTATCAGCGCAAAGAGATCAAAGATATTCTGGCCTATTTGAAAATTATCAATAATGGTCAGGATGACGTGGCTGTGAGACGTGTGGTGAATGTACCAAAGCGCGGTATCGGTGCCACAACAGTGACAAAAGCGGCGGAGTACGCGGATCAGTGGGGAATCAGTTTGTATGAGGCATTTAAACAGGTGGATGGTATTCCGGGTCTGGGACGGGCAGCAGCGAAAATCAATGGTTTTGTGAATTTGATACAGGTTTTCAGAACAAAGGCAGAATATATGTCCCTGGCAGAATTGTATGATGAAGTTCTGGAAGATACGGGCTACCTGAAAGAGCTTCAGGCAGAGCAGACCGATGAAGCAACAACGCGAATTGAGAACTTAGACGAACTGCGCAACAAGATTGTCGCCTATGAGGAGGAGACGGAACAGCCTTCCCTGAATGAATTGCTGGAACAGATTGCCCTTGTGGCAGATGTGGACAATATGGATGATTCGGACAACAAAGTTATTTTGATGACACTGCATAGTGCAAAAGGTCTGGAGTTTCCATATGTTTATTTGTGCGGTATGGAGGATGGTTTGTTCCCGAGTTATATGACCATTGTCAACGATGATCCTATGGAGATTGAGGAAGAACGACGCTTGTGTTATGTGGGCATTACCCGTGCCATGAAGAAGCTGACCCTCAGTTATGCGATGTGTCGAATGATGCATGGTCAGACACAGTACAATAAAATTTCCCGTTTTGTGAAAGAGATTCCGCCGCAGCTCATCGGCGGTAGTCTGCCGAGAGAGCGCTTTCCGAGGAAAGCTGAGGATGATCTGCCGTGGAATACAGGCAGTGCCTCCAATGGTATCTCCGGTTTTGGCGGCGGCAGAGCCGGTACATACGGCAGCGGCAGCAGGATGGGTACAGGCGTGGGCAATCGCGGTATCAGACAAAGTCACAAATTTGATGTCAGCGCTTTTGCAAAAAAAGGCGGCGATATGAAGAAAACCGCACCGGATTACGAAGTAGGTGATACGGTTAAACATATCAAATTTGGCACCGGTGTTGTTCAGGCCATCAAGGATGGCGGCAAAGATTACGAAGTCACGGTTGATTTTCCGAAATACGGACCGAAGAAAATGTTTGCCGGATTTGCGAAGCTGAAAAAAGTCTGAAAGAGGTAGTATTTTAGAAAAAAGAGTGCTATACTATAAGCAAATCTGTTTGGTAGAAAGGATGTGCGGACGACATGAATAAGTTTGAAGAATATTTAAGCATGGCCAAGATTTCTGATTTTATTCACCGTAAGGAACTGGAAGACGAGAAGAAGAAAACAGTTTGCCTCGTATTTGCAATTATTGCAGGCATTGCAGCAATCGCAGCAATTGCTTTCGGTATCTACAAGTATTTATCCCGCGAGGATGATGTAGATGATTTTGAAGACGACTTTGAAGATGATTTTGATGATGACTTTGAGGACGAGGAAGACGATTTTGTAAAGGAAGATGAAGCTGCGCCTGCTAAAGATGAGGAATAGTTTTATCTGAGTAGTTACAGAAATTTGTATAATTAAACAGACAGGAAAGCTGTTACAGATAAATGCTGATTTGTAACAGCTTTTTTGGGTAAAGAAAGCATTTTGCCAAACAGGATATGATTTACGAGAAGTTTTTAGAAACAGATAGGAGACGAAGATGAAAAAAGGACAGATGTGTGAAGGCATCATTGAATATATCGATTTTCCGAATAAAGGGCGTGTGAAAGTTGAAGATCAGTATGTGACAGTGAAAAATGGTATTCCCGGACAGAAGATCCGTTTTGTCATTAACAAAAAGCGCAAAGATCGCTGTGAAGGCAGATTACTGGAAGTGCTGGAGAAATCTCCATTAGAAACCATTGAACCGGTCTGTCATGAATTTCCGGCCTGCGGCGGCTGCATGTATCAGACCATGGGCTATGATGAACAGCTGAAGATGAAGGCCGGCCAGGTGAAGAAGCTTCTGGATACAGCCATTAGTTCAGCTGGTCAGGTAGATGCGGAAGGAAAGCCGGATTATGTTTTTGAGGGTATTACAGGCAGTCCGAAACAGTGGGCTTACCGCAACAAAATGGAATTTTCTTTTGGAGATGATCATTTGGATGGGCCGCTGACATTGGGACTGCACAAGAAAGCCAGTACGTATGACATCCTGACAGTGGATGACTGCAAGATTGTCCATGACGATTTTACAACTGTTTTAAAAACCGTGTTGGATTATTTCACCGAGCATCCGATGCCGTATTATAAGAAAATGAAACATACCGGTTATCTCCGCCACCTTCTGGTGCGTCGTTCCGAGACAACCGGAGAGATGCTGGTACATCTGGTGACAACCAGTCAGGAAGAATGTGATCTGACAGAACTGACCCAGCGTCTTTTGGATCTTCAGCTTGAAGGCAGGATTGTGGGAATCATGCATATCATCAACGATACACTGGCGGATGTGGTTCAGAGCGATGAGACACGCATTCTTTACGGGCAGGATTATTTTTATGAGCATATTCTTGGACTGAAATTCAAGATTTCTACATTTTCATTCTTCCAGACAAATACACTGGGGGCTGAATTGCTCTACGATATTGCCCGTTCTTATATCGGTGATACCAAAGATATGACTGTTTTCGACCTTTACAGCGGAACAGGTACCATTGCCCAGATTTTGGCAGCAGTGGCAAAGAAAGTTGTCGGTGTAGAAATTGTGGAAGAAGCTGTCGAGGCAGCCAAAGTCAATGCCGGACTGAACCAGCTGGACAACTGTGAATTCATTGCCGGTGACGTTTTGAAAGTGCTGGATACTATTGAAGATAAGCCGGATTATATCGTCCTTGATCCGCCAAGAGACGGCATCCATCCAAAGGCATTGGACAAGATCATTGATTACCAGGTGCCGAATATGGTGTATATTTCCTGTAAGCCGACCAGTCTGGCCAGAGACTTGGGCGTACTGATCGAGCGAGGATATAAAGTGAAAAAGACACATTGTGTTGATATGTTCCCGGGCACAGTGCATTGTGAGACAGTCTGTTTGCTGTCGAAGAAACCTTGATTTTATGCGGCTTAGCGGGCTTTTTTGAAGATTATGTACCTGTGTTTTTAACAGGAAAAAATGTAGATAGAAAATAGAAATTTAAGAGGGGTGCAAAAATTTACAGAAACATAAGTTGTGCGCCGGAATAGTACCGGTAGAAACTTGGTGTCCGCGAATAGTTGCACCCCTTGTATTATGGATAAATATTTTTTGTGTAGGTGTTGAAGTTATAGAAAGAAACAACAAGAAATGCCGTATTTATGCGGCTTAGAGGGCAATATATACATTTCGAGATTGGAAAATCTCGATTTTTTTATGCAAAAAAGTTTTGCCGATATATGTATTAGATGGAGAATCGTTGGGAGTTTAGTTTTAATAATGAGCAATTGGACAAGCTGGTATATGTGAATTTTGCAGTTGATGGCAGAACTGTTCCAGAAGAATTACCAGTACCTGAAGAAAAGCCGATACAATCAAAAGAGGATACGGATACTCATGAGTATAGTAGTCTTGACGAGCAACAGAAAGCTTTCTGGGTTAATTTTGTAAAGTATTGCAATGACCACGATAGAGAAGATATTGTAGGAAGAAAGCCACTTGCTCAGAATTGGTATGATATTCCTGTCGGTGCCAATGATTTCCTGCTACAGTTTACCATTACTCGCAGTAAATATGTCTCTCTTGTTATTTACGCTTTTGATGGCGAGACCTTTAAAAGATTGGAAAGCAAAAAGAGCGTGATTGAGAAAGTATTCGGTAATAAGTTTGATTGGTATTCCAGCCGAGAAAAAAGCACCGCAAAGCGTATTGTGTATAAGCATGAGGCCGATGTTTTCAATCCTGGAAAACAAGAAGAATTATTTGATTGGATGATAGAAAAATTTGATTTATTGGTGGACGCACTTGTGTCTGCTGATGAGTTAGATAATGAAGAACCATCCGGTGAGAAGTTTTCAGAAATAAAAAAGTATTTGGAGTCATGTGGTAAAAGCAAGATTTCCTTGACCTTTGCAGAAGTCGAAAATATTATCGGAACCGAACTGTGCAGATCAGCATATACTTACCCTGTTTACTGGAAACCATCGAAAACGCATACTATGGCAAACACAATTGTTGCAGCGGGATATGAGGTTATATCGGTAGACTTGACATCAAAAAAGATTGACTTAGAAAAGAGAAATTGAATGATTGGAGGTGTACCACAGTGCCAGACATGAAACAGATACATGATTTTGCTGTCAAATGGTGCGATAAATTTTGTGATCAGAACATTAATTATATAGATTTGGTTGACCACTTTATGGCTGATGATTGTGCTGCTCTTGGTTTTGAGATGGACTGTGGCCACGCTTTGTGGAGAATATTGACTTATGAAAATACATATTATTGGTTGCAGTGGTTCTGGAAAAACCTATTTAGCAAATGCACTTTCAAAAAAGTATAATATTTCCCATTTCGACTTAGATGATATTCAATGGGATAATAACGCCAAAGAATATGGCAAAAAGAGAACGCTTGATGAACGAAAAGCGTTATTACAAGAAATATTATATAATAATGATGAGTGGATAATTGAGGGGGTATATTATGCCTGGGTACAGCAAAGTTTTGATGAAGCTGATAAAATATATGTTTTAGATATGCCTGGTTATTTATATAAAAGTAGAATTATTATGCGCTCTATAAAAAGAAAATTGGGAATACAAAAAGGAAAAAGAGAAACTTTGAAATCGGTCTATAACCTTTTGAAATGGACTGAAACTTTTCAAAATAAAAATCTGAAAGAAATAAGAAGTATTTTAGATAGATATGATGATAAAGTTATATGGCTATCAAGAAAAAAAGATGTAGAGAAAATAATAAAGGCGGTATGATAACTTCAGTTTGTATGTATGGTAAATCTAAACTGTATTTTAGCAACATATCTTGAGTGGGGGCAGAAAGTGCCCCCACTTTCACTATTTGGGGGGGCGAAAAGCGCCTCCACATATAATAAACAAAGGGTTCAAGGGGAAAAACATTTCCTGCTGGTTAATTAAATTGAATAAAAATTAAACGCTGTTCAATTGTGCAATCTATATGAATCTGATATGCTGAGTATACAAAAGCTTTTGAATTTTTTAGGAGATGATGCAAATGGATATAGGCGTTGTTATAAAAAAATATAGAAAAGAAGCTGGTATGACGCAGGAGGAGATGGCAAACAGATTAGGCGTGACGACACCGGCTGTAAACAAATGGGAGAATAGTAATTCCAAGCCGGATATTGAACTGCTGGCACCAATTGCGAGACTGCTTGATATTTCGCTTGATACATTACTTTCTTTTCATGAAAATCTTTCAGATACTGAAATCGAAGAAATTATCAGGAAGATGGACAGGATGTTTTCAGAAGAAGGCTATGAAAAGACTTATGAATGGGCATTGAGGCTTATAAAGGAATATCCGAATTGTAATATGCTTATCTGGCAGGCTGCGGTAATACTTGATGCAAGAAGAATAATGGATAAATGCACGAATCCGGAAAAATATGATAAGCAGATTAACGCATGGTATGAGCTGGCACTACATGATGAGAATGAAGAGATACAGCATCATGCAGCAGATTCCTTATTTGGATTTTATTTACGTAAGAAGAATTACACCAAGGCGGAAAAATATCTGGACTATTTTTCAGAACACGATCCTATGAAAAGTTATTATCAGGGAAGATTACTCCAGAAGCAGGGAAAAATCAAAGAAGCATATGAGAAATATGAAAATATTATTTTTTCCGGCTTTAGTACACTTAATTTTGTTCTTTCCACAATGGCTAGACTGGCATTGCGGGAAAATGATATCGGTTATGCGAGATTTCTGTCAGGGAAAGTACAGGCAGTTGCTCATACATTGGAAATGGGAAAATATAATGAGTATTCGCCAATGCTTGATATTGTATGTGCAGGGAAAGATGTAGAGGGAACATATAAGGTGGTAAAACATCTTCTTGATAATGTGGGTACTATGTATGATTTTAGAAAGTCCGGTTTATATAAGCATATGAAGTTCAGAGATATTGATGAAGCTATATTAGATGGTGTAAAAGAAAAACTTCTTGAAGGATTCAGAAATGAGGAAGAATTCGGCTACATGGCAGGATATGAACCGTGGGAGGAATTAATTTTTGACAGATAAGTTTTTTGAAAATTGTCGTTTGGTAAAATCTATTCCATTTATCAAGGCTGCCATGAAATATTTTGCGATGATCTAAGGACATTGATGATTTCAAGGAGGAATAACACATGAAAAGCACATTTGAAAAAATGGGTGGAACCTACACACTTGGCGCAGACGGAATTTACTATCCGAATCTTGTCAGTACAGATGAAGAACCGCATTATGGGAAATATGGAATGATGCGAAAAACATATCTGAAAGAGCATCGTCCGGCAAGGTATTCTCTGTATATGTTGGAAGACAGATTAACAGAACATCTGAATGCTGTGGACGATGAAGCACAGGAGAGGATGGGTATTCTGGTGCGTCAGATGATGGAGAAGCAAGGCGTTACGGAAGAATTGAAAGCTCGTGATCAGATGGAATGGGTTAGGGCGGTAAATGGTATTTGTAATATGGCAGAAGAGATTGTGTTAAATGAATTGATTTACAGGTAAACAAAGAGCTGAACAGGTAGGAAGAAAACTCCTATTTGTTCAGCTTTGGTGTTTATAAGGGGCAAAGAAGAACCAAATTACAATTCCATATCATATGACCTTTTCTAAGTTTTGGAAGGCTGTTTTTTCTGCCATGGTCATAAGTTACTGATTTAATTATTCCATAGTAAGGCTTAAACAATATCCGAATATAACTTCACAGAAATAATTATAATGGGGAGATTATTTGATATATTTGTGCTAATATTCTGCAATTCTACTGCTAGTCGATTGATTTATGTGTACTCCCATTATAATATGTGTGCAGGAGGTGGATATATGTATCAGATTAGTAATGAAAAATTTGGTTTATTTGTAACCGAATTAAGAAAGGAAAAGAATTTAACTCAAAAGGATTTGGCTGAAAAATTATATGTATCAGATAAAACAGTTAGTAAATGGGAACGTGGTCTTAGTATGCCTAATGTCGTATTACTCATACCAATAGCTGATATATTAGATGTTTCCGTTACAGAATTGTTACGTGGAGAAAAAATAGATAGACAGAAAAATATTGATACAAAAGAAGTCGAGGAATTGGTAGTAGGCTCTCTCGATATGGCTGTTAGCAATTCTATTCATCGGCATAGAAAAAACTGGATATTAGCATATTTGCTATGCTTTTTAATATCTATTACAGAAATTATTATGTTAGTTGTATCTGGGAATTTAATAGCTGAGATGAAAGATGATATATTGCTGGTTACAGGGTTAATGCTTTTATTTGGTGCATGGTTTTGTTTCTTTGCCAAAGACATGTTACCAACATATTATGATGCAAACAAGATAAATTATGTTTCACAAGGAATTTTTAGAATACATCTAGTTGGTTTATCCTTAAACAATGGAAATTGGATGTACATCTGTACAACTTTAAAAATTTGGACACTTGCAACGGTTGTTCTATATCCTCTTGCAGGTATTATAATAATCAATTGTCTCAATATAGCTTTATGGGATATTTTAAGTAAAATTTTCTTAATTATGATATTAGGTGGTATGGTAGTTTCGATTTACATTATCGGGAAAAAATACGAATAATTAAATTACCTGTTATCGTTGTGGATATTACTAATTTACAACATGAGTTGCGCCTTTTGAATATTTGTTGCAAAAACACACCTTTTCGTTGTAAAAAATGCAACGATATATATAATGAGAGTATGAGATAAAGCCAATAGTCAAATTACATACATACCTGTGAAAGGGGCGTTACTTATGGCAAATGATAATCAGATAGCTTTCCTTTGTTCGAGATTGAAGGAGCTTCGTGAAAAGAATGGCTGTACCATGGATGACATGGCAAAGAAGATTGATGTATTAGAGGGCTTGAAACCAGGAACTGGTATGAACAAGTCGTCTATTTCACGTGTTGAAGGTGGAAAAACTACAGAAAAAACTCTATTGGAAATGGCAAGAAAATATTGTAAGGCTTTTGGAATGTCAGAATCACAGACCGAACAATTTTTAAGAGGGGAGAAGGTTGCAGTTCCAGATACTTCAGCGTTACTTAAGGATTCACAGTTAATTGATGAACTGAACAAGGAATATAGCAAGGTAGTTATTCCAAAGGTAGTTGTTGATGAATTAGATAATATAAAGAATAAGAACTCAGGTTCTCTTGGGAGAAAGGCTTGGGAAGTTATTCGTGGTATTAGCTATGGTTCTCGTTTGCAACAAGGCTTTCGAAGAATTCATTTGTAGGAGTTAATCAATCAAAGCAAACTGGCAAAACAGGACCGGATATTGCAGATAGACTTTTTAATTTAATAAAAAAACGATATTGAAATGATTTTAAATGAATATTCAGTATTAAATTACAGGTGTTTGTGGTAGTATATAATCTGAGAAAAGTTGCGCAATATGGCTTCTAAAAATGATGTAAAGGATGATGATTTTGACTAGAGGAGAATTACGTAGAAGAGAAGAAGCAGTAGTCGCAGGATTTGTTGAAAAAAATTGAGATAAAGATAAATGATTCTGGAAGCATTTTAGAATGATATAAGAAAAATCAGAGGAAGGACTTGAATATTAATGTCTTTTAACATCATTAAAAATACACTTGAAACCCAGGAAAATGGCGTTCTCATCATCGAAAATGATGTATATCGTATTAAAATGAGATACATTGGAAACTACAGAGAAGACTTGAAAAACCATAAACTTAACACTGACTTTTTAACAGTCAATTCAAAAATCAAGCAAGCTCATTCTGTATATATGCCTACATTCACACTTATGCATGACGAGGTAATGTTTAAAATTATTGATACAGGAGCTGGCATCTTCGATGAAAAATCTATGGACAACATGATAGCAGATTTGGACTCATGAGAGACAGATCAAAAGAAATTGCTATGCTGGAGGATACTCTTAAGATCTTAAAGCAGGGCTGGTATGAAAAAAATGGTAATTTCTTCCAGAAATGTGGAATGCATATGGTGAAGAATTAGTTTGTATGATAAAATAACAAAGTGATTATATAGCCATAAGCAGAGTATGGTAGAAAGAGGATAAAAATGAGAGAAGGAAAAGGAATTGCCCTGTTGCCAATTGGTGTATTTCTTGTATTATACCTTGGCCTGGGCATTTTGTTTGAGTATGTGATGGAAATTCCAATGGGGTTTTACAACGTGCCGATTGTCGTTGCATTTCTTGCGGCGATTCTGGTGGCCTGTCTGCAGAATCGAGCGTTGAATTTTGATCAGAAACTGGAGATTATGGCACAGGGAGTGGGTGATAAGAATATTATCACGATGCTATTAATCTTCCTGACAGCCGGTTCATTTGTGGGTGTTGTGGGGAGAAGCAGTGCAGAGAGTGTGGCCTATTGCATGCTGAGTCTGATCCCGGCGAGATTTTCAGTTGCGGTGCTGTTTATCGTTGGCTGTTTTGTATCAGTGGCGATGGGAACATCTGTCGGAACTATTACCCTTCTGACACCGATTGCAGTCGCTGTTTCTACAGCGTCCGGATTTGATCTGGCGTTTTGTGTCGCTTCTGTGATGGGTGGCGCCATGTTTGGGGATAATCTGTCTTTTATTTCAGATACAACGATTGCTGCATGTAATGGACAGGGATGCGAGATGAAAGACAAGTTCAGGGAAAACTTCTGGATTGCTTTTCCGGCAGCTGTTGTGACACTGATTCTGATTCTTATGCTGTCTTTCCAGACAGAAATTCAGGGACATGTGATTCAGCCATACCATTTGACGCAGGTGATTCCGTATGTGCTCGTACTGATCGGAGGCATTGTAGGTATCAATGTATTTGTTGTACTGCTGATCGGTATTGTGTCAGGTGCGTTGATTATGCTGATTGGTGGCCATACCGTTCCTGTAGAGATTCTTAAAAACATGGGCTCCGGTGTCTCCGGAATGTTTGAAACCTGTATGGTAGCTATTCTTGTAGCGGCCATGTGTGCGCTTATCCGTGAGTATGGGGGATTTGATGCACTTCTTAGCTGGATACACAGAATCTTCCGTGGAAAAAAGGGTGGTCAGCTTGGTATGGGATTTCTCGTCGGCACAATGGATATTGCAACGGCCAACAATACAGTAGCCATCGTTATGGCAAACCCGATTGCGAAGGAAATGGCAGAGGAATATGGCATTACACCGAGAAAGACAGCATCGCTTCTTGATACATTTTCATGCGTTTTTCAAGGGGTGATTCCTTATGGTGCGCAGATGCTTGTCGCAATTTCAGCAGTGAACGAACTTGGCGGAGAGATTTCAGCCTTTCAGATCATGCCGAAACTGTTTTATCCGCTGCTTTTATTGCTCAGCTCTCTGATTACGATCATGAAGAGCACAGAACGTACAGAAACGGCATCGCATGAATAAATTTAGCCACAAGATGAATTTTGATGGAACAAAAGAAGTTAACCGGGAATGTCTGGAGCAGGCGAATCAGATCATCGAAGATGGCATCGATGCGCAGAAACTTTATTTGTTATCATCAACTGCTTGAAAAAGAAATGAACATATAAATGTTCAAATTTTCATACATAGATTGGCGAACGGCGCGGTTTCTGGTATGATGTAAGAAAGAGAAGCGTCTCTTGTGTTATTTATAGGAAGATGATTTTTACAAGGAGGGTTTTACAATGGAAATGAAAGCAGGAATGAAGTTCGAAACAGAAATTATTGTGAACGAGGGTATGCTTGCGAACCATAACGATCCACAGCTTCCGGCAATTGAATTGCCTGCAGTTTTCTCAACACCGAGCATGATCAACCTGATGGAACTGACCTGTGCCAAATTAATGGATAACTGTCTGGAAGAAGGCAAAGGTTCTGTCGGTATGTCTGTTGAAGTCAGACATCTTGCTTCCACACCATGTGGCAAGAAAGTTCGCTGTGAAGTAGAGATTACAGAAGTTGTGAATGGCAAGAAAGTGACATTTGCTGTGAATGCGTATGATGAGAACGGCCTGATCGGTACAGGCACACATAAACGTGCGGTGATCAACAAGGCAGCATTTAATATGTAAGAAAATACTATTTGACGAATGTATTCATCTATTGTATATTTGCCATGATTCATCGGAGAGCAATTTGTTCAATAGAAACAATAGCCGGATAAGATGGCAGGCTGAGATGCTTGCTGCTTATTCGGTTTTTTTCTATTTCACACCGTACATCCGCTGAGATGGGGCGGATTATCGCACTTTAAAAAATAATAGTTCGCTAAGATATTGTTAAAAATCATCCGTCGTGGTACAATAACAGTTGCAATGTTAAAAATGGTGTATCCAAAGAATTGCGGTTTCCTGACGGGAATCGGTATTTTCGGATACAGAAGATAGAAGGAGATAAGTACAATGGTTAATTTTAAAGAAGATGAACAGTTGAAAATGCTGAACCATTCCTGTGCACATCTGATGGCTCAGGCGATCAAACATCTCTATCCTCAGGCTAAGTTCTGGGTTGGACCTGTTGTTGCAGAAGGTTTCTACTATGATGTGGATCTGGGTGACGATGTTATCAGAGATGAAGATATCGCTGCTATTGAGAAAGAGATGAAGAAAGTTGCCAAGAGCGGCAAGAAGATTGTTCGCCATGAGATTTCCAAGGAAGAAGCCCTTGAGATGTTCAAGGATGATGAATACAAGATTGACCTGATCAATGGTCTGGAAGATGGCAATATTTCATGTTACACACAGGGCGATTTCACAGATCTCTGCCGTGGACCTCACGTAGACAATGTGAAGTTATGCCGCCACTTCAAGTTGTTAAGACACTCCGGTGCATACTGGAAGGGTGACAGCAAGAACAAGGTGCTTCAGAGAATCTACGGCGTATGTTTCCCTACAGCTGAAGAATTGGAAGCACATTTACAGCTCCTTGAGGAAGCAAAGGAAAGAGACCATCGTAAGATCGGCAAGGACATGGAACTGTTCATGGTAGACGATCTTGTTGGCCGTGGTCTTCCGATGTTCCTTCCAAAGGGTTATACTATCTGGCAGGAACTTGAGAACTACATCAAGGAGAAGGAACGCAAGCTGGGTTATCAGCATGTTATGACACCTTGTGTCGGTACTGTGAACCTTTATAAGACATCCGGTCACTGGGATCATTACAAAGAGAATATGTTCCCTGCCATGGAAGTAGATGATGAAGCTTTCGTACTCAGACCGATGAACTGCCCGCATCATATGATGATTTATGCGAATAAGAGACATTCTTACAGAGATCTGCCAATCAGAATCGGCGAGATTGCTCATGATTTCAGATACGAAGCCAGCGGTACACTGAAAGGTATCGAAAGAGGCAGACATTTCTGCCAGAATGATGCCCATCTGTTTGTAACACCTGAGCAGATTAAGGATGAGATTTCAAGAGTTGTAGACCTGATCTTCAGCACATACGAAGATTTCGGCATCACAGATTACAGATGCGTTTTATCTCTGAGAGATCCTGAAGACAAAGCGAAGTATCATGATGATGATGAGATGTGGAACAAGGCAGAGAACGCACTGCGTGAAGTTATGAACGAACTTGGTCTTGAGTACACAGAAGAGATCGGTGAAGCCGCTTTCTATGGTCCTAAGCTGGATGTCAATGTGAAGCCTGCTGTAGGTAATGAGATCACATTATCCACATGTCAGCTCGACTTCTGTCTGCCGGCGAAATTCCAGCTGACATATGTTGACAAAGATGGCGAGATGAAGACACCGGTTGTTCTGCATAGAGCGATCCTCGGTTCTCTTGACAGATTCATGGCGTATATCCTTGAGGAGACAAAGGGTAATCTGCCTACATGGCTGGCACCGATCCAGGTCAAAGTTATGCCTGTTAAGACAGATGATGACGACTTGAATGCTTATGCCAATGAAATCTGTGAACTGCTTGAAGCGCAGAATGTTCGTGTTGATCTGGATGACAGAGCAGAGAAACTGGGCTATCGTATGCGTGAGGGACAGATCCAGAAGGTACCATATCTTCTTGTTATCGGTTTCAACGAGAAGGATAACAGAACGGTTTCCTACAGACTTCACGGCGAGAAAGATACAACAGTTGTGGGCCTTGATGAATTTGTTGAGAAGATTGTTGATGAGATCAAGAACAAAGTTCATTAAAGTCGATTTTGGATGGATCAGTCAGATACTGAATGAAAGTCTTTGTTAGTACAGAAACACGGTTTAACGGCATGGAAGCAATGCCGATGGCACGGTACTGCGGCGGGTCAATAGGACGGATCTCCAAACTGTAATTGAGGTTTCGCAGGATCAGTTCCGGCATGATGGTGATGCCGAATCCGTGAGATACCATGGAGATAACTGACAAATCATCATTTAGGACATAGCGGACATTAGTTTTGCCGCGGGTTGAATTTAATACTGCCTGAATATCATTATCAGAGCCTTTGGTTGGCAAAACCAAGGGCTCTTTTTTGATTTCCGGGAGTGTCAGAACATTCTGCCGGGTCAGGGGGTGCCTTTCAGGAAGAAGGACATTCATGGGATCCTTATACAGCAGGTGAAAGACCAGCGGGTCAGCAACAGGAGCCGTCAGAAAGCCGCAGTCCACGCGGCCGCTTAAAATACGCTCTGTGATTTCATCGTAGTCACCGGCTAGCAGATCGAATTCCACAAGGGGATAATCTGCCTGAAACTTGCGGATGATGGTCGGAAGCCACTGGGTGGAAACACTGGTGAAGGTGGCGATCCGCAGGGTGCCGGCTACCGTTTCGTTGATATCGTAAATGGCCTGAGAAAGACCATGCTGATCGTTGACCAGAGTTTGTATGTAAGGCAGCAGGCGTTTGCCGTTCTCAGTGAGGGTGACGCCGGAAGCACTTCTTGCCAGAAGGGAAAATCCGGTCTCTTTCTCCAAGGCGGCAATGGCATGGCTGATGCCGGCCTGGGTATAGTGAAGAATCTCAGCAGTCTTTGTAATATTGCCGATTTCGGCGGTTTTCAGAAAAATTTCATAGCGGTTTAAAATCATTGAAGGCACACTCCATAACTTTTGTGAATGATAAGTATTAATATTATTCTCTTTTCAAATATTCAGATAGTTGTATAATACTCCATGGAAAACAAAAAAGCAAGGCGGTGTTTTGCAATGCCAAATTAAAAAACACCTTGAAATAAGGATAGAGGAGTAGGATAAGGTTATGAGAGAGTATGGATGGACGCAGCAGAGGGCGGACAGTATGCTGGCGCTGGTTGCGATGGCATGGGGCAGTTCCTATCTGTTGATGAAGATTGGTTTGGATGGTATCCCGCCGTTTTGTATTATTGCATTAAGATTTGGTATCGCGTTTATTGCGGTTTCACTTTTGTTTTTTAAAAAGTTTAAGAAGACAACGAAGCGTGTGATGATGAAAGGTGCAGTTCTTGGCTTGTTCCTTTTTGGACTGTTTGCGTTTCTGATGCATGGCCTTCAGACGACATCCGCTTCCAATGGCGGTTTTCTGACAAGTACAACTGTTGTGCTGGTGCCGCTTTTTCATGCGGTGATTAAGAAGAAAATGCCGGATCACCAGAATGTTTTGAGTATTCTGCTGACGATGACAGGCATTTGTCTGCTGACCCTGCAGCAGTCACTGGTGTTCCACAGCGGTGATATTCTCTGTCTTGCAGGTGCAGCTGTGTATGCGGTGCAGATTCTGTTGACGGACAAGTTTGCACAGGAAGAGGACGGAATGCTCCTTGGCATCTGGCAGCTTGGATTTGCAGCGCTGTATGGTGTCATTTGCACATTTATGTTTGAAACACCGACATTGCCGTCAAGCAGTTCCCAGTGGATTGCAATTTTGGGCCTGGCATTTGTATGCAGTGCCTTTGGATTCGTGATGCAGCCAATGGCACAGAAGTATACAACACCGGAACATACAGGCCTTTTGTTTGCACTGGAACCGGTTTTTTCAGCGGTATTCTCATACATTTTCCTGCATGAGACTTTGTCCGGGAAGGGTTATATGGGCGCAATGCTGGTAATGGCCGGCGTGGTTGCAGCTTCTGTTGTCAGGAAAAAGAGACAGTTGGTACGAGTTGTGGCACATCAATCCTAAAAGCAAATATAGTATTAATGAATAGAGATAAAAGCACTGGATTCAGTGCTTTTTATCGTTCAGCGCTTATTTTAAATACCGCCACATGGTTGTGCGGCTGATGCCAAGTCTCTGTGCGGCTTTAGTCTGATTGCCACCGCAGTCCTGAAGGGTTGACAGGACAACATTTTTGATAATATCCTGCAGCGGTTGATTGCAGTCAATGGTGGATTTGACAGGGGCAGTCATGGCATACTGTGTCATTTCACGTGCCAGGATTTCTTTGACACAGTCGACCTGGATGTAATTGCCGGTTGTGTGGATGACAACATCTGACAGCACGCGCTTAAGCTGGAGAAAATTATCCGGCCAGTCGTAGTCGCAGAGAATTTTCAGAGCATCCGGCTCAAAGCCGGAGATGTGTTTGGAAAGTTCGGAGTTCAATTTGTTTAGATAAAGGGCTGAAGCCGATGGCAGGTCATCCGTCAGTTCACGCAGCGGCGGCATGTACAGAGAGGTACATGGCAGATAATCAATGAAATCCCTGGATGGATCTCTGTCAGATTCAATACTCAGTGAGCAGGAGAGCATCAGCCGGTTTCGCTTATACAGGTGGGTATCCAAAATCAGTGAAAGCAGCTGGCGGCACCAGGAGTCGCTGAGATCCTGGATGTTGCTGATATAAATGGTGTTGTCATTGTCGCAAAATGGCGAATTGATGTGCTTGGTCAGGAAGGTCCAGTATCTTTCCGTGATCAATTTGCAGTCAATGGAGATGAAAGGCTTATTGGTATAGGGACTCTCAAGATACAGACGATAGGCAATGTGGTCTTTGCCGGTGCCGCGTTCACCGAGGATCATAATCGGACGGCGGCTGGCATTCATTTCATGCAGCGTCGTATTCAGGTCGGAAGCCTTTGCCGTCAGGCAGAAAAAGCTGGTAAAATAATTGCTTTTGATCTCCTCGTGGTTATAGTAGCGCACACCGTTTTTGCTGCTGCCTTTAGGAATTGGCGACAATCCAAGGGAAAAAAGATAAAATACGTTGTCTTTATAGTTTTTCTTCTGCATTTGAATGGAAAATAGTTTTTCGCCAATCAGATGGAAGGATTTGGACTGGCGGTCAGGCAGAGCGGAAGAGATCATTCCTTGCAAATAATTCAGCACTTCTTCGGCATCATCTTCGTCATAAGAGGAAAAATAGAGTTTGCCATCTTCCTGCAAAATGATACTGGAGGAGGTTTGGAGCCTCATGGCATCTTCCAGCAGATGAACCCGGCTGTCAAACATGGAAAATGTATTAAACATTTGAATCACCTGCCGAAAGGCTTCATGAATACTTTCAGCACCGGAATTAATAAAAACAGCATTCATGCCCATTTCTCCGGCAATTTCATGGGTCAGGGTGTCACCGAAGACAAGGGTGATGCCCTGTTTTTTTAATTGCTCCAGGGTCGGGGCAATTTCTTCTTCTGAATTAACAACGTGGGTCTCGATGCGGTACTGCAGCAGGTCACAGAGAATATGCACTGTATCAATAATACTCTGGAATCCCACAAACGCATAATTCTGAGCGTAATTTTCAGCTAGCTTCAATGATCGCAAAATATCATAAACCGAGAAAGAAATATCAATGACCGGAAGCGGTGTGATGCAGCGGATCCTATCCGCCGTTCCGCCTCGGGAGATGACAGCATCATATCGGCCGGGAAGATGGGACCTGGCAATGGTCAGACCTTGTTCCAGGTCGCCAACAAAAATATCCAGATGGAGCATATCGTATTGGCTGCCGATAAGTTTTAACAGATGGGCCAGCCCTTCATAAGGGGCAATGGCCAGTACGCGAATGGTGTATTTCATGGTTTCTTCATTTCCTCCTTAGCTTTTGCGGTTGTTCAGATTCTGATATTTCAATGCAGTTAAATTGTCTCTAACAGGAAATTATGGAAAAACGTTGACTGCTTAGTTTGGTTGAAAACCTAAGTTCATAGATTGATAAAGAACTATAATTTCCCGGAGTGCTCAAAAGAATTAAGAACATTTATAATTCTTTAAATTTGCATAGTTAGGTACCTAACAATCCGGAATTTGCAAAAGTTTTATGCATGTACGGAAATAGCAGGTTTCGATGAAAATGATTATTAAGGTACCTAACAATCAAAAATTTTAAAAATCACGTGTGATTTAAAAGATAATAGTGTTTCAATATGAAACGAATTATACAACCAAAAGCATGCTAAATCAAGGATTAATTTAAAATAATTACATTATGTTTCAAAATAAAACGTTTTTGCGCGTTCTTGAAATTGTGCATAGGATGTTTTTTGAATAGAATAGGGGTATGAAATGTGAGCGCTTGTGACTGCTAATGAATTGAACGGTCACAGCGATTTTTAATGAAATATTGAGTAATTTTCAGGAGGAAGGTGATAGGCAGATGGTTAAACTGTTAATACTGGCGGACGATTTTACAGGGGCTTTGGATACAGGTGTTCAGTTTTCGGGAAAGGGCATTCGGACTCAGGTTGTTGTAAGTAGTCACTGGGTGGAGCCGGATTCTGATTGTGATGTGATGGTGATTGATATGGAGACACGTCATGTACCGAAAGAAAAAGCCTATGAGATTGTCTATGATGTGTGTCAGCAGGCAGTGAAATACGGTATCCGTTGTTTCTATAAGAAAACGGATTCAGCCTTAAGAGGAAATGTGGGAAGTGAGCTGCAGGCAGCAGTAGATGCTGTTTCGGGAAAAAATATCGTGTTTGTTCCGGCTTTTCCGGCAATGCGAAGAATCACCGTTGACGGTGTTCATTATATAGACGGTATTCCGGTGAAGGAAAGTGTATTCGGACAGGATCCTTTTGAACCCGTGATGTATGACCGGGTAGATGAATTACTTCGGGCAACCGGTTACAAAGGCGGGGTTATCGGCGTCGGCAAAGCGGAAAGAAAGCTTCAGGCAGCTGAGGAACGGAAAACTCAGGCATCAGAAGAAAGAGGGCAGAAGGCGGCAGAAGCAGCAAAACAGCAATTATTTCTCTATGACGCTGAGACAGATGCGGATTTAGATGAAATTGCTGAGTCAGTCGGCAAAAAGAAAGATATTCCGATTCTTGCAGGATGTGCCGGTTTTGCGGCAAAGCTTCCGGAACTTCTGAAACTGTCGGTGAAAGAAAGCGACGATGTGAAATTAAAAGAAAACCTTGTTTTCCTGTGTGGCAGTGTGAATCCGATCACAAAGAGCCAGATTGTTTATGGCGAGAAGATGGGCATTCCAAGAATCCATTTGAAACCGGAGGAAAAACTGGAAATCAGTTATTGGAATCAGCCAGTAGGCCTTGAGAAGATCCGTCAGCTTGCAAAGGACGGCATGCAGCATATTATTATCGACAGCAATGATGAAGAAGGACACAATGATACAATGGAGTATGCAGCCAAAAAGGGCTACTCTATTGAAGATGTCCGGGTGAGAATTTCAGAAACTTTGGGTTATCTTTTGAAAAAACTTATCGATGCCGGCATGGAAGCTACTTATCTGATCACAGGCGGTGATACACTGATCGGATTTATGAAGGCCATCGGAGTCAGTGAACTGGAACCGATGAATGAGATCAGACCGGGATGTGTTCTGACATCCTTAAATTATCAGGACAAAAAACATTATGTAATTACAAAATCCGGCGGTTTTGGTCAGGAAAGACTGATTGAACAGCTGACAAGGATTTTGGCACAGTAAACAGCAGATATCAACAGATAAAAGATATCAATAAAAATGGTTTCAACGAACAACAGATAAACGATAGATTAATTTTAACCAATTTTAATCAAACAGGAGGAAAAGCAAATGTTAGAACAGTACACATTAAAAATGCCCCATGCAGTCTATGCAGGCAAAGGTGCATTAGCGAATGTCAAAGATATCACAGCTCAGAATGCAAAGAAAATCGCAGTATTTGCAGATCAGGGCATTATCGGTGCGGGACTTCTGGAAGCACCGTTAAACTATATTAAAGAAGCCGGCGTTGCTTATGAACTCATCAGCGACCTGGCTGCGGAACCAACATGTGATCAGGCACAGGACGTTGTCAATGAATTCAGAAACAAAGGTTGTGACTTCATTGTTGCTGTTGGCGGCGGCAGCGTTATGGATACAGCAAAGCTTTGCTCTATCCTTGCAACAGATGAATATCAGGTAAGAGATCTTCTGGACAATCCGAAGCTGGCTAAAAAATGTGTGAAATCCCTGATGATTCCTACAACAGCCGGTACAGGCGCAGAGGCAACACCAAATGCTATCGTGGCTGTTCCTGAAAAAGAATTAAAAGTCGGTATCGTCAATGATGAAATGATTCCTGATTATGTGATCCTTGATGGCGAAATGATAAAAAACCTGCCAAGAAAGATTGCAGCTTCAACAGGTATCGATGCCATGGCGCATGCCATTGAATGTTTCACATCCAATAAGGCCAATCCTTTCTCAGACACATTTGCACTGAAAGCATTCGATCTGATCATCAACAATATTGAAGCAGCCTGCGACGATAAAACAGCAGATGATGCAAGGAACAATATGCTCATCGCAGCATTTTATGCAGGCGTAGCCATCACAGCATCCGGTACAACAGCTGTCCATGCACTGAGTTATCCTCTGGGCGGTAAATATCATATTCCGCATGGTGTATCCAATGCTATCATGCTGGCACCGGTTATGAAATTCAATGAGCCGGTTGTTCGTGAAAAATTTGCAGCAGCTTATGACAGAGTCAACCACAATGGTGATGCAAGTCTCTCTGTAGAAGAGAAATCTGCATGGGTATTAGATCGTATGTGCAGTATTATCAAACATCTGGATATTCCGACAAGCCTGAAGGAATATGGTGTATCAAAAGATGATCTTGATTTCCTTGTGACAGCCGGTATGGATGTCCAGAGACTGCTTGTTAACAACATGAGAAAAGTAACTGCTGAAGATGCAAGAGCTTTATATCTGGAAATACTCTAAAATAGCAGAAGTGTTTGCAAAAAAAAGAAAAAATCAAACGGAACTTATAGTTACAGATTAGATAAAGGAGCGCAAAGTAAAATGAAAAACGTTGAAATTAAAGGTATTATCCCACCGATTATTACTCCGATGAACGATGATGAAAGCATCAATGCAGCAGAACTTCGCAACCAGGTAAACCGTCTCATCGACGGTGGTGTACACGCTCTGTTCCCATTCGGTACAAACGGCGAAGGCTACATTCTCAATGACCAGGAAAAAGAACTGGTTTTGAAGACAGTTATTGAAGAAACAAACGGCAGAGTTCCTGTATACGCAGGCACAGGCTGCATCAGCACAAAAGATACAATCCGTATGTCCAAGATGGCAGAATCCCTTGGCGCAGATGTTCTTTCTATCATCACTCCATCTTTTGCAGCTGCATCCCAGAACGAATTATATGAACACTTCAAAGCAGTTGCTGAAGCAGTTCCGAACATGCCGATCGTTCTTTATAACATTCCTGCAAGAACGGGCAATGCCATCGCACCTGATACAGTAGGCAGACTGGCTGAAATCGACAACATCGTTGGTGCAAAAGATTCTTCAGGCAATTTCAACAATATTCTTGAATATATCGCAAAGACAGACAAGAACTTCAGTGTTTTATCCGGTAACGATGCACTGATCATCTGGAATCTGTTAGCAGGCGGCACAGGCGGTATCGCAGGCTGCGCAAACCTTTATCCTAAGACAATGTCTTCTATTTATGATCTGTTTATGGAAGGCAAGATCGAAGAAGCAAAGGCGGCCAATGCATCCATCGCATCCTTCAGAGCCTGCTTCAAATACGGCAATCCAAACACCATCGTTAAGACTGCAGTTGCATTGATGGGTCATCCGGTCGGCAAGTGCCGTGCACCATTCAACCAGGTGCCTGAAGCCGGTATTGAAGCCATCAAGAAAGTATTAAAAGAAAACGAAGCAAAAGGCATGGCATAGGAGGCACATGAAAATGAGTAAGAAACCGATTCTTGGTATTACAATGGGCGATCCTGCAAGTATCGGCCCTGAAATTACAGTTAAAGCATTATCTGACCCTGCAATCTATGAGAAATGCTCACCTATCATCATCGGTGATGCAGCTGTCATGGAAGCAGCAGTGGGCATCGTCGGAAAAAATGTCAAGATCAATGCTGTATCCGATGTCAAAGAAGCAAAATTTGAATTCGGTATCATTGATGTTTATGACATGAAACTTGTGGATATGGACAAACTGGAGCGTGGTGTTGTTTCTGCTATGGCCGGCAATGCAGCTTTCCAGTATGTAAAGAAAGTCATTGAACTGGCTATGAACCATGAAGTAGATGCCACAGTGACAAATGCATTAAATAAGGAAGCAATGAATCTTGCAGGTCATCATTATTCAGGCCATACAGAAATTTATGCGGAATATACAGGCACAAAGAAATATACCATGATGCTTGCCCATGAAAATCTGAGAGTTGTTCATGTTTCTACCCATGTATCCTTGAGAGAAGCATGTGACAGAGTCAAAAAAGACCGTGTGTTGGAAGTTATCCGAATCGCTGATCAGGCCTGCAAAGAACTCGGCATCAAAGAGCCGAAGATCGGTGTTGCCGGCTTAAATCCGCACAGCGGCGAAAACGGTATGTTTGGCCGTGAAGAGATTGAAGAAATCACACCGGCTATCGAAGCTGCCAAAGGTGAAGGCATCATCGTTGATGGTCCTGTCCCTCCGGATACAGTCTTTTCAAAAGCCCGGGGCGGATGGTATGATATCGTTGTAGCTATGTATCATGATCAGGGACATATTCCGCTTAAAGTGGTGGGCTTTGTATACAATCAGGCAGAACAGAAATGGGATGCAGTGGCAGGTGTTAATATTACACTTGGTCTTCCGATCATTCGTGCATCTGTTGACCACGGTACTGCTTTTGACCAGGCAGGAAAAGGCGTGGCCAACGAATTAAGCCTTATTAATGCAATGGATTACGCGATCCGCATGTCAGAAGGAAGAACAAAATAGAAAGGGGACTGCTATGGAGAAGGCGAAAAATCATTGGTTTAAAGAACTTGAAGAAAACGTTATTGCAGTGGGCATTATTATCATGTTCATCATGGAAACAGTCAATGTTATCTGCAAATTCCTTGCTCCGGGCTGGATGGGCATTCCGGAAGAAATCTCAATCTTTGCCTATATCTGGGTATGTTTCTTCTGTGCAAGCTATTGTACAAAGAGAGGTGCCAATATCATCGTTGATGCACTGACAGCAAAATATCCTAAAAAGCTGCAGAACTTCCTGTTCTCAGCACAGTTCGTATTTGACGGTATTTTAACAGTATTTTTTATCTACGGCTCTGTCATCTTTGTCGCTCAGACAAAGGCAGAAGGCAGTGTGGGTGTAACAGGTATGCCATTATGGATCATCTACCTTGCACCGCTTGTAGGTTTTGCACTTAACCTGATCAGAGATATCCAGATGTTTATCAAAACGATTAAATCATCGGAAGAAGTATCTGTATCATAGAAAAAGAAAGGGGACTAAAAATGTTAGGCGTAATTTTCGGAGTATTTTTTGTAGTGCTGCTCCTCTTTGGATTTTCTATGGTGGCTGCATACGGCGCTGCGTTTATCATTCCTTCATTGATGACAGGCGGAAGCCTTTACCAGATGTCCGATATCGTCGGATGGCTGACAAGTGCAGCAGGTAAGACAACTTACGTTGCCATCGCATTATTCGTTGTATCCGGTAATATCATGTCGCAGGGACAGTTGACAGAAAAGATTTTCAATGTTTTTCGTTACTTCCTGGGAAGATTTCGTTCCTGTATTCCTTTGGTAGCTGTTTTAACTGCTATTTTCTACGGTATGATTTCAGGTTCCGGTATGGCCGTTGTTGCGGCTGTCGGTGCCATGGTACTGCCAATCCTCATTGAATACGGTTATGACCGCCTGTTCTTCGCATGTATGATCGCTGCCGCCGGTTCTCTGGGGCAGCTGATTCCTCCAAGTTCAGCTATCCTTCAGTACTGCGCCATGGCAGGTACAGATGAAGGACAGATGTTCAAAGTCGGTGCGGTTATTGGTCTGACATGTGCCGTTGCACTGATCATCATCACGCTGCTTCACTGTCGTAAAGACCAGGGAGACCAGACAAAGATCCGTGAATCTTATGAAGCCCTTCGTGCAGAAGGCATAGGCAAAGTTATCGGTCACGGTATCTGGGGTATCTTATCACCAGTTATCATCCTGGGCGGTATTTTCTCCGGTCTGTTGACAGTTGTTGAAGCAGCAGCCGTATCCGTTGTTTATGCATGTATTGTTTCACTATTTATTTATAAGTCACTGGATCTCAAAGGCCTGTGGCTGGCCATTGTCGGTTCTGTCAAAAACGTGGCATCCGTTGCCATGATGCTGGCTTTTGCTGTTGCATTCTCAAAACTGATGGATGTGTTCAACGGCGGCGAGATCATCGGAACAGCTATCACAAGCGTTCTTTCTTCACCACAGGCATTTATCTTTGTAAGTATTATTGTTATGTCTATCGGTATGATGTTCATGAACCCGATTGCCATTATTGTACCAATCGTTGCACCAATTGCAGCATCCTTTGGTATTGATCCAATGGTTTACGGCGCAGGTATGTCCGGCATCGTAGCCATCGGTTCACTGACACCGCCTTTTGGCGTCAGCCTCTATATCATGGCACCAATTGCCAAGGTGGAGCCCTTTAAGATTGCCAAGAGCATCCTGCCATTGTGGGGCATTATGACACTGATCATCGCAATTTATATGTTCTTCCCGCAGCTGTCAACTTGGGCGTACATGTAGAATCGTTGGATTACTTATTATACGAGAGGAGAAAATCTATGGAATTCAAACATATTCAGGGACTGACCCCGGACGGAACTGTTTATTATAATGAAGATATGGGAACCCTTGAGGCTATGGTACCTCCGGGCAAATACAGCACAGCCCATGCACCGGCACTTCTTGAGCTTGAAAACGGTGATATGCTCTGCGCATGGTTTGCTGGTTCCTTCGAAGGCAGCAAAGATATCAGCATTGTGTGCGCAAGATGGGAAAATGGCAGTGATCACTGGAGTGAACCGGTCCAGGTTTCCTATGACAGTGAGAGAAGTGAGCAGAATCCTTCCTTATTTAAAGGACCGGACGGTGCCGTATGGTGTATGTATACAGCACAGTTAGACCGTATGGAAGGCAAAGACAATATGCAGTTCACCTCCATTATCCGCTGCCAGAAGAGTTTTGACGGCGGCAAAACATGGGGCGAAGCGGAAGTCATTTTCCCGGAAGAGGGCAGTTTCTGCCGTCAGCCAATCCAGGTGCTTTCAAATGGTCGTTGGATTTTCGGTAACTGGATCTGCACAGACTCTGTGAATGGTCTTGAAGGCGATCCAACTGCATTCCGTATTTCAGATGATGAAGGCAGGACATGGAAGAAAGTCGACATGCCTGAAAGCAACGGTGCTGTTCATGCCAATGTTGTAGAACTTGAAGGCGGCAAACTTGTATGCTTTCTCCGCAGCCGTTTCGCTGACAACATTTATATCAGCGAATCCAAAGACTGGGGTGATACATGGACAAAACCGGTTCCGACAGTACTTCCGAACAATAACTCCAGCATCAGTGCGCTGAAACTGGCCAGCGGCAGAATTGCCATCGCTTACAACCCAACCCATGCGCCGCATCCGGTATACGGCAAAGTAGCATGGCCGGGACTTCGTTGCCCTGTTGCTGTTGCACTTTCTGAGGACGGCGGCAAGACATGGCCAATGATCCGTGTCATGGAAAGAGGCGAAGGCTTCACAGGGGACGAAAATACAACCAACAACAAGCAGTACGAATACCCTTATCTGATGCAGGGCAAAGACGGCAGACTCCATCTGGCATTTGCTTACAAAAACAGAATCGGTATCAAATACATGAGCTTCACAGAAGAAGATGTCATGGGTGAAAAGCGTGAAACAGCAGGCTTCTACAACCCGACATCCGCTCAGATTAAATAACCAAACTGGGATGTGCAAGTGCATCTTGAACAAAGAGCTTTCTTTATAAGCTAACATAAAAATTTATCCATGGCCCTGATAGGTGCAGTCGAATTTTGATTGCACTTATCAGGGCCAAACAAATAGGAGGCAATCAACAATGATTATAGATCATATTAAACACATCAGCTTTTATGAGCCGATGGCAGCAGGCATCACAGAAGCTTGGAACGCGATTCAGGCAATGCTTCAGGAGAAGGGAGAACTTCCGGATGGCCGCTACGAACTGAAAAAGGGCTTTTTCAAAGTGCAGAGAGGCGAGACAAAACCTCTTTCAGAAGGAACCTTTGAATCACATCAGAAGTACATTGATGTGCAGATCCTGCTTGAGGGTCAGGAAGAAATGGCCTGGATGGAGCTGGATAATCTGACAGAGGCTATTCCGTATGATGAAGAAAAAGATGCTGCCAGATGGAACGGCGAGTGCACACATCATATGCTTATCACGAAAGACATGTTTTATATCGCTTATCCTCATGACGGACATAAAGCCGTGTCCCACGTGGATGAGAAGAACACTTTTATAAAGATAATTTTAAAATTGCCGGTATAGGTGGTATTTGCCGGAATTGATGCATAAAATATAAGATACAGCTGAACACATGAATTTATCGAATCATAAATGTAAACAAATCGAATCAATCGGGTCAAATGCGAATTGACTCGATTGGTTCGATTTGCTATAATATAAGCAGAAAGCGATGGAGGGGATGAAAGTATGGTATTTCGGGAAAGTGAAACGGTAGAGCTCAAAGAAGTAGTCGTTGACGATATCAAGAAAGAAATCATTGCCTTTGCAAACTGCGATGGGGGAAAGTTATATATTGGGGTTCGGGATGACGGAACGGTTGTAGGACTGGACAATCCTGATGGGACAGCATTGCAGATTAGTAATATGGTTCGGGACGCGATTAAGCCGGATATTACGATGTTCCTGCATTATGAGACAGTTGAGGAGAATGGGAAAAAGATTGTTGCAATTGACATTCAGAGCGGAACGGATCGTCCTTATTATATAGCTAAAAAGGGAATGAGACCGGAAGGTGTGTACGTTCGGCAGGGATATTCGGCAGTTCCTGCTACAGATACAGCAATTCGGCATATGATTAAAGAAACAGATGGAGACCGCTTTGAGGCTATGCGCAGTTTGAATCAGGAGCTGACTTTTAATGCTGTGAAGAAAGCGTTTGAACAGCGGAATGTTGATTTTGGCGTTCAGCAAATGCGGACATTGAATATAATTGATTCGGATGGTTTGTATAGTAATCTGGCGATGCTTTTATCAGATCAGTGCACACATACGATTAAGGTGGCTGTTTTTCAGGGAACAGATCAGACCGTTTTTAGAGACCGGAAGGAATTTGCAGGTTCTCTTATGCAGCAGATGAATGATGTGTATGCGTTTATTGATTTCAGAAACCAGACACATGCTGCCATAGAAGTATTGCTAAGAATTGATACGAGAGATTATCCGGAGATTGCTGTCAGGGAGGCACTGCTGAATTTGCTGGTGCATCGGGATTATTCTTTTAGTGCCAGTGCTTTGATCAGTATCTATGAAGATAGGATAGAATTTGTATCCATTGGCGGACTTGTACCGGGGATAGAGCTGGAGGATGTGATGGCAGGAATTTCTATATGCAGGAATCAGGATTTAGCCAATGTTTTTTATCGCTTACAGTTGATTGAGGCTTACGGCACCGGCATCAGTAAAATGATGATGGCCTATAGAGATATGCTGCAGAAACCTGTGATTGAGACAACGAAGAATACATTCAAGATTATATTGCCAAATGTAAATGTACAGAAGCAGTATGCTCAGACAAAACCGCCTGTATACAGAGTCGAAGATCAGTCAATGCAATATAGTTATAATGCTGCAGAAATAAAAGGTTTATCCGATGAGGAAGAAATTATTTTGGAGTATATCGGGAAGCATGATAGATTGACTAAGCAACAAGCAGCAGAATTGCTTGAAGTGAGTGCTTCCACGGCGACAAGGTTACTTAAACGGATGGTTGAGAGCCATATGCTTAAGCGTAACGGTAAGGCAAGGAACACTTATTACACGGAGATAAAATAGCACTTTAGAATAATTCCAGAAAGTTTTTTACGTTAATGTACTAAAAAATAAACATTTTTTGCCTGTGATGGTTGATTTTTGCAGAAATTTAGCGTATCATAATACCATTATTGCTTAATTAACCGGGCTTATTTGTCAGAATCCTGATAGGTTTGTCTATCAGGATTTTGTTTTGTCAATGTGCCGGTTGGAAAGAGGTTTTAACGTTTTTATGGAAGCATTTTCACAATTTGTCGGTCATGTAGACTCCATGATCTGGAGCATGGTTCTTGTGCTGCTCTGTCTGGGTGTCGGTCTTTATTTATCCATTCGCATGAAATTCCCTCAGATTCGTTTTTTGAAGGAAATGGTGCATTTACTTGGAGCCAAAGAGGAGAGTGAGAACGGTATTACACCGTTTCAGGCTTTTGCAACAACAGTGGGCGCTCGTGTGGGCATGGGCAATATTGCCGGTGTGGCATCGGCCATTTATTTCGGTGGCCCGGGATCCGTTTTCTGGATGTGGATCATCACATTGATCGGTGCGGCTTCTGCTTACACGGAGTCGGCACTGGGGCAGGCCTATAAGGTAAAGAATCCGGATGGTGAGTATATGGGCGGACCGGCCTACTATATCGAGAAGGGACTTAAATGCAAGCCGTACGCTATTTTGTTTGCGATGGTGGCATTTCTTGGCCCGGGATTTCTGATGCCCGGGGTTCAGATCAATTCACTGGTGACGGTTTTTGAGGAAGCATTTTCAGTGAATAAGATTCTGGTGGGCGCCATTTGCTGTGTGATCCTCGGTATTGTTGTATACGGCAGCATCAAGCGTATCGCCAAGATCGCCGAGATGCTGGCACCGGTGATGTGCGGTATTTATATTGTGGCAGCGGTTGTTATTCTTGGACTCAATATCACAAAGCTTCCGGGAATTCTTGGAATGGTGGTTTCATCAGCCTTCGGCAAACATGCAATTTTTGGCGGGATTCTTGGTTCTGCTGTTTCCTGGGGCGTTAAGCGAGGTATTTATTCCAATGAAGCAGGTATGGGCTGCGGTGCCATCGTCTCCGCGGCAGCAGAATGTTCTCATCCGGCGAAACAGGGACTGATCCAGTCGTTTTCCATTTATGTGGATACCTTATTTATCGGAACAGCAACCGCCCTGATCATCTTGCTGACAGGTACATTTGATGTCTGTGACGGCGCAGGCAATCTGCTTCTTGACCAGACAGACGGCATTGAAGCCGGTATCAAATGGACACAGTATGCGCTGATGAATACATTCGGTACATGGAGCGGCAAGGCGCTGGCGATCATCATTGTGCTGTTTGTCTTTACATCTATGACGGGATATTGTTATCAGGCAGAAGCGAATATCCGTTATCTCACCCACAACAGCAAATTGGCTGTCAATATTTGCCGTGCCGTTTTCCTTGCAGCCTCATTTTTCGGAGCCATTGTGAATGCAGATGCTATCTGGTCCATGGGCGATATCGGTTATGGACTCATGGCCTGGGCAAATATCATTGCCATTGCTCTGTTGGCGCCGAAGGCATCGGCCATTCTGGAGGATTACGAACAGCAGAAGAAGGAAGGCAAGAATCCGGTCTTTGATCCGGCAAAGTTCGGAATCGAGGATGAAACAGGGGCCTGGAAACGTAAGTAAATGATTATACCTGGAACAGATTGCCGTGATGCATCCTGCTTAGGAAAGCTATATTAAGCATAGAGAACAAAATCAGGCATAGAGAACAAATGAAAGTGAGACAGATGAATGGAACAGGATTATATATATATGGAAGAAACAACTGTGAAATCAAGTTCAGAAGTTCGAAACGTTCATATTCGCATCCGAAGTGTTGTGGAAGGTGTTGAGAACCTGTGGGAGACAACCGGAGAATACAAATGGGACGGCAGGCAGCATATGTTGGCCTATACAGATTATACGGGCAATGCCATTACCAAGAACGGTATTTTTGCAGATCATGAGAAAATGCTGCTGCATCGTGTGGGCGCGATTACATGTGATATGCTCTTTGATCCATTGACAGCAACAATGGTAGATTATAAAGCCTACATGGTGGGGGCAAAGTTTCTGCTGCATACAGAGACATATTCTATGGAAGAGAACGAGGTAGGATTGAATATCCGGGTGCAATATACGCTGGATGACGGCGGTGGTCATACTCCTATTGTCGGAGAGCAGGAGATTACCGTAGAGTATTATTGATAAAAAAACACATCAAGCTTTCGTTATTATGAATTGACATGCACCCCCTGGGGGTGTATATTGACATATGGAAACAGTATGTCAGCAGGATGACATATCTGTGAGAAAAACAGCATGACTTCCGCGATAAATATGGAATTAGACAGAAGCGGTGAGCCTTGAGTGAATGACGAAAGGAAATGCAGAATTATGGTAAAAACAGTATTGAAAATTGATGGTATGATGTGTGGTATGTGCGAAGCACATATGAATGATCTGATCCGCAAGAATTTCAAGGTGAAGAAAGTGACATCTTCTGCCAAGGATGGAGAGACAGTGATCATCAGTGATGCAGAGCTGGATATTCCCTGGGCAAAGAAGCAGATTAAAGATATTGGTTATGAACTGGTAGATTATACAAGTGAACCCTATGAAAAGAAGGGCCTGTTTCATTTTGGGCGAAAATAGTCCTGCATATATCTTGTATCCCCGGGAAAAGTGTGATAAGATAATTTCAATGCAGTAAAGTGGTACTATTCCATAGAGGAATCTGAGAAATGTATCAGCTATGGATCAGAGAGTGGAAAATGGACCATCAGAATGGAAGGAGTTATCTGTTATGTATATTACCTGTTTGGATGTTGAAGGCGTACTGGTACCGGAGATTTGGATTGCATTTGCAGAAGCCAGCGGTATCCCTGAACTGAAGAAGACAACCCGTGATGAACCGGATTACAATAAACTTATGAACTGGCGTCTGGGAATCCTGAAGGAGCATGGCCTCGGATTGAAAGAAATCCAGGAGACTATTGCGAAGATTGATCCGCTGCCGGGGGCGAAGGCATTCCTGGATGAGCTCAGAACCTTCACACAGGTGATTCTGATTAGTGATACTTTCACACAGTTTGCCACACCGCTGATGGAGAAGCTGGGTTGGCCGACATTATTCTGCAACACACTGGAAGTAGCAGACAACGGCGAGATCACAGGCTTCAAGATGCGTACAGAGCAGTCCAAGCTCAGCACAGTCAAGGCACTGCAGTCCATCGGATTTGAGACCATTGCCAGCGGTGATTCCTATAACGATATGGGCATGATCCAGGCCAGCAAGGCGGGCTTCCTGTTCAGAAGCACAGACAAGATCAAGGCCGATTATCCGGATATTCCGGCTTATGAGACATATGATGAACTGTTGGATGCCATAAAAAAGGCGATGGTGTAGTGCGCTTAGCATATTTAGTTAATGATTTTATAACATATCGTGGATAGACAAGAGGAATATTTGAATGATACATATCATTTGAATATTCCTTTTTTTGTTGATGAATGTTAATAAATCTTTAGTATATGCTGCAAAATGTTGCCTTTCAGTCAAATAGCCGACAAAAATATACAAAAAAACATGGCTTTAGTTGACAAAAAATTTATGCACGTTATAATATATATGAGTATTTTTTGTGAAAAAGAAAAAATTTATGTTCTTTCGTGGCAAATATGCGCTCTCAGCGTAAAATATGATTAAAAAAGGGATTCATTATAGCATGCAGCCTTGAATCAAACACGTTCATTTGGGAAGAACATACAGAGGAGAGTAAATATGTATAAGAGAGAATCAGGCGGATGGCTGAAGCACTATGATTTTCTGCTGCTGGATATGATTTGCCTTCAGATTGCCTTTTTACTGTCATTTGTTGTATTGGGAAGGTGGATGAATCCATACAGTCATATATTGTACCGGAAGATGGCGCTGTATTTAGAATTGGCAGATGTGGTGGTTGTCTTTTTCTTTGATTCATTTTCAGGTGTATTGAAGAAAGGGTATTACCGTAATTTCGTGTCGACTATACAACATGCAGCCATTGTCTTTGCGTTATTTGTGTTGTATCTTTTCCTGTCAAAGGAAGGACAGCTTTATTCCAGGTTGTCACTGGTAATTACCTTCATATTGTATATTTTTATTACATATGCCGTTAGAGAATTGCGCAAGCGTGAAATGCGCAAGCAGATGGAGAATGGCAGTAAGGCGTCTTTATTTATCGTGACGACAGGAGATGTTGCCGGACAGGTTGTTGACCGCATGTTGAAGAATAATTATGCCAGATACAGGATGGCCGGAATGGCAGTTGTTGACAATAGCGTGATTGGCCATAAAATCCATGGGGTAGATGTGGTTGCAGATGCATCAACGGCACTCAGCTATATCTGTCATACATGGGTTGATGAAGTGCTGATTGTGATTTCTGACAATCAGCCGTATCCAAAGAAGTTGATTGATCAATTAATCGAGACCGGAGTTACCATTCATCTGAATTTGGCTAAGGTGTCCAATACATCCGGAAAGAAACAGTTTGTAGAAGAAATCGGTCCATATACCGTTCTCACTACGACGATGAACTATGCATCGGAACGTCAGCTGTTGATTAAGCGTGTGATGGATATTGCAGGTGGACTTGTGGGATGTCTGCTGACAGGAATTATATTTATCTTTGTGGCACCGGCCATATATATCAGCTCACCGGGGCCTATTTTCTTTGCCCAGGAACGTGTGGGCAAGAACGGCAGAAAGTTCAAAATGTATAAGTTCAGAAGTATGTATATGGATGCGGAAGCCCGTAAGGCAGAACTGATGAAAGAGAATAAACTGTGCGATGGCAAGATGTTCAAGATGGACTTTGATCCCCGGGTTATCGGCAACAAGATACTGCCAGATGGCACAAAGAAGACAGGAATTGGTGACTTTATCCGTCGAACCAGTCTGGATGAATTTCCGCAGTTTTTCAATGTGTTAAAGGGAGATATGTCCATTGTTGGTACAAGACCGCCTCTGGTCTCTGAAACGGAGTTGTATGAACTGCATCATTATGCACGACTTTCGATTAAACCAGGCATTACAGGTCTGTGGCAGGTCAGCGGGAGAAGTGATATCACGGACTTCGAAGAAGTAGTGCGCCTTGACAGAGAATATATTGATAATTGGAATGTGGGAATGGACATTAAGATCCTTCTCAAGACCGTTGCGGTTGTTTTGAAAAAGGACGGTTCTATGTAGCAGATGAAATAACCATTGAATAAAAAATCATTTTTTAAGAAACGAGGAATGGCTTTATGAAAGGAATTATACTTGCAGGTGGTTCAGGTACCCGCTTATACCCATTGACAAAGGTGACATCAAAGCAACTGCTGCCGATTTATGATAAACCAATGATCTATTATCCAATGTCGGTTCTGATGAACGCCGGAATCAGGGATATTCTGATTATTTCTACGCCCCAGGATACACTGCGATTTGAGAATTTGTTGGGAGATGGTCATCAGTTCGGCGTGAATCTGACTTATGCTGTTCAGCCGTCTCCGGATGGACTGGCGCAGGCTTTTATTATCGGAGCAGATTTTATCGGCGATGATTCGGTTGCCATGGTGCTGGGAGACAATATCTTTGCGGGACATGGGCTGAAGAAACGCCTGGAGGCAGCTGTTCATAAGGCTGAGAATGGCAAAGGCGCTACAGTATTTGGTTATTATGTGGATGATCCGGAACGTTTTGGCATTGTGGAGTTTGATAAGAACGGAAAGGCTGTTTCCATTGAAGAGAAACCGGAACATCCGAAGAGTAATTACTGTGTAACAGGTCTTTATTTCTATGATAATCGTGTTATAGAATTCGCAAAGGGACTGAAACCATCAGCCCGCGGGGAGTTGGAGATAACAGATTTGAACCGTATTTATCTGGAGGACGGCTCGCTGAATGTGGAGCTGTTGGGACAGGGATTTACATGGTTGGATACGGGAACCCATGAGAGTCTGGTGGATGCAACGAATTTCGTCAAGACTGTGGAACAGCATCAGCACAGAAAGATTGCCTGTCTTGAGGAGATTGCCTATCTAAACGGATGGATCAGCAAAGATGATCTGATGGAAGTTTACGAAGTGATGAAAAAGAACCAGTACGGACAGTATCTGAAAGATGTTATGGATGGTAAATATCAGGAACATCTGTATTAATTCAGCAAATAGATAGTTAATGGTTATAGAGGAGTATTGAAATTATGAATATTATCGTTACCGGCGGTGCCGGCTTTATTGGCAGCAATTTTGTATTTCACATGTTAAAAAAATATCCGGATTATCGTGTTATCTGTCTGGACAAGCTGACTTATGCAGGTAATTTATCCACATTGGCACCAGTGATGGATAACCCGAATTTTCGTTTCGTGAAAGCAGATATCTGTGACAGAGATGCAGTGAATCAGTTGTTTGAAGAAGAACATCCGGATGTGGTGGTTAATTTTGCAGCAGAGTCTCATGTGGATCGTTCCATTGAGAACCCGGAGATTTTCCTCCAGACCAATATCATCGGTACGGCTGTTTTGATGGACGCCTGCCGCAAATACGGTATTCAGCGTTATCATCAGGTATCTACAGATGAAGTATATGGCGATCTGCCATTAGACAGACCGGATCTTTTCTTTACAGAAGAAACACCTATCCATACCAGTTCTCCGTACAGCAGTTCCAAAGCCGGTGCAGACTTGCTTGTTTTGGCTTATCACAGAACCTATGGACTGCCTGTGACTATCAGCCGTTGCTCTAATAATTATGGTCCATATCATTTTCCTGAAAAACTGATTCCACTGATGATTGCCAATGCATTGGCTGATAAGTCATTGCCGGTTTACGGCGAGGGATTGAACGTCCGCGACTGGCTGTATGTGGAAGATCATTGCAAAGCAATTGATCTGATCATTCATAAAGGACGTGTAGGTGAAGTCTACAATGTAGGCGGACACAACGAGAAACAGAATATCGAAATTGTCAGGATTATCTGTAAGGAATTAGGTAAACCTGAAAGCCTGATTACCCATGTAGGGGACCGCAAAGGCCACGATATGCGCTATGCGATTGATCCGACTAAGATCCACAATGAACTTGGATGGCTGCCGGAGACAAAATTCGAAGACGGTATCAAGAAGACGATTCAATGGTATTTGAATAACCGTGAATGGTGGGAGACGATAATCAGTGGCGAATATCAGAACTACTATGAAAAAATGTACAGCAATCGTTAATTGACACCGGGAGGAAAGAATATGAGGTTTTTTGTGACAGGTGTCGGTGGTCAGCTGGGACACGATGTAATGAATGAATTGCTGAAGCGTGGTCATGAAGGGGTTGGATCGGATATTCAGGAGTGCTACAGCGGTGCTGCAGATGGATCAGCGGTGACGAGAGCACCTTACAGAACGCTTGATATTACGGACAGAGAGGCTGTTCATAATGTTATAGCAGAGATTCATCCGGATGTTGTATTTCATTGCGCCGCATGGACGGCAGTGGATCTGGCAGAAGATGCAGATAATGTTAATAGGGTACGTGCAATTAATGCAGGCGGAACAAAGAATATAGCAGATGTCTGTAAAGAATTGAATTGTAAAATGATTTATATCAGCACAGACTATGTCTTTAATGGTCAGGGAAGCGAGCCATGGCAGCCAGACTGCAAGGATTATGCGCCGCTCAATGTCTATGGACAGACAAAGCTGGAAGGTGAGCTGGCAGTGAGTCAGATATTGGAGAAATATTTTATTGTTCGCATTGCGTGGGTGTTTGGTGTGAATGGCAAGAATTTTATTAAGACCATGCTGAATGTGGGAAAAACACACGATACGGTTCGGGTTGTCAATGATCAGATTGGTACACCGACCTACACTTATGATCTGGCAAGATTATTGGTGGATATGAGTGAAACGGATAAATATGGATATTATCATGCAACCAACGAGGGCGGTTATATCAGCTGGTACGACTTTACAAAAGAAATCTATCGTCAGGCCGGTTATCAGACAAAAGTACTGCCGGTGACAACAGAAGAATACGGACTTAGCAAGGCTGCCCGTCCGTTTAATAGTCGTTTGGCTAAAGGTAAACTGGTGGAGGCAGGATTTGTTCCGCTTCCAACCTGGCAGGATGCCTTAAGCCGTTATTTGAAAGAAATTCAATATTAATATAAATGGGAGATAGATGAAATGGGACAGATCAAGGTTGAGAAAAATGTCGGCGGTATTGAAGGACTCTGTGTCATTGAACCGGCGGTTCATGGTGATGCTCGCGGATATTTCATGGAGACATATAGTCAGAGAGATATGGAGGAAAATGGCATCCATATTCAATTTGTGCAGGATAATCAATCCATGTCGACCAAGGGGGTTCTTCGTGGTTTACATTTTCAGAAGAATTATCCACAGACCAAATTAGTTCGAGTGATTAAAGGATCCGTATTTGATGTGGCAGTGGATCTTCGAAGCGGAAGTGAGACCTATGGAAAGTGGTATGGCATTGAACTGACAGAAGAGAATAAGAAACAGTTTCTTATTCCGAGAGGTTTTGCCCATGGTTTCCTTGTGCTCAGTGACACAGCAGAATTCTGCTACAAGTGCGATGATTTTTATCATCCGAATGACGAAGGCGGTATGGCCTGGAATGATCCGGAGATTGGTATTGAATGGCCGAAGGTGAAAGGCGAATACAGAGGCAATGCAGATGCAGAGGGATATACATTAGAAGATGGTACTGCATTGAATCTGAGTGATAAAGACCAGAAATGGTTAGGACTAAAAGATAGATGATAGTTTTCGTAGCTATACTTGGACTTATGGCATTACAGAAAAAACGCAAAAAATGGATAAATCCATTTTTCTGTAAGGAAAAGCAAAAATGCTATATAGATAAATAAATTTCTTAAATTTATGATGATATAGGCTGTAAATCTAATGGTGATGGCAGTATAGGTGAAAAAGCTAGCAAGAGTACTAAATATCTGTTCGACAAAATGCAGGGGCAATGAAAAAAATATTAAGAATTTAATGATTATACATGCACATCCCTTTTTTTGATAGTATGGGATGTGCAGCTATTTAAGGAGGTAAGAAAACTCAAATAAAGGAGAAGGTATGTTTCAAAAAATAACAAAAGAATTAAAAAAAAATAAGGTACTGAAAGCAGGAATTGGTTACACAATAGGCAATTATTTTTTGAAGGGACTTGGATTTATTACTGTTCCTATTTTTTCCAGACTGATGGCAGTGTCAGACTATGGTATTTATAATACATTTTTGTCTTATGAAGGAATGCTGTACCTGTTTATTGGATTGGCATTGCACAGTAGTATTAAAAATGCAAAATATAGGTATGGAGATGAAAGACTTGATAGTTTCACTTCATCAATTACGATATTCCCACTTGTTATTTCATGTATTGTATTAATTTTGGGAAATCTGCTTCTTCCAGTCATTAATCATTTCCTTTCAGTGGAAAGAGTGGAATATAATTTATTGATTGCATTGTGCTTGTGCTCAAGCTTGCTATACATATATCAGTCACGGTTGGCCCTTGAATATAATTCAAAAAGTTATATGAAAATGTCTTATTTCAATGCATTAAGTAGTGTTGCATTATCAATATTATTGATGCAGACAGTATTTAAGGAACAGAAATATTTGGGAAGAATTTGTGGCTCTGTTATCCCAATGTCGATTCTAGCTGTGTGGATTCTTTACAAGCTCTATTCAAAGGCAAGACCAAAAAAGAATACAGATTATTGGAAGTTTGCATTGAAAATCAGTCTTCCGATTATTCCTCATGGCGTTGGTCAGATTATTTTATCATCTTTTGATAGGGTGATGATCACAAGCTACATTGGTAGTACAGCGGCAGGTTTGTATAGTTTTGCATATACAATTTATTCTATCATCTTAGTAGCCGGAGACTCCATTAGCACTGTGTATGAGCCATGGGCATATGAACGATTTGCGGAGAAAGAGTACGACATTATAAAAAAAGGAGTACCATATATATTGTGTTACTGGCGGTTGTATGTTCTGGTGCGATGTTGATTGCACCGGAGCTGGTAAGAATTTTGGGCTCTCAGAAGTATGTAGATGCGATTCCCGCGGTTACGCCAATTCTTGGTGCTGGTTTTTTTGCAATGGCCTATAACATTCCATCAACAGTTGAGTATTATTATGGAAAGACTTCCTTTATTGCAATCGGAACGGTTTTTGCAGCAGTACTTAATATTGCAATGAATGCAATATTTATTCCCCAATATGGGTATTTAGCAGCTGCATATACGACTCTGGGCAGTTATCTGGTATATTTTATTTTCCATTGTATGATTGCCCATAGAATTATTGGACAAAACATATTTTCGATAAAAGTATTAATGGCAACAGTAGCAGGGCTCTCTGTAATTGGTGCTATTTCATTATATTATCAGAATGATTATATTGTGAGATATTCCTGTGCAGCAGCTGTTGTAGGAGGTGTGTTGGTTTGGTTAAAAAAAGGTGTTTTGGCTGATTTTGGGTTCAATGTTGGTAAGGGGAAAAGGTCTTGACATTGGATTGTGAATGTATGATAATGAAGTAAAATGTCGTTTGACGGAATTTTCATTCATAAAGGCTGATTCAGTGTTGAGTGAAAGGTGAAAAAAGTTTGAGGATGGATAGATAATGCAACAAAAAAATAAAATACAACATGTGTATTTGATAGGAGCAAAGTCTCTGGGGGCATATGGTGGATATGAAACGTTTACATATAAGCTTACAGAATATCATCAGAATAATTTGAATATTAAGTATCATGTGGCCTGCAAGGCAAATGGCGATGGTGCAATGGATGAGACAAAGTTTGAAGGTGTGACGAAAATTAATGATTATGAGTTTGAATTTCACAATGCCCACTGTTTTAAAATCAATATCCCACAGATTGGGGCAGCACAGGCAATTTATTATGATGTAGCTGCATTAAAGATATGTTGCGAACATATTAAGAAAAATCATATTCAACATCCTATTGTCTATATAATGGCATGCCGGATTGGGCCATTCGCAGGTCATTATTATAGGAAGATACATAAACTGGGGGGTATAGTATATCTGAATCCGGATGGACATGAGTGGATGCGGGAAAAATGGTCTGCGCCGGTCCGAAAATATTGGAAAATTTCGGAACAGATGATGGTAAAATATTGTGATTTGGCTATTTGTGATTCTGTGAACATTGAGAAATACATTCATAAGTGCTATGATGGCAAGGGAATTGCAGGCAGAAATCCAAAGACTACGTTTATTGCTTATGGAGCAGATTTAACGCTTAGCAAGTTAACAGATGATGACAAAAAGCTGGTAAACTGGTATAAGGAAAAAAAACTGGCTCCGAAGAATTATTATCTTGTGGTTGGTCGTTTTGTGCCAGAGAACTCTTTTGAAGTGATGATTCGAGAGTTTATGAAGAGCCATAGTCATAAAGATTTTGCCATTATAACGAATGTCAATGACAAATTTTTGAATGAATTAGAGGAAAAGTTGCATTTTAGAAGTGATAAGCGAATCAAATTTGTGGGAACGGTATATGATCAGGAATTATTGAAGAAAATCCGAGAAAATGCATATGCATATTTCCATGGACATACGGTAGGTGGTACGAATCCATCGCTGATTGAGGCACTGGGAAGTACGGATTTAAACTTACTGGTAGATGTTGTTTTTAACAGGGAAGTGGCTGAAGACTGTGCACTCTATTGGAGTCGTGATAATGGAGCATTAGCGAAACTGATTGATCAGGCTGATGAACTGAGTGCAGATGAGATTACGAAACTGGGGCAGATGGCTAAAAAGCGAGTATCACAGGAATATACATGGAATAAAATCTGTGGGCAATATGAAAAGGTATTTGTGAATATAGATAAATAAATAAGAAGAGATAAAACGATGCGAATATTACATTATGCACTAGGTTTTCCCCCGTACCGAAGTGGCGGATTAACAAAATGGTGTGTTGATTTGATGGTTCAGCAGGCGAAAGAAGGACATGAAGTTGCAATGCTTTGGCCTGGGAAGATGGGAATTGTAAAGAAAAAAACAGAGGTAAAAAGGCAAAAGGATGTATGTGTAAAAGAGCAAAATCTTCAAAGTTTTGAAGTAATCAATCCGTTGCCAGTTCCATTTGATGAAGGAATAGCGGATGTTCCTGCATTTACAGCAAATGCAGGAGCAACTGCTTATGGAGCGTTTTTAGATGCATTTCTGCCTGATATTGTTCATGTGCATACATTAATGGGGCTTCATAAAAGCTTTTTACAGGCAACAAAAAATAGAAAAATACGGCTTGTATTTACTGCCCATGATTTTTTCCCGATTTGTCCGAAGGTAACCATGTTTCGTCATGGTGCAATTTGCAGTAATGTAAAGAATTACGAAGCGTGTGGTGTGTGTAATGCAACTGCATTGGATTTAAAGAAAATACATATTTTACAGTCACCGATTTATCGTTGTCTGAAAGATTTATCTGTTGTTAAAAAATTGAGAAAAAAGCATAGAGATGACTATCTAAGTGAAGCAACCGTGGACGATTCGGTAATACCTGTTGGTACTGTTGAGGATTACAGGAAACTGCGAAATTACTATTATTCGCTCTTAAAACTGATGGATATGATTCACTATAATAGCAGTGTGACAAGAAGTGTTTATGAGTCAGTGTTTGATCTTCCACAGCATTGTCTTGTGGCGATTACACATGCAGATATTAATGATAACAGGCGGATTAAAGAGTTTTCAGATGGCCGACTCCATATCCGTTATCTGGGCCCACAAAGTGGGTCAAAAGGTTATTTTTTATTAAAGAAAGCATTAGATCAATTGTGGGAGAAAGAAAAAGAGTTCTGTCTTGATGTACATTTTCGTCCAATTGAAATGGCACCGTATATAGAAGTTCATCCGAGGTATGCATACGGAGAATTAGAAACTATATTTGAACAAACGGATATTTTAGTAACACCAAGTATTTGGTTTGAAACATTTGGTTTTACTGTGTTAGAGGCTTTGAGTTATGGCGTTCCTGTTGTAATCAGTGGAACAGTAGGAGCGAAGGATATTCTAGCGGATGGTGCAGGCATAATAGTTGATGATATTACATCGGATCGTTTGTGTAATGTATTGAAAAATCTTACAACAGCTGATTTAAGGAAGATGAACGAAAATATAGTTCGAAAACAACCAATTATGCAGATTGAGACGATGTCGATGAAAATTGAAACCGATTGTTATGGGTGGAATTTATAATACTGGTAAAGAAAAATAGAAATGGAAATGTAACATGAATATAACGGTTGTTGTTTTACATTATGAAAATATAAAAGATACAAAGGAATGTTTGGATTCTTTGAAGAAATACTTAAATGACACAAAGAACAATATAAATGTTGTTGTAGTTGACAATGGATCAATAAAAGAAAAAACTGCGGCAATTGAAGAAGATTATGTTAATGATAAGATTTATTTTATTGAGTCTTGTAGGAATTTAGGATTTGCAAAGGGAAATAATATAGGATTTCACTATGCAAAATATGAGCTTCACTCGGACATCATCATTTTAGCAAATAATGATTTGATCTTTAAACAAGTGGATTTTATGAATCAGATTGCTAAGGAAATGATTGAGAATCATATAGATGTTGCTGGACCAAGAATTATATCACTGGTTGATCACAAGAATCAAAATCCGGTTCCATATGCGCATCCGGATCTTGTGTCAGTTAATAAAAGAATTTTTAAGCTTCACGTTCTAAAGATAATGTGTTACTTTGGAGTGGATAAGTTTTTCCAGACTATTTTTTCTAGAAAATATAGTGCAGACGTAAAATCCGATAACTATCAGTTACATGGTGCTTGTTTAATTATGGCTAATAATTATGTGAAAAATTATGATGGGCTGTATCCGAAAACGTTTATGTATATGGAAGAGGATATCCTGAAGTACATTACAAAAAGAGATAACTTGATTATGAAATATTTTGATGGTGCAGAAGTATTTCATAAAGAGGGATCTTCGACAGAAAAGATTTATGGTGAGGGCAGAAAAAAAAGATTATTTTATTATAAATGGAATATTGATGGATGCAAGAAATTGAGACAGCTGATGAAGTCTGGGAGAGATAAATGAAGCTAACGAAAGAACGAAGAATATTAATAGAAGCATTGATAACGCTTCAGTTAATTAACTATATGGTTGGAACAATCATATTAAAAGACTTTTTTTTAGTCAAATATTTACGGGATGTTATTGTAGTCGTATTATTATTTGAAATTGTACGGGGAAAAAAGAAAAAGGTGCAGTTTGGAGCTATTACGCTCTGTCTTTTGGTGTTTGCATTCTGCGGAATTTTTGGTGTGATCCAAGGAGAGACTTTTCAAGTTGTACTATTGGTGGCAAGGAGATATGCAATTCCCTTAGCGGTATTGTTTATTGCTGCTCATATCGATTTTAATGGTGAAGAGCAGAAACTTTTTAAGTATATTTTTTATTTAATTGTTGTCCTATCAATATTTGGTGCTTTTCAGGCACAGGTATTGGGTGATAATTTCTTGAGAAATTTGGGTTATCCAGTAGAGTATTCATATGGATATGGACGAGAAATGCTGTACAATTCCTTCTATTTTGGTGGGTTAGGCATACAGCGGGTGGTTGCAACGCTGAGCAGTTCAAATATCTGTGCATTGGTATTTGGAACATCGTTGCTTTACTTTTTGGTATGTAGTCCTATTTTTAATGTGAAATATAAGACAGTCATGATGGCTTGTATCGCACTTGCATTTCTTCTTACATTTTCACGTTCCAACATTCTGTTTTTTATGATTGCAGTAATTTGTGTCTGGAGGTATATTCCATATAAAAAATATATTCTTACAGGAATCGGATGCGCTGCAGTAATTGTTCTGATAGTTGGTATTATTCAGGGACAGAACGGCATTGTTTATAAATTATGGATGTGGGTACAAGCTAGTTTAAACATGACAGAATCCTCTGCCGCAGGAAGATCAGGAATATGGCATGCTGCATTGGAACAGGTATTTAAAAGTCCGTTGGGAATTGGCTTTGGTCATGTAGGAGCAATCGGATATGAGAGTGAACTTGTTTTTCTTGCAGAAAACTCCTATTTAACACTTGCTTTAGATACTGGATGGATTGGTGTTATTAGTTATGTGGCTGCGTTAGTAATGATTGTTGTAAAATTATATAAGAATGCAGAGATGTATGGAAGAACAGGAAATGAGAAAGGAAAAAGAATTTGTGTGGCTGGCTATGCAGTATTGGTTTATTTGATGGGAGTAATGTTATTCTCTAATCATATTCAGGATATGGAGGCCATAACGTTGGTATATATGTATGTTGGTATTGCACTTTCGTATGTGCGATACAATAGAGGCATCAATGAGGAGAAACTTAAAGCATTATTTATTAGTAAAATTTGTAAGCGAGGGAATAGATGAAAGAGTTATCAATTGAGGAAATTCATGAGGGAACGCTTGGTATATTAAAGAAAATAATTGAAATTTGCGATGAAATTAATGTGAATTATTTTCTGGCATATGGATCCTTAATTGGTGCAGTACGTCATGGGGGTTTTATCCCATGGGATGACGACCTGGATATCGTTATGCTTCGACCAGATTATGAAATATTTAACCAGTATTGTTTAAAGCATGAACGAGAGTTATATCCGTTTAAGTTAATCAATAGAAAAAACGAAAAAAAATATCCATATAATATTGCCCGTTTTAATGATCTGCGATATAGGGCTATTTATGAGAATGTGCAGGAATATGATTCGGGAATGTTTATAGATGTGTATCCTTTAGATGGGGCCGGCCATATGACAGAATCAGAAGTGGTAAGCCTTGATAAAAAAAGAGACTATTTAATGAAAATGATTCTGTGGAGTATAGATGACCATTACGAGCCCTCTAAGCATAATAAATGGTATCGCTCGGTTATCAAATATTTGGTACGAAACTATGCGAAAATGAAGGGTAGTGAGTATTTTCTAAACAAAATGGAAGAACTGAAAAATCAATATGAATTTGATGATAGTGAGTATGTAGCAGAAATGGTATGGGATATTAAGACTGTTCTGTGTAAAAAAGAATGGTTTGGAGAAGGTCAGATGATTCAGTTTGAAGATATCAAAGTTAAAGCACCAAACGATATTGATAGTTTCCTAAAGGTATATTATGGGGACTATATGAAGCTGCCACCAGTTGAACAAAGAGTTCCAAGCCATGGATATACGCTATATAAAAGAAATGAGACTGATTAAAAATCTCTCGGTTTGATATTCTGAAGAAATATGGGTTTAACGAAAGTATGAGATATTTTCGGTTGACAAAATAGTTAAAATAAGATAAGGTATTATTAGCTTTACGGATATAGATTCAGCTAATCTGTATCCGTAATTTTAAAGCATGTTGTTCACGAAAATGGAGGAATCGATGTACATGAACATACAAGAACGAGACCTATTAAAGGTATTGTATTCAGAAAATTATATTAATCAAAGAATTCTGGCGGATTTAAGCGGACATTCATTAGGGGTGGTTAATCGCTCCCTCAAACAGCTATTGTTAGAAGGATATATAAACGAAGAAAATCAATTAACGCAGAAGGCAGAGAACCTGTTTAGGCAGAATGCACCGAAGCAGGCGGTGATTTTAGCAGCCGGTTTCGGGATGCGTATGGTTCCCATTAATCTTGAATCACCAAAGGCATTTTTGAAGGTAAAGGGTGAGTATCTGATTGAGCGCTTGATTCGCCAGCTTCATGAAGTCGGTGTTCATCAGATTTATGTAGTAGTCGGATTTATGAAAGAGCAATTCGAATATTTAATTGATGAGTTTGGAGTGAAATTGATTGTCAATTCGGAATACGCAGGGAAAAATAATCTGCATTCTATGAAGTTGGTATCGGATCATCTTGCTAACGCATATATTCTCCCGTGTGATATCTGGTGCAGGAAGAATCCATTCAGCAGAGAAGAATTATATTCTTGGTACATGGTGAGTGACGCGGCAGATGAAGAAAGTGATGTTCGCGTTAGTCGCAAGATGGAGTTGGTACGTACAGCGGAGACTTCGGGAAATGCTATGATTGGAATTACATATTTGACAGCACAGGATGGTGCATCCGTTAGTGAACGAATTCATCAATTGTGTGGAAAGCCGGCTTATGATGGATGTTTTTGGGAAGAAGCACTTTACAATAAGGATCGGATGATCATATCGGCAAAGGTAGCACATGCATCAGATGTTGTTGAAATTAATACATATGAGCAATTGAGGGACTTAGATAGTCATTCGGAACAATTGAAGTCTGATGCTATAGCAGCAATAGCTGAAAAGTTTCAGGTAAAGGCGAAAGAAATTGTCGAAATTTCTGTTTTAAAAAAAGGCATGACAAATCGTTCATTTTTATTTTCGTGTAAAGGGAAGAAATATATTATGCGTATTCCGGGAGAGGGAACGGATCAATTGATAAACCGCAGACAGGAAGCAGATGTTTATCACGCTATTTCAAGTAAAGGAATTTGCGATGATCCGGTTTATATTAATCCGGAAAATGGGTATAAGATTACGGCATTTTTGGAGGGGGTTCGTACATGTGATCCATTAAATGAGGAAGATTTGAAAAAGTCAATGGAACTTTTGAGGAAATTTCATCATATGTCTCTAAACGTTGAGCATGAGTTTGATCTATTTAAGCAGATCGAATTTTATGAGAGTTTGTGGGAAGGTAATGCTTCAGTGTATCGAGACTATGAGCAGACAAAGAAAAAGGTGTTGGGATTGAAACCATACATTGATGTACATGCAACGGAAAAGGTTTTAACACATATTGATGCAGTGCCGGATAATTTCCTGTTCTATACCGGTGAACATGGTGAAGAACTGCAGCTGACAGATTGGGAATATGCCGGGATGCAGGACCCGCATGTTGATTTGGCGATGTTTTGTATTTATTCTTTTTATGATAGGGGTCAGGTGGATCACTTAATCGAACTCTATTTTGAAGGAAAATGTGATGCTGCTGTCAGAATTAAAATTTATTGCTATATTGCAGTGTGTGGTTTGTTGTGGAGTAATTGGTGTGAATATAAACGAAGACTGGGCGTGGAGTTTGGAGAATATTCGTTAAGGCAGTATCGTTATGCGAAAGAGTATTATCGTATAGTTCAGAAAGAGCTGGAAGCACAAAAAGAAAGTGAGGAAGCGTAAATGCATAGAGTTCAAAGAGCAATTATTATGGCTGCAGGGTTGGGAAATCGAATGAGGCCTGTAACTTTGACAACGCCGAAACCATTGGTTAAGGTGAATGGCATTCGAATGATTGATACAGTTATCGAGGGCCTTCATCAAAACGGAATTTATGAAATTTATGTGGTGGTAGGGTATCTAAAAGATCAGTTTATGGGATTAGAACAAGAATATCCGGGTGTTCAGTTAATTGAAAATCCGTATTATGATACATGCAATAACATTTCTTCTTTATATGTTGCAAGGGAGCATATAGAAAATGCAATTATTTTGGATGGAGATCAGATAATTTATAATGCTGAAGTGCTTTCTTCAGAATTTGAACGATCCGGTTATAATAGTATTTGGACCGATGAAGAAACAGATGAATGGCTTCAAACTGTGGAAAACGGGATTGTTACGTCATGCAGCCGGAACGGCGGAAAATGCGGATGGCAGCTTTACAGTATTTCACGTTGGACAGCAGAGGATGGAAGAAAACTGAAATATTATCTGGAAGAAGAATTTGCACAAAAAGGGAATCGGCAAATTTATTGGGATGATGTGGCAATGTTCTGTTACCCGCAGGCGTTCAGATTGGGAATACGTCCAATGCTGAAAGGTGATGTTATAGAAATTGACAATTTAAGCGAACTGGCTGTTATAGATGAAAGCTATAAAAAATATGGGGAGATGGAATAAAATGAATGAAAAAAATGAACGCGGAAAAATTGATTGGATGATCACGCTGCTTCCTTTGGGAATTGTAATTGCGTTATGTGTATTGTTTTTTTTCGTACCTGAACAGTCAAATGCAGTTTTAAGTCAGATACGTTTTTTCTTTGGTGATACTTTTGGAACTTATTATTTGGTCATTGGACTTGGAATATTTATCCTTTCACTGTATATTGCAGTTTCCAGATACGGTAATATTGTATTAGGAGAACCAAATGAAAAACCAAAATATTCATTTTTTGCCTGGGGATCGATGATGTTTACATGCGGATTGGCAGCGGATATTTTGTTTTATTCGTTTTCTGAATGGGTATTATATGCTACAGATCCGCATATTGAGGAAATGGGAAGCATTCAAGACTGGGCAGGTGTCTACCCGTTGTTTCACTGGAGTTTTATCCCATGGGGATTTTATTTGGTTTTGGCAGTTGCTTTTGGATTTATGTTGCATGTGAGGAAAAGAAATCGACAAAAATACTCGGAGGCTTGTCGACCGATTCTTGGCAAGCATACGGATGGATGGATTGGAAGAATTATAGATCTGCTTGCAGTATTTGCACTTCTGGCAGGAACGGCTACAACATTTAGTGTGGCGACACCGTTAATGGCGACAATTATTGGAGAATTATTTCATGTTGCGGTCAATCGGACCGTAATCAATATTATTATTTTGTTGATTACATGTGCTATTTATACATATTCTTTGCTTCATGGTTTTAAAGGTATTAGCAAGCTGGCTAATTTATGTATTTATATGTTTTTTGGCTTAATTGCTTTTGTCCTGCTGTTTGGTGGTGAGACACGATACATTATTGAAACCGGATTATCGTCTCTTGGAAAGATGGTTCAGAATTTTATCGATCTTTCTACATTTACGGATCCACTGCGAACTTCGAATTTTCCACAGAATTGGACCATTTACTACTGGGCTTATTGGATGGTATGGTGTGTGGCAGCACCGTTTTTTATCGGTAATATTTCACGTGGTAGAACTGTTCGTCAGACTATTTTAGGCGGCTATATTTTTGGTGTTGGTTCAACACTAACAAGTTTTATCGTATTAGGAAACTATTCTATGGGATTGCAAATGACAGGTAAAGCAGACTTTATAGCGGATTATCTTACAAATGGTGATTTGTATGGTATGATTGTGAGTATCATTAAGACGATGCCGTGCGCGCCTGTGATTATGGTCGTTGTTTTGTTGACAATGATTGCTTTTTATGCGACATCATTTGATTCCATTGCATTGACAGCATCTTGTTATAGCTACCACACTTTAAAAGAAGATGAACAGCCACATAAAGGCATTCAGCTGATGTGGTGCATCCTTTTAATTTTATTGCCAATTGCCTTATTATTTGCAGAAAGTTCGATGAATAATCTTCAGTCGGTGAGTATCGTGGCAGCTTTCCCAATTGGTGCAGTTATTGTGCTGATTGCAGCCAGCTTTATTAAAGATGCTGGAAATTATCTGGTGAATTGTAATAAAATAACCGGTTAAAACATACAAGTGATTGACAACTCTGACAATAATTGTTACACTATGATAGTCCATATTCTGCATTGATGATAAAAAGGGCTGTATGAATTGACATCCCCTTTTCATTTTGATGAACAATGTAATATTATAGATGGGGGAAAAGAATTGGAGAAGTCAGTGGATTTATCAAACAAAAAAGTGTATTTTGAATTTATGAGAATCATAGCTATAGCGCTTGTTATATTTAACCATCTTGCTGGATATACGCTTTATCAAATTTCTTCTGGTGCGAAGCAATGGGTTTATATGACAATAACTATGATCACGCGTATCAATGTTCCACTTTTTTTAATGATTTCGGGAGCTTTGCTTTTAAGAAAGAATGAAGAATTTCCTACTGTAATTAGAAAAAGATTTTTACGATTTCTACTTTTAATAACAGTCTTTGAAGGTGCATTCTACAGTTGCTATAAAATATTTATGGTACTTCATTCATTTGAATATGATTATTCATTAAGCCGGTTTATTACAGGGATGTTAGCTAATACACTAGAAGGAACAGATAGTTATTGGTACCTTTATTCTTATATTGGGATGCTTTTGATTCTTCCTTTTATGCAACGCATTGCCAAGAAGATGTCTAAAAGCGATTTTGCTGTATTAATAGTGATCCATGCTGTTTTTTGGTCATTTCTTCCAATTGCAAATATGATATTATTAACACATGGTCAAAATGAAATATATATTTCTGGAAATATATCTGTTCCTTTTTCGGATACAAAAGCCTTTTTCTATCCTTTATTAGGTTATTATCTAGAGTATAATGTTGATTATGAAAAGTTAAAAAAGAAGCATTTAATTGGACTTATTGTGCTAGCACTGGTTGGAATAGCTATATCAAATGTTTGTACGTATTGGGAAGGAATTACAACAGGAGCGTATACTCAAAATTATGTGCAATTATTTGATTACCTTACAGCAATAGTTGCTTTTATTGTAATTAGATTGCTGTTTATTAAATGCGAAAGCTTATCACAAGGTAGAGTAGGGGCAATTATCTGTTGTGTAGGCTCACTTACATTGGGTATGTATTTGCTAGATCCTTTTTTAAAACTCTTTTTTTTGTGAAAAATATCAGTTTATGCTAGAGCCGATATTACCTACGTTGATAGTATCTTTTGGATGGATAATTATTAGTATGATTATGGGCGGCATTTTAACAGCTATTATAAAAAAATTCCAGGATTAAAAAAATTAATCTGATAAGAGGCACTTATTGAGAAAAATATCGATAAGTGCCTCTTGGATTATGAAAAAAATAAAAGAATGTTTGTTGAAAATATGAGTTAAAATTTCAATTAAAGTAAATGTTGTATATTCCATTTAAGTAGTGCATCTTTTCCAGAAATGCCCCAAACAGTAGATGCTAACTTCCCAGAAACTATCATACTCAATCGGAGTTCTTATATGCAAATTATGCTTAAACGGAATGCCAGTTCCGCTACTGCGGAACGGCTATTCCATTTTTAACGGTACGAAGTACCGCTAGATGATATCATTCCGTTTCACGCATATTTATACCGTTCATCTCCAAACGATATGTATGATGCTTATCTGTGATACGTGTAAGGCATGCATCGGCGTAGGTGTTATCGGCAAACATATCAAACCATGTACTGACTGGAAATTGTGAGATAACTACAGTTGATTTTCTTCCATCCCTGGTATCAAGGACTTCAAAGAGATCCCGACATTTATCAAGGTCGAGATCCATAAGACCGAAATCATCGATCACAAGCAGATCCAGTTTGGTCAGTTTATTCAGGTAATCCAGATTTGTGGATTTGATGCGTGCCTGTTCCATTTCACTCATAAGGGTGTTCGCTTTTATATACTTTACACTCTTAGAGTGCTTCATCGCAGTTACGCAAAAAGCATTGATCAGATAAGTTTTTCCACTGGCGGAAGAGCCTGTTACAATGAGATTTTTTCCTTCCTCTATCCAATGGCAGGTGCTCAGTCGTTCTATTGTCTGGGTATCAAGCTGGCGTTCTGGACGGTAAATGGTTTCATCAAGATCTGCCGCTGGGTATCGCAGATGCGCTTCTTTCATCAGACGATTAAAGCGTTTATCTGCCCGTGCTTGCCACTCTGCATCAACCATTGCTGTCATGCGTTCCATAAAAGTGTTTAGATCTGCATTGGGGTCTTTCAGCTGTTCTTCCAGGATATGTGCCATTTCTGGAACGTGGAAACTCTTCAGACGCATGATCAGAGCCTGTTCCTGAGCTGTTAATGTAATGTCATGGGATGAACTCATTTGTATGCCTCCTTTCCACGGATGTTTGCATGGAAAGGAAGTTTTCCGGTTCCGTTCATACCGCTGCTGGAATGATTATTCCGGACCATGCCCAGTGCTTTCTGAAATAAGAATATTTGCAAGCACTGGCTTCTACACATTTCTCAGCAGCCTCTTGAACCAGTCTATGAGGAACATCCTTACAGGAATGGAGTACACCGGCACAGCTGTTGTATGCCTGCTCCTCCTGTTTGGAACTGCGGAGTATCCTGCCAATAAGAGTTACCATAGACTCTCCATAGACAGATGCCCACCGCCTGTAATAAGCTCCGTCATGTGCATTCACTTCTTTGTAATACAGATGTTCCGGAGGCATATGGCTGTCATCTGTAATGTAAAGAGGAAAATCACGGTAAGATCTTGGATGGTGGCAGATCAGTCGGTTATACTCATCGCAGATCCGTATCTCCGTCATTGTAGCCTTAAGAATTGCAGGTTTTCCTTTGTGGGTATACAATACAGAATAGTAGTGGGCATCATACTCAAGATGGTAATTATCCGGAACTTTAAGAAAGTATTTATAATCACAAAGTGTATAACTTTCGCCTGGAAGCTGGTTCATACGCGGTTTATCGTACTTTTCAAATCCATTCATGCGGGATCTCCGAATGTCAGACTTTTTCTGGAAAGGACGCTGGTTGATGTCCGCTACAATCTTTTTAACCGCAGCATTCAAAGCTTCCAGAGAGGTATAAGTATCTTTCTTTAATTCTTCGACCAGATGTGTTTCTAAGAAACGCACGTGGTTTTCAACCGTTGGTTTGCCTTTCGGTTTCCTTGGTGGTGGTGGAAGGATAATCGTATCATAGAAGGTCTCCAGATCTGAAAAGGCTGATTGCAATACAAGTTCATCTTTGCTGTGTTTGGTAACTGTTGTTTTCAGATTGTCTGGGACAAGATATTTAGGAACTGCTCCATAATAAGACAATGCATGTACCGTACCGGCAATAAAATGTGGAAGTTTTTCATCTGGAAAGATTTCTGCATAAACAAGACTGCTAAAACCAAGTGTAGTCGTAAAAATATGAACTTTCTGAAGTTCTCCGGTAGTTGTGTCCAATAGCAGTTCCGGCTGGTCGCCGACCCAGTCAATGAACATCTTTTCGCCAGGGATCCGTTCCACGGGCATTGAGGTTTTAGAAGTACTATAAGTATCTACCATAAAATCGCGGTACAGCTTATAAAACTGGGCGAGCTGATAACCATTAGGATGTTCTTTTTTGTAATCGATCCATAGAAAACTTAGATCAGCATGTTTTCCCATCTGAACCATCTGCTCATGTATTTTTCCAAAATCAGGCAGTGGAATATCCTTGTGTCTGAGGTTCTCTTTTGGATAGATAAGATTAACCACTTTTGAGGCAGGCATTTGCCGAAGGTCATCCAGTGATAAACCAGACTCGTTATAACGTTTCATAATCAATGTGATTCCACTCCGGCCAATCCGGTAACGTTTTTGTATGGTATCATAACTGACTTTGCTAAGTCGAAGTTCTATGACACCGAGAATAGTGTTGTAGTCGTGCATAATAGTTCCTCCTTTGCACTGTGATGAAATAATAGTTACATCACAATAATAAAGGAAAAACGTACCGATTGGAGTAGAAAACGCGTACCGCTAAATCAGAATGAATGTACCGCCGATTTCAGAATAGGTGTACCGTTCGAGCAGAATTTGCAGCTCAAATAATCAGATTAAATGAAGGGTTTTTGTTTAGGTAGAAAGAAACTATGCAAATTATCTGTGGTCGTTTATGAAGATTATTTGAAACTTCAAATTCCCCACGCAAATTAATTGCGTGAGGAAAAGTAGCAGTTATCCAAGTTCACAGTCACTGATTGCCTGCATTACGATATCTGTTGTAATGAAATTAGCTTTGTTACTGTCACCTATGAGCATGCTGGTGTTGCAGAACTTATTGATCAGACGCGGTGTGCCGTCAGCAGCATTAAGGATAGCTTCTATGGCGGCATCTTCAAAGATGGTCTGATTGCAGCCGGCACCTTTCAGTTTTTCGGAAATATAGTAACGACCTTCTTCCTTAGAAATACTGTCCAGGTTATAGTTCATGACAATCCGCTGGCGCAGAGGCTCGTGCACACCAAGGTTTAACGTTGCATTGAGTTTTGGCAGACCTGCAAGGAGTACTGCCGCCCGATCCCTGGAATCCATTTCGAAATTGAAAAGGATTTTTAAATCGTTAAGGATCGCATTGTTGATGTAATTGGCCTCATCTATGATGATAACCGGAGTTTTCCTCTTCTCAACAGAAAGACGTGTGATCTCTTCCTGAATAATCCGGAAGTTATCTGGTTTTTTATAGGCAGGTTCTGCCCCGAGCTCACGCACCAGATTACGGTAAAAATCATTTGCAGTGAGGGTGGAAAGGCCGGAATACACAACCCGGTACAGGGAGGGATTCAGTTCTTTATTTACAGTATAAAGGAAATATATGTAATAGAGTCCAATAAGGTGGCTCTGAATTACCGGAATATATGGCTCCCATTCTCCGGAATGGTGGCTCTCAAAGTCCGGACAGGTGGCTCAGAGAGCCCCGGAATAATCATCATGTAATCATATTGAAATTTTATTTAAAAATGTAGTATAATAAGCCTGCATTTTTTAAGGTAGGAGGCAATGTTAATGAAAAAAAGAAAACTGTTAAAACAAGCAAAGAAATTTGTTGCGGTAGTGACAGCAGTTGCTCTCTTGGATGCACCTGTAGCTTATGCAGCGGATACTTCGGTTCCTGAAACGGCGCAGTATCAGGCGGAAGAAGTTGTGGATTCTACGGATGAGATTTCATCAGAACAGCCTGAGTCAGAAAGCGAAGTACAGCAGACGGGGGAGTCTGAAGAAGCTGTTGAGAGTGAAACTGAACAGAGCTCAGAATCAGAAACGTCAGAAACAGAGAAAACTGCCGAAGTGAAGAAAGAATCAGTAGCTGACACTGAGAAGGAAACACTGGAAGCAGTTACAGAAACTGCAGAAACTGTTCAGTCTGCACCGGAATCCGGTAATGGTTGGGGAGATGATGGTTACTATTATCAGAATGGTGAAATTGTCAAGGACCGGGAAGTGACATACTGGGATGAAGAAAACGAGCGGTATAGATATACCCGTTTTGATGAAAATGGTATTCAATATAAGAATAGTTGGTATCAGGATGGAGATAACTGGTATTATTACGGGGAAGAAGGAGATCGTGCCGAGGGATTAGTAGATATTGCAGGGAATACATATTTTTTCGATTCTAGCGGTATAATGCTGAGAAATTCTACTTTTAGTATAACTGATCAGGAGACTGGAAAGGAAATTAACTATCGTAGTGATGAAAATGGACACGTAGTTAAAGGCTGGTATCATGATTCGTGGAATAGCTGGTATTATGATCCTGTTACTGGTATCATGGCAACGGGGGTTGTAACTATTGATGACAAGACCTATTGCTTTGATACTTATATGCGTGTTAATTATGCTTATACTCAGGATGGTATTTTATATTATTTTGGAGAAGATGGTGTTCTTGAAGAACAGCAGGAGATAACGCAGGACGGATGGACTTCATTTAGAGGCAATGAATACTATATCAGAGATGGTGAATTAGTTAAAGGCCAATTTATTACAGAGGGTGATGATACCTATTTTGTAGCTTGGGATGGTGTTCTCTATAAGAGTACGACATTTTCAGTTTATGATGGCGAGAAGGATACTTATGGCAACTATCGAGCAGATGAGAATGGACGCTTGGTTAAAGGATGGTATCAGCCGGAAGGAAGTGATGAAAGGTACTATTATGATGAAAGCGGAAATGCAGCTAATGGTATCACAGAGGTAGATGGGGATACCTATTATTTTGAACTTGGCGGCAGAATGTGTACTGATTATGTGTTTTCGGAGAAAGGTATTTTGTACTTCTTCGGCAGTGATGGTACACTTACAGATTCTCAGACAATTGAAGAAGATGGATGGATTCAGAATGGTGATAAAAGGTATTATGTGCAAGATGGAAAGCTTGTTACGAGCAAGTTTATAACAGTAGATGACTCCACTTACTATATGGATGGCTCAGGGGTTATGATGAAAGACCAGACGTTTTCTGTATGGGATGAAGAGGAAGGTGCGTCACATGATTATCGTGCCGATTCTAATGGCCATATAATCAAAGGATGGTATCAGCCGGAGGAAAGTGATGAGTGGTACTACTATGATGCAAATGGGAAAGCAGGAAGTGGCATTACAGAGGTAAATGGAAATGCCTACTATTTTGGCTATGAGGGCAGAATGTATACGGATTATATTGTTTCAGAGAACAAGACATTGTACTATTTTGGAAGTGACGGTGTTTGCAGAAATCCGCAAAGCATTGAACAGGATGGCTGGATTCAGTTGGAAGATAAATGGTATTATGCCAAAGATGGTGAACTTGTAAAAAGCAATTTCGTAACAGATAATGGCAATACTTACTATATGGGTTATGATGGCTATATGCTTACAAATGACACGTTTTATGCTTATAATCAGGATAAAGGCCAAGAGGACTGGTATCGTGTAGATCAGGATGGTCATTTGGTAAAAGGCTGGTATTATGAATCAGATAGTGATGCCATGGGTTATAATAACTGGTTTTATTATAATGAAGATGGAAGTGCCGTAAAAGGCATTACAGAGATTAATGGCAAGACTTATTACCTGAATTATGAAGGCGAAATGTTAACCAATTATGTTGTTACAGAAAATGGTAAGATATATCATTTTGATAAGAACGGTGTGCTGAGTGAAGAAAAGGCACTGGATAAGGATGATTGGGTGCAGTTTGATGGCGACTGGTATTATGTCAAAGATGGCCAATTGGTTCAAAATGAATTTTTAACAGTAGATGGACAGACTTACTACATGAATTATAATGGTGTGATGGAAACCAATACTGAGTTTAGCATATATGATTCTGATTCGGATCGGACTTGTTATTATCGTGTAGATAAAGATGGGCATTTAGTCAAGGGATGGTTCCGATATAATGAATCTAATACCGATTGGTATTATTATGATGAAAATGGTGTCAAAGCAGAGGGTCTACAGAATTTGAATGGTACTACATATTACTTCAAAAATGATTATGATGGAAATGGAGAAATGGTTGCAAATCAGGCTGTTGTAATAGATGGTACATTCTATTACTTTGGAAGTAATGGTGCCCTTGAGAAAAAAGATAACATTGAAAAGGATGGCTGGATTGGAACCAGCAGTTGTTGGTATTATGTTCAGAATCATGACTTGGTCAGAAAGTGTGCAATGAAGATTGACAATGCATTGTATGTTTTCGATGCAAATGGTGAGATGGTTGTAAATGACACTTGTTATGCATATCCAAAGGGCGATACAGATGGCGAACGCTATATTTATCGAACCGATTCGGATGGTCATGCCATCAAAGGCTGGTATGAGAATCAGAATGGCTGGTATTATTATGATGCAGAAGGTCGAGGCGTATCTGGTATTCAGACAATTAATCAATCAATGTATTATTTTGTTGACAGTGAAATGCAGCTTAATACAAAGAGTGTAAAAGACGGTAAGCTTTATGTTTTTGGTGGAGATGGCGTTGGTGCAGAGTATACGAAGGATGGTTGGGTAGGCAGCCGATATATGCATAACGGTGGCTACTATATCAAAGATGGCAAGCTGGCAGAGGGATGGACAAAGATTGATAATAAATGGTACTATTTTGCGAAAGAAGACGGAGAGAGCGGTATGCCTGGATTGAAAAGCCTTGGGCAGACAAAAATTGATGGCTCATATTACTTCTTTAACTCCAACGGTGAGATGCAAACTGGTCTGATTAAGTCATCTGATAAAACAAGATATGCAGATGCAAGCGGTAAGCTTCAAGAGAGCGGTTGGTATCAACATACAGATGGTACGTGGTATTACTTCAAGGATGCTGTTGCAGTAACCGGTCTTGTTAAAATTAATGGTACTTACAATATGTTCCAACAGGATGGCACATGGAGCGGAGCATTAACGGCTAGTAATAATGGCTGGCAGAAAAATGGCAGTGATTACTATTATCTTCAGAATGGCGTGCCGATTACTTCAACTTCAAAAGTTGTTGGTGGTGAGACGTATTATTTTGATGAAGATGGCGTTATGATGAGAAATTGCCAATATGATGGACATTATTTGCAGGCATCAGGAGCAATGCTTGTTAACGGCTGGTTACAGGATGATGCTGGCGTATATACTTATTATGATGCAAATGGTGTGTGTGTTGAATCTGGATGGAAGCAGATTAATAATCAATGGTATTACTTTGAGCAAACCAATATGAATAATCAGGACCGGATTATCGATGGCAAGTTATACAGATTTGCGTCTAGTGGTGTAAGTGATGGCATAGGTATTGATGTAGCAGAAGGATGGAATCTAATTGCAGGCCAGTATTACTATGTAAAAAATAATGCATTAGTCAAGAACTCTATTGAGACGATTGATGGTAATTCTTATTGTTTTGATTACGAGGGAAGAATGCTTTTCAATAGAATCATGGAGATAGACGGCAAGCGTTATTTCTTTAATGCCAATGGTATGATGGAGAAGAACGTATGGTGTTATAAGGACAATTCGTATGCCGGTTCAGATGGTGTTTTATATACGGGCGAACATGTTATTGAGGGACAAAAGTATTTGTTTTCAGATCAAGGGATACTGATAAGAGGTAATCGCTTATCTGAGGATTACAAGACAGTTACAGTTGTTGATGAAAATGGTGTAATAAAAAATACTGTCAGCGCTAATGATGATGGTTGGGTCAGAATAGCCAATAGCTGGTATTATGTAAAGAATGGCATGTTTGTCAGAAACCGTTTATTGCAAATTAATGGAAAATGTTATTATTTTGGTATGAATGGTGAAATGGCTGTCAATGAAGGTATAGGTGATTGGTCAGGCTTTGGCCAAGGCTACGCCAATGCTGATGGTGTTGTTATTACAGATGGTTGGGTTAATAACAACCAGTATGTAGAAGACGGCACATTCATTTGGAGTGATCCAGCCATAATTAATGGCAAATATTATCTGTTTGTTGACAGATATTCTATCAGCGGTGTTGGAGAAGAGGATGGTGTTTATTATTACTTTGACGGCAACGGGAATAGAACACGCCAGAATATGGTTCAGGGTTGGAATAAGGTCCATGATGAATGGTACTATATGGATGATGAAGGCAACTTATTAAAAAACACAAGTAAACAAATTGGAAATGCATTCTATTGCTTTGATTCTTCAGGAAAAATGGTAACAAATCGATTAGAAACAGTACATTCGTATACAGAATTACATTATGCATATTATGGTGCTGATGGTACACCGGTAAGAAACTGCTGGAAGACATTTGAGGATGAAACGTATTATCTTGATGATAATGGTTGGGCAGTGACTGGTGTTCAGCAGATTGGCGGAAAGCAGTATGTTTTTGATAATGATGGTTGCTTGATTCAGTAGTTTCTAAAAAGAGAAAATCTAGTCATGCTTAAGCAGGGCTGTGTAAGAGGGATTTTTGCACAGCCTTGTTTATAATAAAACAAAAAGATTGGATTTAATGGGAGGAGAGAGCAACTGATACTTAGATAACAAATAATTCAAAGTAAGAGGAGGTACAAATGAAAAAGAAATCTATTTTTTGGGCACTTATTCTAATGATATTATTTCTACTGTCAGGAACAGTTAATGCGCAGACAGAGTTCACATTAGAAGATTATCATTATACCAATCCCGTTTATAAGGATATAGAGATAAATCAGCGTTCAGAGGCTATTCAGCCATATAGTCTAAATACAGCTGATGAAGTATATACGAGTGATGTGCAGAAGATTGCAGAAAAATTTAGGCAGGAACTGGTGGAGAGAGATAGTGTCATTGATGTATATTATTACAGCAGTGATAGTATCACACAGAATTTTTTTGATGCGCTGGCAAATCAGCTGTTTCAGAATGCAATTTCGCATACCGGAGTCGGCAATGAGGGTGATTACCTCAAGTGGCATTATCAGGGATGGACGGCTGAAGCATCCTACACTTTTGATGCAAATGGCGGATATGATCTGCATATTACCTATTACATGTCATATTTATCTGATGCAGGTCAGGAAGAACAGGTGACAGAGAAAGTGGATGATTTGCTGCAATCTTTTAATCTTTCTGGAAAAACGGATTATGAGAAGGTAAAAGCCATTTATGATTACATTTGTGACAATATTACATATGATTATAAAACGTTAGATGATGATACATATACATTGAAATATACAGCATATGCGGCGTTGATTAACAAAACGGCTGTATGCCAGGGATATGCATCCTTATTCTATCGTATGGTATTAGATGCCGGTGTAGATGCCAGAGTGATCTCCGGAGATGCCGGAGGTCCGCATGCGTGGAATATTGTAAGCATAGATGGGAAGTACTATAATCTTGATAGTACCTGGGATGCCGGAAATGATAGTTATGTGTATTTCCTGAAGAATATGGCAGATTTCTCAGATCATGTGCGGGATGAGGAATATACGGATGCAAGTTTTGAAGAAGCATATCCGATTTCTGAAGAGTCTTATTATGAATCCGATGATGTTGAGCAGTTTGGCGATTATGAATATGTAATTAATAATGATCAGATTATGATTACAAGGTATACCGGCGATGATCAGAATGTTGTTATACCTGCAGAGATTGATAATAAACCAGTTGCTGTGATCGGACCATTTGCGTTTGATTCGGCACAGACTTTAGAAATTCTTGAGATTCCGGAGGGAGTAGAAACAGTTGAAGTGGGGGCTTTTTGGGATTGTACGAATTTGAGAAAGGTCTATTTTCCATATTCTGTAACGAGCATAGAGAACTATGCATTTTATAATGCAGTGAACTTAGTGGATATATATTATGCGGGTACACAGGAAGAATGGGAACAAATACCAAAAGATGGCGCATTTGACGATCTAACACCGATTTATCATTTCAATTATGATAATGAGGGAAAGGGACAATGGATACAGTCTGGTTCCAGATGGTGGTATCAATATGCAGATGGTTCCTATCCGGCATCTGAACGTATTCAAATTGACGGTACCTGGTATGGATTTGATCATTCTGGATGGATGGAGACTGGTTGGGCTTCACATGAGAATACCTGGTATTATTTTAGTGCAGGCGGAGCCATGTGTATAGGCTGGGTATTCGATGGCAATACATGGTATTATATGGATGAAAACGGCAAGATGATTGTCGGCTGGCAGCAGGTTAATGGTGTCTGGTACTATTTTGGTGAAAGCGGAGCCATGCGAACAGGCTGGGTACTTGATGACAGTAAATGGTACTATATGAATGAAAATGGAGTTATGCAGACAGGCTGGCAGCAGGTTAATGACATCTGGTATTATTTTGGTGAAGGCGGTTCCATGGTCACCGGTTGGCAGGAAATAGGAAATACATGGTATTACTTTGATTTGAATGGTCAGATGGCTTCGGATGCATGGATTGGAAATTGGTATGTAGATGGATCCGGTGCGTGGGTAAGCAGCAGATAAAAAATTTTATAAGATTAATTAAAAAGATCGCAGGAAAAATAAATTTTCTGCGATCTTTCATGATAGAATTAAAAGAAGGAAAGAAAAATGAAGAAAATATTTTATAAATTGGTGTGTATTTAGGCGGTTTGTTTGCTGACACCTATTACTGTATGGGCAGCACAAAATACAGCCAGAATACCAAATAATCCGATAGATATTTCTGATGAAAATGATAACAGAACCATTTTACATCACTTTTATGGATATTTGTGATATATATACCTTAGAAGAATTGAGAAATTATAGTTCTATGGCTGATTTTGTCAATAAAACAGGTTATATACAGTCTGACAGTATTTATGAGGGTTTTAGTCCGGGATACGTAACTAATTTTGAAAATACTGCATTGGATAAAGCAAAGCAATGGGGGTATGAGGATATTGATTCATATGTAGCATACTTATGCCAAGGAAGAATATGCAAAATGTGAAGTAGTAAAAGAAACCTGGTATCCGGTGTATTTTATGGTTTCTAAGGATCTGGTTTCGCGTGAAGCTGTTGCAGCAGTTGCCGAAGAGCATAATTACACATTGTTTGAGACGGATAGCCTATATTATATACATGGAACCTATACAAGGGACTATGCATATAATATGTTGATGAAATGGATACATGGTCCGGTCGATGGGATTATTTTTTATATGGTGATGAACATTTTACCTATGGATGTGATTCAAAAGATATTACCAGATCAGGATATTACTTTGATAATTGGGGAGCAGGTTTTGGGGTGATTCAAGATCAAATACCTGTTGTCTATGAGCCTGAATACAAATATACGATTACGGGACCTGGGCGAGTTACCATAATAATTGCAGGCAGAGAAGATCAAAATGGACATGGCAGTGTCAATCTTCAAGGAATAGGCACAATATATTTAAATGTCACTTCTAAGGAAAACGGTGAATGGATGCATAATGCAAGAGGCTGGTGGTATCAGAATGCAGATGGGACATATCCTATTAATCAGTGGAAATATATATCGAAGAATTGGTATTATATGAGTGTAAATGGTCAAATGCTTACAGGGTGGCAGATAATAGGAGATGACTGGTACTATTTTGATGGAAGTGAGACAATGGCAGTCGATGCATGGATTGACGGCTATTATGTAAATTCGAATGGTGCCTGGGTACATTAGAGAAAAGTTATAACTAAAAATATTTCCATAGAAGCAATCGCCTGCAATCTGATAGAGGATTGCTTCTTCTATCAGGACCCATAGGTATTTTAATGGATTGATTACGACATCAGCATTACATTTTGGCTAAAAAATACTTTTATCCACTAATCTGTAATTTTTTTCATAAAATTAACGAATGTTAATATCTCACCCATTTTCACCTGAAAATCCCACATTAGTGGTTATTTTTCGACAAAAGTTCTCAAAAAAGCCATCCTTGCAGTTGACAAAAAATGGTCACACGATATAATAGATATGAATATACGTTAATATGAGAAAATGAGGTTCAGTATGGAGTTTTATGATATTCATTCCCATATACTAGCGAAAGTGGACGATGGAGCTGAGACTTTTGAGATGTCATGCCGGATGTTGGACATGGCGTATGAGGAAGGTATACGGCACTTATGCGTCACACCCCATTACAACAGACACAATGCGGATGATGCGGAGCGGCCGAAGAAGGTCATGCGGGCTTTTCGGGCGTTGGAACTGTATGCGAAGAAGCAGTATGAAGACATGCATCTGTACCGGGGCAATGAAGTGATGTATTTTCCTGATGTGGTGAAATATCTGGATAGCGGCAGTATCACGACTATGAACGGCGGACGTTATGTGCTGGTGGAGTACAAGCCGAATGCTTCTTATCATAATGTTTACAGTGGTCTGCAGCAGATTCTGTATGGGGGTTATCTGCCGGTTCTGGCCCATGTGGAGCGTCTGGATTGTCTGATTGATGAATGGGACAAGTTAGAGGAACTGAAGGAGAGCGGGATTATTCTGCAGATGAATACCGATGGCCTGATCGGCGGGCGTTTTGACCGATGGGTGCGCCGGTGTCGGGCACTGGTGGAGGATGGCTATATCGATGTACTGGGAACCGATGCCCACAATATGACATCGAGACCGCCACAGTACCGGAAAGCTGCCGAATGGATTGAGAAGAAATGCGGCCGCGCAAGACTCAGACAGCTGGCAGAGGAGAATCCGAGGGCAATTCTGGAGAATCAGCTGATCAGCACCTGATGTCGAAAACGACAGAATTTGACACCCGTAGCCTATCAACACAACAATTTAAAGAATGGAAAGTAGTAGTAAGTAGTAATGGAAAAGAAAAGAAATGACAATGAAGAGATGGAAATTGATTTACTGGAACTGCTGATGGTGATGAAGAAGCACCTGTCGGCGATTCTGTTGGCAGGCATTGTTGGTCTGGTGATCATGTTTGCCTATACCAGTTTCCTTGTAACACCTTTGTACAGTGCATCTTCTATGATGTACGTTATGCCGGACAACAGCAACAGCATGAATTCTTCCACATTGAGTGATATGCAGGTTGGTCAGCAGCTGACAAGTGATTATTCCAGCATGATCAAAAGCCGCAGTTTTATGGAAGATGTGATCAAGAAGCTGAATCTGACCATAGATTACCAGCAGCTGCTTGAGAAAGTTGAGGTGACGAATCCGACATCCAGCCGTATCCTTCAGGTGACAGTGAATGATCCGAATCCGCAGACAGCCGCAGATATTGCCAATGAGATGGCATCCGTGGCAGAGTCAAAGCTGAAAGAGATTACCGGCATGCAGGCGATTAAGATTTATGAAGAGGCGGCTGTGCCTGATAGACCATCCAGTCCGAGTCTGAAGAAGAACTGTGCGTTGGGCCTTCTGGCAGGCATTGTATTGGCCATGGCAGTGATTACAATCCTCTATCTGCTGGATGATACCATCAAGACAGAAGATGACATTGAGAAGTATCTGGGTATGACAACACTGGCAGTGCTTCCTTACAATGGAAGAAAACAGCAGAGACAGGCTCAGAAGCACAAGAAGCAGAGAGCAAAGCAGGAAAGACAGACATCCAGAAAGAGAAAGGAAATCGAAACTGATGAATTCAATTAATCTGACAAGAATCGATGACGGCGAAGCCGTCAGCGAATATTATAAACAGCTGAGAACGAATATCTATTTCTGCGGGCAGGACAAACAGTGTATCGCTTTTACGAGTAGTTTTCCTAATGAGGGAAAGAGTACGGTTGTATTCAACCTCTGCAAAGCACTGGCAGAGGACGGTAAACGTGTCATCCTGCTTGACGCGGATTTGAGAAAATCCGTTTTATACAATCGATGTATGCCGGATCAGGAGGTCAAGGGACTGAGTCACTATCTGGCAGGTTTTGTGCCCCTCAATGATGTGATCTGTAAGACCAACATCAAGAATATGTATATGGCATTTGCGGGCCTGAATGCCCCGAACCCGGCGGAATTATTGGGAAATCCGAAGTTCAAGGCAGCCATTGAAGCCATGAAGAAGAGTTTTAACTATATCATCGTGGACTGTGCCCCAATCGGCGCGGTGATTGATGCGGCTGTTGTGGCCAAGAGCGTGGACGGCATGGTAATGGTCATTGAACAGAAGAAAGTCAGCCGGAGAATGGCACAGAAGATGAAAGAGCAGCTGGAAGCCAGCGGCTGTCCATTACTGGGCGTTGTATTAAATAAAGTCAAGATATCCGAGAATAAGGGTTATGGCGGCTATGGACAGTACTATGGCCACTACGGCAAATACGGAGAGTACTAATATTACGCAAAAACACTGCGCGTCAGAATGCGCAGTGTGCGGGCAGGAAGAAGTGCCCATTACAGGCACATAGCAAGACTAAAAGAGGGAGTAAGTAGTAATGCAGAACAAAATCAACAGTAGCAAGAAACACACACCCGATAATAACGAAAAGATACCTTATATGAAAAGGGCCATTGAACATTGGAAGATTGTAGCATTGTATCTGATCCTGTATGATGTGATCGCAGTAAATGTGTCCTATTTTCTTGGTTTATGGCTCCGTTTTGATCTTCATTATGGCGCAATACCCAAAGGGTATATCATTGCATTTCTTGAATTCGCACCGATCTATACCGTCGTCTGCCTTCTGGTCTTTGGACGACTCCATCTCTATAGCAGTGTCTGGCGATTCGCAAGTTTTACAGAATTGAACAGAGTCATGATGGCAACCATTATCACAACGATATTTCAGTTCGTGGGCATCACTGTATTTTTCAATAGAATGCCGGTATCCTACTATCTGGTGGGGGCCGTTGCTCAGTTTGGGCTGATCACAGTGGTGCGTTTCAGCTATCGTTATATCAATCTGCAGCGCAATAGCCGTGTTCAGAAGAAACAATCCACCCACAATATCATGGTCATCGGCGCCGGTGCGGCGGGACAGGCCATCCTTCGGGAGATGAGAAATTCTGAACAGATTTCTGGGCAGGCAAGCTGCGTGATCGATGACAATCCGAACAAATGGGGCCGTTACATGGAAGGCGTTCAGATTGTGGGCGGTCGTGATGATATTTTGTCAGCCGTTGAAAAATATGAAATCAACGAAATCTATTTTGCTATTCCCACAGCTTCTCCGCAGATCCGCCGGGATATCCTGAATATTTGCAAAGAGACAAAATGTGAACTAAAACGTCTGCCGGGTATGTATCAGCTGGCCAACGGCGATGTTTCCCTGAGCAAACTGAAACCGGTAGCGGTGGAGGATCTGCTTGGCCGTGATCCGATCAAGGTTAATATGGATGAAATCTTCCAGTATATCAAAGGCAAGACCATCATGGTTACCGGTGGCGGTGGTTCCATCGGCAGCGAATTATGTCGACAGATTGCAGCCCATGAGCCGAAACAGCTGATCATCTTTGATGTCTATGAGAACAATGCCTATGAAATCGAGCAGGAATTAAAGCGAAAATACAAAGATTCTCTGAATCTGGTGGTACTTATCGGTTCCGTCCGTGACAGTCGCAGAGTAGATATGGTGTTCAAAAAATACAGACCGGAAATTGTTTATCATGCAGCTGCTCATAAGCATGTGCCGCTGATGGAAACAAGCCCGAACGAATCCATCAAGAATAACGTGATCGGTACATATAAGACAGCTTATGCTGCATTGAAATACGGTACACAGCGTTTCGTTCTGATCAGTACAGACAAAGCGGTCAACCCAACCAATATCATGGGCGCCAGCAAGCGTTTGTGTGAAATGGTCATTCAGACCATGGACGCTGTCAGCAAAACCGGACGCATGGATATCCTGCCGCTTCTGCATGCCCATAACGGCAAAGACGATGTGGCTATCCGCCACCGTTCCGCAGAGAGCAGAAAGACATCCAATATCCAGATCAGCAGCGTTTCCAACAAGAACCGTACAAGCACACAGTTCGTGGCTGTTCGTTTCGGCAACGTTCTGGGCAGCAACGGTTCCGTTATCCCGCTGTTCAAGAAACAGATTGAAGCCGGTGGTCCTGTCACCGTTACTCATCCGGACATTGTCCGTTACTTCATGACGATTCCGGAGGCGGTTAGTCTTGTATTGCAGGCGGGCACATATGCCTGGGGCGGAGAAATCTTTGTCTTGGATATGGGTGACCCGGTAAAAATCGATACACTGGCGCGAAATCTGATCAAACTGTCCGGCTATGAACCGGATGTGGATATCAAGGTGGCTTATACCGGGCTTCGAAGCGGTGAGAAGCTCTTTGAGGAGAAACTCATGGCGGAAGAGGGGATGAAGCATACCGACAACAAGCTGATCCACATCGGCAAGCCAATCCCATTTGATATCAATACCTTCCTGGGACAGCTGGAAGAACTGGCAGAAGCCAGCTACAATAACAGTGAGGATATCGTGGAGATGGTGGAGGAGATTGTACCGACATTCCATCCGGTGGGTGCGCATCCTGTAGGAAATGAAATGAAGAACGTTAGTGAAAAAATGAGAAAAGAAGCATAAGGAGAACATATAAGATGAATTATTTATTTGTAGTCGCACATCCGGATGATGAATCAGACGCAGCAGGCGGAACAATACACAAACTCATTCAGGAAGGGAATAATGTAGCGGTAGCCATTATGGTAAGTCAGGCAGCTGCCAGAAGAGACTTATCAGATACACTTTCAGATGATGAGAGAGAAGCTTTGTCAATATTAGGCGTTGAGAAAGTTTATCATGCTGATTTTCCGAATATAAAAATGAATACAGTTCCACATTTGGAGTTGGTTCAGTTTATTGAAGGATGTATAGAAGATTTTAAAGCAGATGCGATTGTAACTCATCATCCAACTGATACCAATAACGATCATGCAATGACAAGTTATGCAGCACAGGCGGCTAGCAGATTATTTCAGAGAAAACCAGGAATACCACAATTGAAGCTGTTTATGTATATGGAAACTCCATCAGCTACGGAATGGTCATTAGATAGTTCAGCAAAGAGATTTACACCGAATTACTTTGTTGAGATTGACAAGGAAGGTGTTCAGACAAAAATCAAAGCACTTCAGGCATATAAGGGAGTTATGAGACCGTATCCTCATCCACGTTCTAATGAAGCTTATGAAGGACTGGCTGCATATCGTGGTTGTCAGGCAGGATTAAAGTATGCAGAAGCATTTGAAATTGTTTTTCAAGCATACTAAAGGTGACTGTTTATCTGAACAAAGAAGCTAGCAACTCCATTTTGGATTACTTTATAAGTAATATATCCTGGAATATTTTGTATTTTGGCGGCTATACATAATGGAAAAAAGAATTAGTGAGAAGAATTAAGCGGAGATGAGAGGGAGTTATGATGTACAAACAATTTGGAAAGAGAGTAATTGGAATATTTTTGTCTATATGTGGACTTGTGGTTTGTTGTATTCCAATGCTTATCATAACGGTCCTAATTAAATTGGATAGTAAAGGACCTGCTCTTTTCAAACAAGAACGATTAGGAAAAAATCAGAAACCATTTATAGTTTATAAGTTTCGAACAATGTGTAATCATGCATATGAAATGGGTGGGGTAGCTACTAGATCTGATGATGCTAGAATTACGAAAGTCGGTTCAGTTCTTCGTAGAACTAGTTTAGATGAATTGCCACAAATGTTTAATATTATTAAAGGAGATATGGCTATTATTGGGCCGCGGCCAATTCTTCCTATAGAATTTGAAGAATACAAGAATAACAAAAGATATGCACATCGCTATGATGTATTACCAGGTATGTTTTGTACGGTAGACATTGATTATCGATCATCATCTGATCGTGATTTGCAGTTTAGTATGGATGCAGATTATGTAGATAATATAAGTTTTGGCCTAGACGTAAAGACTTTCTTTAGCATTATTGCGCCGGTTGTTAAAGGAAAGAATGTGTATAGAGAAGAAGTAAAAAGAGATAAATAGAGAAGTGTTGCTTAGAAGAACATGGAAACTGGGATAAGTTAAATTGGAACAGAAGGAGAAGACTAATTGTGAGCAAAATAATGCTTATATCCCCAAAAGATAATAATTTTTATAACTTTAGAAGTGAGTTGATTTTGAAACTTCATGAGATGGGAAATGAAGTGATATTAGTTTGCCCTTATGGAAAAAAAATTGATTTTTTTACGGAACGCGGTTGTAGATTCATTGATGTTTCTATGGATCGTCGAGGTACTAGTATTATAAATGATTTGAAGTTGGTTCGTGCTTATGCACAATTGTTAAAAGTTGAAAGACCAAGTGTGGTATTAACATATACATCTAAACCTTCAATATATGCCGGTTTTGTATGTGGAATTATGAAGATTCCGTACATTGTAAATAATGCGGGATTAATGGAGACAAGAGGCTTATTTGATATTTTTATGAAAATACTTTATAAAATTGGTTGGTCAAAGGCATCTTGTATGATGTACCAAAATACTCAGGAACGTGATGTGATACAAAAAATAGTTGGAAAGAAAATGCATTATAGAGATATTCCAGGATCAGGCGTAAATATTGAGGCATTCCCTTTTACAGAGTATCCAGAGAATGATGAAACTATTACATTTAATTATGTCGCGCGTATTGTACAAATTAAAGGAATTGATGAATTTCTTGAGTGTGCCAGAATAGTTAGAAAAAAGCATAAGAATGTGCGTTTTGTTTTGTATGGTGATTACGATGATGAACATTATTATACAAAAGTTGAGGCTTTACAGAAAGAAGGAATAGTTAAATATGGTGGTGTTCAAATAGATATGAAACCATATATTGCTTCAGCGCATGCGGTAATTCATCCTAGTTATTATGAAGGAATGACAAATGTTGTACTTGAACACAGTTCGATGGGAAGACCTTGTATTGGCTCAAATATACCTGGTGTAAGAGAAGGTATTGATGATGGGAAAACAGGATTTCTATTCGAAGTGAAAAATGTTGATTCGATGGTTAGAGCTGTTGAAAGATTTCTTCTATTAACACATGATGAAAAAAAAGCAATGGGAAGAGCTGCAAGGATTAAGATGGAAACTGAATTTAAAAGGGAAATAGTGACTGATATTTATATTGAAGAAATAAATAAAATAATTGGAGAATAGATATGCTGGAGTTGGTTCGAAATATTGTCGCAATTATTCGAGGTAATGTGTTATGTTTTGTGTTTGGTATAAAACATAATGTTCTAATTCGTTTTTTTCCTGGTATTCAGATTACAAAAGAATCTCAGGGAGAAATATTGATGGAGAAAGGGGTAATGATAGGAAGAAATACTATTATTACAGTAAGAAATGGAGCTCAACTATATATGGGAAAAAAATCATCATTGAATGCGGATTGTAAGGTTATTTGTCAAAAAAAAATATGTATTGGAGAAAATACAATATTTGGACCAAATGTTTTAATCTATGATCATGATCATGTATATGATGCTGATGGTGTAAAACGCAATGAATTTGAGTGTGATAATGTTGTAATTGGTAATAACTGTTGGATTGGTGCAGGAACAATAATCCTAAAAGGAACCAATATTGGAAATAATTGTGTTATAGCTGCTGGAAGTGTGGTGAAAGGTAGAATTCCGAGTGGTCAACTTTTGGTTCAAAAAAGACATGGAACATTATTTGATTTGAATAGGAGTGAATCTAGGATATGATTAATGTTTTGATTGCTACAGATTTTAAAATGATTTGTAAAGGAAGGGATGTTTATCTAAAAGATACAACATATAATACTTTGAAAAGATATAAAAAAGCATTTGGAACTGTAACTCTATGCACAAGAGCATATCAAAATGATAGTACAGAGGGATTTGTTTTGGCAAATGATGTTGTAGATAATTATATTCCAATAACTAATTTGTTAAATACTCTTATTGGAAAACATGATAAAGATATTGAAGTCGCAGTTAATCAATGCGATTTAGTTGTAGCACGAGTGCCATCAATTATCGCATACAAAGCTGCAACAATTTCTAAAAATGTTAATAAACCTCTATTTTCTGTTGCTATAGGATGTGCTTGGGATGCATATTGGAATCATGCGTTTCCAGGGAAAATTATAGCTCCATATATGTACAAAAAAATGAAGTGGTGTATGAAAAAAACAGATTATGCGTTGTATGTTACTGAACAGTTTTTGCAAAATAGATATCCAACAAACTGTAAAAGTATTGGCGTATCAGATGTTGTAATAGGAGAAATAGACAGAACTGTCATAGAAAAGCGCTATAAAAAAATTGAAAGTATGGATTTCTCTGAAATAACAGTCATGACATCTGGATCTGTGGGAAATAAAGCAAAGGGACAAGAATATATGATTAAGGCAATACCTTTGCTTAATAAGAAAGGTATTAAAGTTAATTATTTGTTAGCAGGTGCAGAAAGCCCAGCGTATTTAGAAAAAATCGCAAAGCAATTACATGTTGAGGAACAAGTGAGGTTTTTAGGTTTGTTAAGCACTGATGAGGTTTTTTCATACCTTGATAAGACAGATATTTATGTACAACCTAGTCTTCAGGAAGGATTGCCAAGAGCAGTTGTCGAAGCTATGAGCCGGGGATGTCCAGTTATTGGGGCAAGGACAGGTGGTATTCCTGAATTGTTACCAGATAATTATATTGTAAACAGAAAATCCTCGAAACAAATAGCAACTAAAATAGAAGGTTTACTATCTAAAGATAGAATGATACATGCTTCGAAAAAGAATTTTGAGAGAGCTACGGATTATAATGAACATACATTGTCTGCCAGGAGAAATGAATATTATTCGAAAATATTATCTAATATTACAGCTCAGAAATAATATAGGAGGATTACAATGGCTGAATTTTCAATCTTTGCTCGTGTAACGAACAAAATTAAAAATATGATGAATCCTTATTTAGGACCAATAAGACAAAAAAGGTTAACAAACACAGATTTTTCAATCATTTCCAATAACTGTTGGGGAGGTGTATGCTACGAATATTTTAACCTTAAAAAAAAGAGTCCAACAGTAGGCGTTTATTTTTTTGCCGATGATTATATTAAGTTTGTATTTAATTTAAGGTACTATCTTTCTAAAGAAATTGAGATAATAGATTGTAATCAGTCAAAGTATTATGATGAGTTGAAAAAAAGAGGAGAGAATAATATTCCAATTGGTCGTATTGATGATATTGAGGTGGTTTTTTTACATTATAAAGATCCTGATGTTGCAAAGGACAAATGGGAGCGAAGAAGAAAAAATGTTAATTGGAACAATATTATATTAAAATTTTCATATATGAATGGATGTACAGATGAGCATGTCAATCAATTTGAAAAAATAAAAAATGTAAAAAAATTTGTTTTGGTTCCACGTAAGTTCCCTGAATATGAGGATTGTTATGTGGCCTCGTATTCGGTTCATAATGAGATGATTACTAATGATACTTTTTATTTTAATAAAGATATCGATATATACAAATTGATAAATAAAAAAATTACTTCGTATGATGAAAGAGATAAAGTTTGTGTTGGAGAGATAAGAGATGAATAAATACGTGGAGAATGAACTTGTAAGTGTGATTATACCAACTTATAAACGGAGTGATACATTAGTTAGAGCATTGGAAAGTGTATTAGCACAAACATATAAAAATATCGAAATCATTATTGTAGATGATAATGCAAGATTTCCGGAAATAAGAAGGCATAATAAGACTCTTATTGAGAAATACCCTGGAATAATCTTTGTTGAAAACAAGGAAAATCTGGGAGGAGGTCTATCTAGAAATGAAGGCATGAAGGTTGCATCTGGGAGATATGTTGCATTTCTAGATGATGATGATGAATATTTACCTGAAAAAATAGAAAAGCAGTTAAGTTGTCTGGTTTCTCAAGATGAAAAAGCAGCTGTTATATATTGTTATGCTGAGATGATTAATGTTGATGGTTCGAGATATAATTATATTAATGATTTTGAGGGAAATGTTTTATTAGAAAATATTGAGCATTGTTTGGCGCCTACTTCTTTTTGGCTATGTAGTAGAGAAAAATTACTTAGTGTAGGAGGATTTGAAAACATAAGTAGCAGACAAGATGCTTCACTACTGACAAAATTACTTTTGAATGGTTATACAGTTTATCGAGTTCCAGAAGTCTTATTAAGATACTATTGGCATAGTTCATCTAACGGTATTTCTAATAGTAGTTTGAAATCTGTAAATGCAGAAAAGCAATATCATTTAATGTTTTCTAAGTTGGCATGCCAAAAAAAAATTAGTAAGACGATTATAGATAAAGCTAATTATTTGTTTTATTTTAGATTGGCAAGAGAATATGTGGCAATTGGATATCGAAAAGCTGCATTATTATTATTTATAAAGATGCTAAAAATAGATGTGTTTGATATACGTAATTTGAGAATATTATGTACATCGTTATTTAATAAAACATATTTATTCGCGGCATCCTTGAAAAATAAGAAGAGAGTTGGAAACTAAATGAGAAATGGATATAGGGTATATAAAAGAGTTGTTTTTATAACCACTATTATAACTATTTTTGTAGCATTATTAAGTAATAAAGGTTATGGGTATGAATTTATTTATTTTATTCCAATTGTTTATTTAGTATTGTTTATGATATGCAAACGTGTACACTTTTATTCATCAAAATATAGTGGTTTGCTAATCTTGAACGGATTAATGTTTTTAAAATATGTAATTGCAATTTTAGCAACATGTGCGACTCAAAGTTATACCTTACCAAGTTATTATGCTGTAAGTGTTTCACAATCTTCATATCATTGGGCAACATTTATTGTAATGGGTGAAGAAATTGCTACTTTTTTAACCATTGAGTTATGTGCAGATGCTATATATAAGAGTAAAAAGAATCAAATACATGTGGACAAAAAATATGATAGAGTTAAGATGGGACCAGTTATGTTTCTATTTATTATCATTTCTTTGATATGTGTAGCTTTGATGCCACAGTATCTGTTTGGTACTATTGGAATTTTATTTAGTTCAGAAAATCAGATGACTCAGACTTTGGAGACTAACCATGTAATGAGTATGGTTTTTGGAGCTTTTAAGATTGTTTTTATTGGTTTATTTATTAATAAAGCAATTGTTAAATATCAAGAATCTCATAAGATTAGATATATGATTTTTTCTTATTTGTTAATTGCTGTTCATTGCTTTTTGAATATAAGTACTAGCCGAATGAATATCATCATCCCGTTTTTTTTATTTGTATTAATTACACCAAAGATATATGGAAAGGCTGGACTGTGGTTTAATACGATTATTGGAATATCGCTATCAGTTATTATAGGTATCGTTTCTGTGTACAAGATGCCTTGGATTTTTGTTGGTAATAGTTCTCCGTTTGTTGCGTTTTTTTCAGACTTTTCAAAGCGTTTACAGGAATATACATCCAATATTATGCCAACAGCAATGGGATTACAAGCAATAGAGGCTTACAAATCATCTATAGATATAACAACTTTTTTTAAGGATATTTTTGGAGTAATGCCAGTTATATCGCATTATATTAATGAAAATGAAATGATATATACAATATATAATCAATATGCGTTAGCAGGTATTAATAATACACAATTAATTCCAATGACGATTTCTTCTATTGCATATTTTACTCCGGTATGTACCTATTTATTGGTTATTGTTTGTACATTGTTATTAATGAAACTTGAAGATAAGAATAATTATGAAGCAAAAAACTATATAAATGATTATTTGAAATTGTATTTGTTTTTTGTATTTGCATCATGTACATTTTCGAATGTACAGATGCTTGCTGGTAGGTTATTTACGAATTACATTCCAGCAATGGCTATTTTATATTTGAATCAATATGTGGGAAGGGATACAAGAATAGTAATAGGGAAAAATAAGGTATGGCAAAAATAAGTAAATTAAAATTAAATCTTTTTTATAATATATGTTATCAAATTCTGTCGTTAATAGTACCATTGATCACAGCTCCATATATTTCACGAGTACTGGGCGCTTCAGGAATTGGTGAATATAGTTATTCTTACTCGGTTGCACATTATTTTGTTTTGTTTGTGATGCTTGGAGTATTAAACTATGGAAATAGAGAGATAGCAAGCGTAAAAGATTCAGTAAATAAAGTTGCATTGAAGTTTTCAGAGATTTACATAGTTCAGTTAGCAATGGGAATTGTTGTTATCGGTTTATATGTGATTTATGTAGCTTTCTTTTGCAAGTTTAATCGGTTAGTTGCTATGGCTCAGATATTATATATTGTTTCTGCGCTACTTGATATTAGTTGGTTATATTTTGGAATTGAGCAATTTAAAACGACTGCGGGTGTAAGTTCTTTAAACAAGATAGTAACTACAATACTTATTTTTTTGTTGGTACAAGATAAAAATGATGTATTTATCTATACTGTTATACTAGCCGGAGGTGTCCTTTTAAATAATATCTTTTATTGGATAATGTTAAAACGATATATAAATGTTTCTGCTATCTCATTGAATTTGAGAGATATAAGAAAACATTTACAACCAATGCTGGTGTTATTTATTCCTGTTATTGCTGTCAGCGTATATAAATATATGGACAAAATTATGCTAGGAATTTTAATAGGCACTTCTGAAGTTGGAATATATGAATCCGCTGAAAAATTTGTTAATTTACCATTGAGCTTGATAACGGCAGTTGGGACTGTCATGTTGCCTAGAATATCGAATTTAAAGGAAAAGGTTCAGGACAAGGAAATAAAAAAATATAATTATATTAGTATGATCCTAATTATGTTTTTAGGATTTGGCATAGTGTTTGGACTTGCTGGAATTTCAGATAGATTAATTCCGTGGTTTTATGGAATTGAGTTTGTTAGGTCAACATATGTATTACTTGTATTATTACCATCAGTATTGTTTGTGAGTTGGGCAAATGTAGTTAGAACACAATGTCTACTTCCTAATAAACGAGACAAAGAATATTGTATTTCTGTAATATTAGGAGCAGTTGTAAATTTTATTGTTAATATACTTTTGATTCAAAAGTATGGTGCTATTGGAGCAGCGATAGGTACTTCTATTGCTGAACTATTTGTTTGCTTAATTCAGAGTTTTCAAACTAGGAATGAGATGGAGTTTATAAAATATATAATAGATAGTATTCCTTTTGCGATAAGTGCGGTTGCTATGTTTTTTATTATTCATAGTATTACTTTTAAATCTGATTTATATACTGTTGTCACACGGATTTCTGTAGGAGGATTATTATATTGCGCTCTTTCGAGTTATTTTATAAGAAAAACAATAAAAGCAATAAAATGATACATGAAATTGGAGGATGTGGGCGTAGTGGAAAGAGCACGAACAGATTATTTTGATGTATATAGAGGAATTGGAATTTTATGTATGATAATATGCCATGTATATATAGGATTTACTTTTGACAAGTTTGTACATGCTTTCCATATGCCTATGTTTTTCTTTGTTACAGGATATTTTTTTTCTATAAAAAAAACAAGTGTATTTTTAAAAAAAAAGGTAAGGAGCTTAATTGTGCCTTATATATTCTGGGGATGCTTTAATCTTTTGGTATATGGAATTTTTAATGGAACATTTTATAAGGAAGCTTTTATTCATTTAATATGGAATAATACAGATGGATTGATGGCTGTAGGAGCGGTTTGGTTTTTAACAGCATTGTTTTGGGCGTCTATGGGTTATCACTGTTTACAAAAATTAATAAAAAATAAACTATTTCAGAGTGTAATTATATGTTTTATATTTTGCTTTGGTGTTTATTTTAGAAAATTTTTTAGCTTTTCTTTACCGTGGGCAATGGAACAAGCCTGTGTGGCTATAGGTTTTATACATTTAGGAAAATGTACGAAGGAAAGGGAAATATTGCAAGAAAATATTATTAGCAAGTTATTAAATATGAGATGGTATATAATGGCAGTTGCCTCTTTGATAGATGTGTTGCTTATATTTTTAAATGGATATGTGAACATGAGAATATGTGAATATTCAAATATAGTATTGTTTGCCTTATCTGCAACATTGTCCATTTATTTGCTAATAAATCTATCAAAATTAGTATGCCAATTTAGTAGCTCATGTAATTTTCTAAAAAAAATAAAGCAATGGTTAGCATCAGTGGGAAAAAATTCTATTTCGTATTTGTGCCTTAATCAGATTATTATATGTAGTTTAGTTAAGTTATTACCTTTTTTTAATGAATATCTTCGTAAAGCAGTTATTTTCATTATGGTTTTATTTATTATATATTTTTTTGATAAGTTAATATCTTCTTGTAGAATGAAAATTCTTATTGGAAAATAGGGTAAGTTGTAAATAAAGCTCATCGAGTAAGTAAAGAATTTTTATGGAGCACTTGGCGAATAAAGTGTATACATATAGAACAATATGCCGTATAACTATATTTCAGATAGATTTCGGGTGATGAACTAGGCATATATTATTTATAATTATTTAAAGTTTTACAATTACGGAGTGGCTTATTGCTGCTTATCAAAAGAATTAAAAATGAGTCCATAAAAAGATATATGCCAAGTTTTTCTATAGTTTTGGAATAGTCAATGTTATAGAAATAGCGGTATGTTTCGTATAGCAGTTTTCATTAAAGTAGGTCTGCTAAACTAGACTGACTGAAAAATCTGTGTTATCAGAAAGAAAATGACATAGAATTCAGGAAATAAAGCTAGAGTTTCTTAAATAACGTTCGATACTGTCTGAGATGGTTATAATTACGAACATAAGGATAAAATGATATCGGCTAACCTGCCAGAATAAAAATATATTTTTACTGAATACTATTATGATAATCAGAGATGTAGTTTCAAAGTAGTTGTAGTAGGTGAGAATTATAATTTAATGTATGGCATTAGTAAATAAAAAATCAAGAAGGATATATTATGAAAAATAGTAATATTAAATTGAAAAATAAAACAGTACTTGTTACTGGTTCATCGGGATTTATTGGAGCAAATTTGGTACTTGAATTGTTGCGTACACAGCAATCAATTAAAATTATTGGCATTGATAATATGAATGATTATTACGATGTATCGATAAAGAAATATCGTTTAAAACAGATTGAGAAAGCAGTTGCGGAGCATCCTGAATCATCGTGGAAGTTTATTAAAGGATCAATAGCTGATAAAGCCTTAATTAATGAAATATTTGAGACATATAAACCATCGGTTGTTGTGAATCTGGCAGCCCAAGCAGGTGTGCGTTATTCAATTACGAATCCGGATGTCTACATAGAGTCAAATTTGATTGGATTCTATAATATTCTGGAGGCATGTCGTCATTCCTATGATAATGGTCAGACAGGTGTAGAGCATTTAGTGTATGCATCATCTTCATCTGTTTATGGCAGCAATAAGAAAGTACCGTATTCTACAGAAGATAAAGTAGACAATCCGGTTTCACTTTATGCAGCAACTAAGAAGTCAAATGAATTATTAGCACATGCTTACAGCAAGCTCTATAATATTCCGTCAACAGGCTTGCGTTTCTTTACTGTTTATGGACCAGCTGGAAGACCGGATATGGCTTATTTTGGTTTTACCAATAAGTTGAGAAATAATGAGACGATTTATATTTTTAATTACGGTAATTGCAAAAGAGATTTTACATATGTAGATGATATTGTAGAAGGTATTAAGCGTGTGATGCAGGCAACGCCTGAGAAGAAATTAGGTGAAGATGGATTACCAATTCCGCCATATGCTGTTTATAATATCGGCAATAATCATCCGGAAAATCTTTTGGAGTTTGTAGATATCCTTCAACAGGAATTAATTCGTGCGAAAGTATTGCCGGAAGATTATGATTTTGAGTCACATAAGAAACTTGTACCGATGCAGCTGGGAGACGTCCCTGTCACCTATGCAGATACATCAGCTTTAGAAGCAGATTTTGGCTTTAAGCCATCAACATCTTTGAGAGAAGGTTTGCGTAAATTTGCAGAATGGTATAGAGAGTTCTATCTGGATAAATAACAGGCAGAAAAAGAGGAGGAATGTGAGATGGAAAAACAGTATAAAATTGCAGTAGCAGGAACAGGATATGTAGGATTATCAATTGCAACTCTTTTATCGCAGCATCATCAGGTAACAGCGGTTGATATTGTACCGGAAAAAGTAAAACTGATTAATGAGAAGAAATCTCCGATTCAGGATGATTATATTGAAAAATATTTGGCTGAGAAAGAGTTGAATCTAACTGCAACATTAGATGCAGAGTCAGCATATAAAGATGCAGATTTTGTAGTCATTGCAGCACCAACCAATTATGATTCGAAGAAAAATTTCTTTGATACATCAGCAGTAGAGAATGTCATTGAATTAGTCATTAAATATAATCCAGACGCAGTAATGGTTATCAAATCTACAATTCCTGTAGGCTACACAAAGTCAGTCCGTGAAAAATTCCATTGTGATAATATTATTTTCAGTCCGGAATTTTTACGTGAATCTAAGGCATTGTATGATAACCTTTATCCGTCAAGAATTATTGTGGGTACAGATGTAGAAAATGTACGTTTGGTGAAAGCTGCCAATACTTTTGCATCTTTATTGCAGGAAGGTGCGATTAAAGAAGATATTGATACATTGATTATGGGATTTACAGAAGCGGAAGCAGTCAAATTATTTGCTAATACATATTTGGCTCTTCGTGTATCCTATTTCAATGAACTTGACACTTATGCAGAATCAAAAGGTTTGAATACACAGCAGATTATTGATGGTGTGTGTCTGGATCCACGTATTGGATCTCACTATAACAATCCTTCTTTTGGTTATGGCGGTTATTGCTTACCGAAAGATACAAAACAGCTTTTAGCTAATTATGCAGATGTACCGGAGAATTTGATTGAAGCCATTGTAGAAAGCAATAGAACAAGAAAAGATTTTATTGCAAATCGAGTGCTTGAAATTGCTGGTGGTTATGAAGCAAATGACAGCTATGACGCTGCAATGGAGAAAGAAGTCGTTGTTGGTGTATACCGTTTAACAATGAAGTCTAATTCAGATAATTTCCGTCAGTCATCTATTCAGGGAGTTATGAAACGAATCAAAGCTAAAGGTGCCACGGTTGTTATTTATGAGCCGACGCTGGAAGATGGTACAACATTCTTTGGCAGCAAGGTTGTCAATGATATGGATAAGTTCAAAGAAATGAGTCAGGCAATTATTGCGAATAGATATGATAGCTGTCTGGACGATGTAAAAGATAAAGTGTATACAAGAGACATTTTTAGAAGGGACTAGTTCTGCTATTCTTTATAGAAGTGTTTAGATGAGGGAGCAATGCTTATGAAAACAACATTATTAATTATGGCTGCAGGTATCGGATCAAGATTTGGTGGTGGTATTAAACAGTTAGAGCCAGTTGATGATAACGGACATATCATTATGGATTATTCTGTCCATGATGCTATTGAGGCTGGATTTAATAAAGTTATTTTTATCATTCGCAAAGACATTGCAGAAGAATTTAAAGCAGTTATTGTGGATAGAATTGCTGCTATTTGTTCAAAACATAATGTAACAGTAGAGTATGCATTTCAAGATATTCATGATATTCCGGGGGAGTTGCCGGAAGGACGAACAAAACCTTGGGGAACAGGACAGGCTGTATTGTCAGCAAAAGAGTTGATAACAACCCCATTTATTGTGATTAATGCAGATGATTATTATGGTAAAGAAAGCTTCAAGGCGGTTCATGATTATCTGATGAATGGTGGAAAATCCTGCATGGCGGGATTTGTTTTGAAGAATACATTATCAGATAATGGCGGTGTTACCCGTGGTATTTGTAAGATGGATGATGATCACAATCTTACAGAAGTTGTTGAGACAAAGAATATTCTTAAGATAGCAAATGGTGCAGAAGCAGACGGTGTGAAGTTAGATATCAATTCACTTGTTTCCATGAATATGTGGGGATTGACACCAGAATTTCTTGATATTTTAGAACAGGGATTTGCAGACTTCTTTGAAAAGGAAGTACCTGCAAATCCATTAAAAGCAGAATATTTGATTCCGATTTTTATAGGTCAGTTGCTTGAAAGAGGAAGTATGTCAATGAAGGTGCTGAAAACCCATGATACTTGGTATGGAATGACTTATAAAGAGGATTTTGAAGCGGTAAGGGAAAGCTTTAAGAAGATGCTGGAAGATGGGATATATGAGGAAGAGTTATTTTCGGATTTGAAATAGACATTGAAACGGATGAGGAGATTTTTGAATATCAGTAGAAATAAAGATTTTGGTAAAGCTGGAGTATAATTGCTGAAAATCTATGATAGTAAATCAGATGTATATTGGGAGAAAGAAAATGACAGTTGAATCATTAAAAAATGATAGGATTAAATTAAAATCAGTTGAAGTGGAAAGAGATTACACATTAAATAGTATCTTAAAGGTGGTTTTCTCAAAGTGCAATATTTCTGTAATTTATGGTGAAAATGGGTGTGGAAAAACAACAATTTTAAAGTTGATAAATGCTTTTTTAGCACAAAATGATAGTATATTTGAGCAGGAAAAAGTGTTGAGTATCTCAATTACATTTTCTTTGAACGGAGAAGAAAATAAGGTTTCAGTTAAAAAAAGTGAAAAAGAAGAAGTAATTAAAGACGAAGATGGAAAAGCTATAAAATGCATTACAAGATATTATGATTGGGAAGAATATAGAGAGTCAAAGTTGTCTGATATGACAAGCATTTTGTTTGGAGTCAATCGAGGAATAACTACTAATTCGTCTATATCTGAGGATGAAATTTGTGATTGTATTTTAAAAAGTAGATTTAGAAGAAATTTTAAAGATTCTCATGAGTTAATAGTGTTTAGCCATATGTTGAAACGTAATTTAAATATGAATGAGCGAAGGAGAAGAGGAAGAAAAATCAGGAGTAGTCTGGATTTATCTGCATCTAATTTGAATATTGACTCGATATCTATGGATGTCATTGAAGAGGTATTGGTTGAACGCTATAGAATTGCAAAGATGGTAATTAATGATAAGGTAAGAAAAGCGTTATTTGATACATTGGCTGATGCATGTGATTCGCTAGATGATAATGATATAACGGAGGAAAAATATCATGAGGTACTGTTGAAGAATAAGGATAGATTAATCTCAGCATTATCATCAGGAGAGACAAACACGCTTAGTGATAGAATTGTAGAAATATTAAAAAATGTTGATGAACAAAAGGACAACTTTGAAAATAGTGAAAATCCGTTACTTAAGAAGCTTATTGTTAATATGTCGAAAGAATTGAATAAAGAATCTGGATATATACAAGCAATTAATAAGTTAGAAGAAGTTTTTAACGAGTATATAGGGCCTAAAAAGTTTTTACAAATTACAGATGAAAGTGTAACAGTAAAATTTTGCGGATCAGAAGAAAGTCATAGAATAGAGGCGCTATCAAGTGGAGAAAGACATTTGTTAGTTTTATTGACAATTTTTGTAATAGAAGGGAATAGGCGGCAGTTATTTATGGTTGATGAGCCAGAGATATCTCTTAATATGATTTGGCAGCGAAAATTGTTACCATTATTAGGAGAACTAGCACCAAATGCAGAGATAATTGTGGCATCACATAGTCCTTCAATTGCAAGGGCAAATTCTAATTATTTGGTTGGGGTAAATAATGGAAGATCAGATGAAGAATGATTTGGAAGAAACAGTAATAGCGGCGTTTATGAATAAGCAGCCAGTCGTTCTTGTAGAAGGACAAGACGATATTAAGTTTTATGATAATATTGCCACATTAAATGAGAAAACGGTCGATGTTCAAGCAATAGAAATGATTGATGGTTATGCAGAAGGATGTGAGCATGTTTGTAATGCAATGGATGAAATATCATTGTTAATTCAGAATGATAGTCGGTTGAAAGGGTATGCTATTGGAATAATAGATAAGGATGTAAGAGATTACTTGAATGAAGTACCTTCAAATGACAATTTATTGATACTAAAATATTACTCATATGAAACACATTTAATAACAGATGTGACGATTAAGAGATTGATAGAACAATTGACAAAGGTTCCGGGATCATTGATTACAGATCATGTTATAGATATAATAAAACAAGGTTTTTCGAATCAATCAAGAGAATTGTATTATTTTTCATTAGAAGCATTAAAGAAGAGAGTTGATGCTTCCTATCAGGCAAACGTAGAATATGGAGAAAAGGGCGGAGCACTGATTGGGAGAGGTGGGGAATATAAATGGGGGCTAATTGCTCATAAAGTGACTATTTTGGATCAGTTTGCAAGTAGATATAATATTAATCCAGAAAATTTGAAATTGATTGTAAAAGGCAAATGGTATCTTGAAGCATGGTGCGATTATTTGATTAAGAAAGTGCGGGAATTACATAGTTTGTGTGGAACAGAAATACCAAAATGTAAATATTGTGATGCTGGAAATGAACAGAAATGTTTATGGAGAGTGAGCAGTACATTTCAACGAGAACAAATTAAAAGTTTGCTATATAGTAGGCAGTTTATTGATAAGGATGAAGTGAAATATATTTCTGATTTTATGAGAGAAAAATTAGCAGGTTAGTTAACGTAATATATAATATATTTCTGTAACTAAGGAATGGAATTGTTGAATTAAGTATAAGTTATTAGATGAAAATGATAATAGAAGCATTATGAAAAATCAAACAAATTTTATTCAATCTTTTATTCATACCGTCGATATCACCCGTCAGGACACCATCCTCTGCAATCATGAGTTGATGCGTCAGGTGGTGGATACTTATTTGACCTATCCCTGCTATTTGGAGTCGGATGGTTGGTTGGCTTTTGATGATTCTGCGAAGCGGGGAGCTGGGGCTTTGGGGATTTTTAAGGCGGATGTGTCTTTGACGGCGGATATTTTGACTTCGGTGAAGGCGCCGGTGAATACCATTTTGGAGATGGGTGGTCAGCCTCGGTTTGCAGATGGTGTGAGAGGGGAGTCCATCATCAGGATGCTTCGGGATGGCCGGGAGGTTCATCAGGAGTTGGATACATATTTGCGGTTTTATGCCAGTGTTTATTATTGGATTGGCGTAAACGGTAGAACCTGAGTACCTTTTTCTCAGCCTCCATTTCTGCCATAATTAGACTCAACAAAGTTGAACGAGTTTAAAAAGTTCAGTCACTTAACTTTTTAAACTGACTATCATTTGTGGAGGTACTCCCTATGGCAGAACAAACCAGCCTGGTTGCACAGCAGGTCCGACTTATGCACTGGGCAGAACAAATCAGAGAATGTCAGAACCGTCCGGAAGGTATGGATGTATCGACCTGGTGTGAACATAATAACATTACAAAAGCCAACTACTATTATCGACTGAAAAGGGTCCGACAGATGTGCCTGGATCAACTTCCTGAGGCAGAAAAGTCTGCTTTCGTTGAACTTCCGCGTCCAAAAGCGGAAGGAACAGGAACTGTAGCTGAAGTTCCAGTGATGTGTATCAAAAACGTCCATGGTCTTTCGGCAGATATATTTTCTTCTGTTTCTCCCAAGCTGCTCCATTGTCTGGTAGAGGCATTTGGCCATGCTGAATGATGCCGCTGTCTCACAGTTCAAAAAAGGTAAGCGCCAAATAATGATGCGGATTGCGCCTTAATCTTTTTCCATCTACAATTAGAGTAAATTACTACAAGATGGAGAAATATTATGGCAGCTACTCGCAAACCTCGTGTCCCATTACAGGAACAGATTAGACTTATCAATGAATGCCGCAAAAGCGGCATGACAGATGCTGACTGGTGTCGTGAAAATGATATCACTCCCAGCACTTTTTATAACTGGCTCAGTCGGTGCCGTAAGATCGCAGCTGACCAGATACCTCTGCCTTCTTATGGCCACTCAGAAACACCCCGTCCAAAGCAGGATGTTGTCCCTGTCTCTATTGTCCATGACCAGCCGGCTGAACCTCAGGATATATCGCAGCCATATGCCATACGCTCTGGTAATACCCCTACAGTTGAGATCACCACTTCGGTATTTTCAATCCGTATCTGTAATGGTGCTGACCCGGCGCTGGTTTCAAGAGCTTTTCA
>NZ_LR698973.1:474006-476164 GCF_902381825.1 Pseudocoprococcus catus
GCTTCTGATGAATATTCTTGTGCGGCAGAGCCGCCCGTCCGGGGTGGCGTGAGCCACCTGTCCGGACGGAATGAGCCACTTGAATAATCATATTACTCTCGTAGTGATTTATCTAAGCCGTACACCTCACGCATGGATCTGTCATGCTCAGCATCAATGCTTGTGATGTTGATCTGATAGCTGTCATGAGCAATACGGTCAATGATTGCATCGGCTAGAGGACTTGCTTCTCCTCCAAGCTGATCATACCATTCCTCAAACACATACTGTGAACAGAAGATAGTTGATGATTTCTTACGTCTGCGATGAAGAAGTTCAAAGATATCTTTCTGCTCTGTATCTGTTGGTTTGAGAAGCATCCATTCATCCAGAATGAGAAGTACCGGATTGGAATATTTTGCCATAACTTTACGGTAGTTCCCTTCAGTTCGTGCAATATCCAGATCCATGAGTAAGTCTGGCATACGGACATATCTGGTGTTGTAATACTGCTTGCAGGCTTCCATGCCGAATGCACATGCCATGTATGTTTTGCTACAGCCTGTTGCACCTGTAATAAAAAGATTCCGGTGTTCAGATATATATTCGCAGGTGGCAAGTCTGTTTATCAGATCCTTGTTCAGCTTGTGAAGGAGTTTCCGTGTTAGGCGATATATCCAGTCTGGAAAACATCTATATTGTCTGTGGATTATAAACATGAAATTTTTATCCTCATCTTTTGTAAAAAACATTGATTTTACGTAAGCGCCAAATAATAGTGCGGTGCTAAAAAATCACTTCACCTCACAAAGAGTTGGAGCAATTCGCGTTAATTCATATGCGATTTTTTGATAGACTGGAGTTTTTCACTCCATGGTGCCAATTCTGAAAGTTGTTCATCTGTCCAGGTATTGTCCGGCCGCTGCTCAAGAACATATTTCAGATATTCATAAATGTTCAGCTTATGAGCTTTCGCCATTTCGACCATTGTGTAAACAACTGCACTTGCGTCTGCGCCTTCTACCGACTGACTGAACAGCCAGTTTTTCTTGTTATGCTCTGTAGAACATAACAAGAATTATGCTGTGAGCAGAATTATGTTCTGTAGTGCCGCATAATTCTTTGAATTCACTACACGGCACTGTTTTTACAGAACATAATTATTACAGAGAAGCCAGGAATGCGAGAATGGATTTGCTCGGTTTGTAGTTGAATGAACTATTTGATGTTTCATCAAGTCTCTCCATAGCTTTACGTTTGATCTCAATGTCAGCCACCATATATTTATGAGTCGTTTCAATGCTTTCGTGCCCCAGCCAGATGGCGATTGTAGATATATCTACACCAGCCTGCAGCAAATTCATTGCAGCACTATGGCGGAACGTATGGGGTGTGACATTTTTCTTATTTAGCGATGGGGACAGTTCCGCAGCTTTTTCTGTGAGCGTGGTTATCCGCTGTCCGACGCCTGATCGTGTTAAATTCCCCTTTCGATTGTTTGATAAAAGGCGGTTGTCGCAGTTTAAATTCTGCATCTTGATATAATTGTTGATAAATGCAGCTGTTGATTTCCATATTGGAGTTATGCGTTCTTTTCGGCCTTTTCCCAAAAATCGAATAGATGATGTCCCATCTGTTTCAATAGATATATCAGACACGCATAAGTTAACCAGTTCCGATACACGGCATCCTGTGTTGTACAGAATCATGAGTATCATCTTATCCCTTAACGATAATGCATCCGGGTTATTGCATACTTCAAGCATTGATTCATACTCATTCTTGGTGATAAATGACATCACCTGTTTATCCGCTTTTCTGGCTGGTAATGATAAGGATTTACGGATAATTCCAGAGTATTCTGGCGCCTCTACCGCAGCATATTTCAAAAATGACTTTATAGCAGACATTCTGAGATTAATAGTTGATGGGCTACAGTTTCGGCTTGTCTCCAGATATGTTCCAAATGCCGACAGATGGTCTGCTGAAAAATGATTCATCTCGATTCTGTCAGGAGCTATGCTGTATACAGAAGCCATAAATCTAAGATAAAGCGTGAAACTGTCTCGATAAGTGGAAACTGTTCTTGGAGACGATTTTTTCTGTGCTATCAGGTATGTCAGGAAATATTTCTCCAAAAGAGGGGCAAATTTCAGTGCAGCAGTGAGCGAATCATTCT
>NZ_LR698973.1:477107-485438 GCF_902381825.1 Pseudocoprococcus catus
TTCTTATTCATGGGCATCTCCTCCGTAAATATCCTCATATTTTCGAGAAGCTATGTCCATCAGTTCTGGCGTTGAAGACAAGTACCAGTAAGTGTCTTCCGGATGGATGTGTCCCATATACGTAGATAAGAGGAAAAGCTTTGCATTTACATCCATTCCCTGCTCAAGCCAGTTCTTTATGGTTCTGGTCGCAAAGGTATGCCGAAAGTCATAAAGGCGAGCGTGTGGGTATCCAGAATCACTGACATCAATGATGTCACGAATCGTTTGGAATGCGTATTCAAATGCATTCCGTTTAAAAGGTTTGCCACCAGTGGTTATGAAAAACTCATTCCCAAGACGGACTTTATTGCAAATGGATTCCACTTGGCTTCGATAGGATCTTAACTGATCTGATACCTCTGGCAATAATGGTACGATCCTGTCCTTGTTGAACTTACTGCTACAAACATTAAGCAGGTTGTTCGTAAAGTCAACATCCGAGATTGTTAGATTTACAAGCTCTGAAGTCCTGAGTCCTGTAGCCCATAGAAGTCCAATGGCAGTCTTCATTGTCAGTGAACGGATTCCGTCCGGAGAATAAAGATGATCGCACTGTTCCATCAGCCTACAGGTTTCATCCAGTGTATAAATATGAGGACGTACACGTTTATGAGGATTACCATAAGGAAGTTTAGGAAGTAATTCTGAATCTGGATCAAAGGCACCCGCATAGTCGGCCAGTCCTTTTAATGGTTCAAATCGGCGCCCTTTCGTCACAAGTGATGAATCGTCACCACTTTCACACCATTGGAAGACTATTTTGCGTGTTAATGCACCGGTGTATCCTAGATCCTGCGTATATCTGGCAAAAGCATTCAAATATACAGATTCGGCTGTCATCTGAAAGCCAAGACCACGTTTATAGTCCAAGTATGACGTTACCAAGGAGGTGATTTTATTGCTCATATCGATTCCCTCCCTGGCCATGATGATGCTACTTCACGAAGTGATTCGACATCAATCCGCACATATGCTTTTGTTGTTGAAACAGAAGTATGCCCTAACAGATCAGCAACTGTCTTTAGATCATTACCTGCGTTATATAAATAAGATCCTACAGTTCTCCTTAATGCATGAGTTCCTACATGCCAGCCAGTAATACCGACTTTACTGTATAACTGCCGGATTACACTTCTTATATTGTCTGTAGAAGCTGGCTCCAACATTCGTCTTGCAGATTTGAAATACAATGGAGATCCTAGAGATATGGGACGGGCGTTCATCACATAATCCTCCAGTGCCTTTCCAAGTTTGACTGACATGGGCAGTTCGCGCTCAGCGTGTGTTTTTGTTTTTCGAACGATTACAGTTCCCCGGTTCCATTCAATATCTCCGATTTGTAGGTTTGCGACTTCACTGCACCTGAGACCAAGCTCTGTGAAACAGAGCAGTATTGAATAATCTCTCAGTCCTGTTGGAGTACTGGGAAATGAATAGTTCGAAAGTCGCGATTGCTCATCTTTTGTCAGTGTGATAGGAAGGATGCTCCCTTTACTCCATGCCGGAACAGATAAAGGCAGATTCAATACAGAAGTATGAATTACAATATCGTGATGTTGCAGAAAACGAAAGAATCGTCTGAGTGCGGTCACGGTAACTCCAATGCTCGCAGTACACAGGTCATTACGCTCTTTCGAAAGGTAATTGATAACATCATTGGCAGTAATGCTAGTCCACGCTATGTCATGTATATCGGGAACTACAGCTTTCAGAAACTTTTTAGTCTCGCGTACCGCTGCCAGTGTTACTGGCTCTGAAAGATGTAAGAAATCCCTACAGTAACTTGCGTATTGTGCCATTAAAGGGTCATACTGATCTTTTGCCGCACACTGTTTACGGAAATCTCTGATTCGTATGCCGGCTTTCATAAAGAAAAAAGAACCGAGAGCGGCCTGTGCTGATGCAAAGTTTGCACGACTTAATGATTGTCTTTTAAGCTTTATGGCTCGATCAACATAAACAAGCAGTATAAGCGGATCGGTGGTATCAGGTGGTTCCTCAAGGTCGCAAATCGTCCGTATATAACCAGCAATTGTAGTATTTACATGACCCTGATCCTTCAGATAGTCATGGAATTGGTTAATAGTTTCCTGTTTCATGTGTCTACCTCCTTTTATTTGGTAGATACATGATATCAATAATCACTGGGCAGAGACATTAATTATGTTTTGTAAAAACAGCGCCGTGTAGTGAATTCAAAGAATTATGCGGCACTACAGAACATAATTCTGCTCACAGCATAATTGCGGCCGACTGTAAATGGACGGATCGCATTCTCGCTGGCATTGTTGGTGAAGCTGCAGCGACCGTCTTCAAGATAGGTTTCTGCTGTCTCCCGGCGATTCTGGACATAATTGACCGCCTTGTACATCCTTGAGTTCCGTACCGGATGCAGGCTGTCAAGCCACGACCAAAAAGCCTCCAGAACCGGTTTTTCTTTCTCGAGACGAAGCTGTTTCCGTTTTTCATAATTACCCGGATAACGTTTATTGATGTCATCTTCGATCCGGAACAGACGGTCACAATACTGGACGCCCTGTACTGCCGGCTGACTGTAATCAAACTGTTTGCCCTTTGGTACCGCATCAATGAAGTATCGTCTGATGTGTGCCCAGCAGGAACAGCGTTTGATACCAGGTATCTTATTATAACCCTGATAACCGTCAGTTTCCAGATATCCCTGGAAGCCTTCAAGGAACTTTGCGGCATGGTCACCGTTTCTGGTCGGTGTGTAATCATACAGGATGATCGTCGGCTGACCAGCTTCACCGCTCCTGAACAGCCACATAAATGACTGTGTTTCTGCTTTCCTGTCCGGTTCATCCAGTACCTGGACACGTGTTTCATCGGCCATTGCAAAACGCCGTTTCAGTAGTTCACGGTGAAAATAGTCATACACCGGCTGGAAATAATGCTGTGAACAATAAATGATCCAGTTAGCCAGCGTCGTTCTGCTAATGGCAGCACCATACTGTGCCCAGTCCTTTTCCTGCCGGTACAGCGGCATGCCATTAGCATACTTCTGATGCATTGTCCATGCAGCGCAAGATGGGGATGCAGGGCCTTTGCCGACAAGGGCAGATGGTGCTTTGGATTTGACGATCACAGGTGTTTCTGTATCACCGAAGCCTTCCTTACAGGAAGGACATCTATAGCTCTGTGTGTAATACTCGTTGATCTCGCATCTTGCAGGAATAAAAACAAGCTCACGGCGGGCATACTCTTCACCGATCAGCGTCATCTGCGTTCCACAGACAGGACATATCTGTTCTTCCGGCGAAAGCGGGATAACGATCTTATTGAATTTAAACCCTTTGAAGGTTTCTTTTGATGATGCTTTCTTTTTACGTGTATGGGCACTGACAGCAGTTTCCTGTCCGGAATCTGTTTTTGAAAGATCCTGTTCGGTTTCTGCTTCATCGAAAAGATGAAGCTGCCCCGGGATCTCGGCAGAACGTTTCTCACTGGATGGTGCAAAAAGCTTTTTTGTCAGATAATCGATCTGCTCCTGAAGGAGCCGGTTCTGTTCGCGGAACACCTGCTCTGTTTCAGACTTGGTAGCGATCACTTCACGCAGGGATCTAATCAGCTCAGTCTGTTCAGAAATCATCATTTTCAGTTGTGAAACGGTATCTTTCAGCTCATGCAGCTGAAGGTCTTTTGCACTGGCTGCCATCATTGTCCCTCCCGTATTTGATAGGTCTATTATATCAGAAAAGGGTGATGCGAGAAAGCCTGACTTATATATTTGCGTGACCTGTCTGACAGATTGGAGTATCTTACTCCGGTTTTAAGGCTTTTGGATGGTCAATGTCGATTCCTGACATCAGCCAGTCGAATTCACGCCAGGTAAGATTTCTTACTTCAGAGCGTTTACGCGGCCATTGATAGCCACCTTTGACAGAAAGGCGTTTGTAGATGAGGACAAAACCATCCGGTTCATGGAAAAGCGCCTTGATCCTGTCACGCCGCCTGCCACAAAAGAGATACAGGGAATTTGACGACGGATCCATCTGAAGTTGGTCATAGATGATCGCACTGAGTCCATCGATGGATTTTCTCATATCTGTATATCCACATTATCTTTATGTGTGGATAACCCGGATTATAAACATGAAATTTTTATCCTCATCTTTTTACCAAAAGCTTTATTTTAGGCATTCTTATAACAAAAGATGAGGATAAAAAAGTTATCTCAGCCCGCAGATGCGAGCAAGTTCATCCTCATTTTCTTCCCATTCTGGAGTCTCGTCTGGAATTGTAGAATTAGCAGTATTCATTGCTTCTCCAAGCATTTCAATGGATGGAGTCGCATAAATCCTGGTTGTTTCAGTAGATGAATGTCCAAGAATTACAGATATCATCTCCAGTTCAACACCGTTTCGATATAAACCAGTTGCCCTGGTACGCCGGAACATATGGCAATGCAGATGTTTCGGGAGATTTGGGTGTTCTGGTCTGATTGCATCTGCATACTTATTGATGATTCTTGAGACATTTCCAGGGGACATCGGAGCAATACTTCCTTTGATTTTCATATAGAATAAGGGCTGATTAGGAAGCATTTCCGAAAGAAACTGTCTTAAATACTTTTTTAAATGAGATAATGTTGCATCTGTAATGGATACGGAACGTTCCTTATCGCCTTTTCCATGTATGTGAATGCTTGGAACGGATGTAAGTTTCAGGGATGATATCTTAAGTTCAAGAAGCTCTGTTATACGAATCGCTGTATCATACAGGAGAATCATGATCATCCTGTCACGGTTTCCTTTTTGTGTATCTGGAGGAGCTGCAAGCAAGGCTTTCATATCCTCATCCTGAATGATCTGTTTTTCCTTTTTTGGTTCCTTCAAAAAGGGTACATGAGATGCAGATAACGCTATCGACTGAAGAGAGATATCCATATCTGACGCATACCACAGATAGGCCCTTAGTGCAGCAAGCCGGTTGTTGCAGGTAGAAGCTTCGCATCCCTGGCTGTTCAAGTATCCCAGATAATCCAGCATAAGTTCACTGATGCAATCAGTAAACAGAAACTTTTTTATAGATATTTTCCGTACATTTGTAATGTATCTCCGGAATACAGTGAGTCCATCACGATAAGTTTCTATTGTATGTATGCTCCTTGCTGCCTGACAGGGAAGATAGCAGCTTAAAAAATCATTTGTCTTCGAGAAAAAGAGCTGGCAGTTCAAAGTTCTATTTTTCATCGGCCACCTCCGGTATTACGAAGGATGCAGACTGGTCTTTTTGCTTGATGATAGAAAAGGCTTCTTCCACCTGGTGATAATAATAAAAAGTATCGTCCGGACTGGAATGACCAAGATACTTACTTAGATAAGGCATCATGTTATCCAGTTTCACACCAGATTTCATCCATTCGTTCATTTTTAGTACCACAAACGTATGACGCAGAGAATGCACTGTTGGCTGGAGAGCCCCTTCTCTGGCATAAGGTGTTTGCTCCCATGCCCGGTGGAAACGTTTCCCGACGGAAGCAACCTGCAGTACTCTTGCTGGATCGGATGCAGGAAAGAACCATTCCGATTTTATTTTATATTTAACTGTCATGATCTTTAGATACTCACAGCATAACTGTCGCAGATCGTCCGGCAGATAGACAAGACGGTCATTGCTGCCTTTTGACTGATAGATTTTTAGTACACCATTTTCCAGATCGACCATGTCCAGACGAAGTTTTCTGGCTTCTGATACCCTGAGTCCACAGTAGAAAAGCATACGAAACAGGATCCTGTATTCCAGAGCCAGCCTATGAAAGACCTCGGCATTTATGGTTGGCTGGTAACTGTCAATCTCCAGAAACAAGGACTGTATTTCTTCAATGCTTAAAACATATGCGCTACGGTTGCTTTTACGGGTGAAGTTTCTCGGGACATAGCATTTAATTCCATATGCCTGCATGTACAGACTTAACTGTCGGAGAACGGAGATCCTTCCTGCAAGAGTAACTTTTGTTTCTGTTTTACGCAGAGTCCCCCATTTTCCCGCCAGTTCTTGAGTTATCACAGAAGTTTCAACCTGTTCCTGATTACAGAATTCATCAAATTTGTGAAGAATCCATTCTGCATGCTCATACTGGAAGCACGCGTTTCTTTTTTCTGTGATCACGCTTTCGATAAATGGTGCAAAACAGCTGGTGAAACTATAGTGTCCTGACATCATTCAGCCCCTCCTTCCAGAAGAAGGCTGTACTGTGTGAGGGACAGCGGACACAGACGCATCCTTTCTTCATCGAAAGAAAGATATTTCATAACACTGGTATTATCCGTATGGCCAAGAAAATCCATTACCATCTGAATCCCTGCATTATTTCGTAAAAGGGTAGTTGCGAAAGTCCTGCGGAGCACATAAAAACCTTTGTTTACTACATCATACCGTTCCGGAAGAATACAGTAAAGCGAGTTGTTGCATATCTTGGTACTCATCCTGTCATAAGGTGCGTGATGATGGACGAAAACATATGGGCTGTCTGTTTCCGGTCTTCCTTTTAAAAGATACCGGTAAACTGCATTTCCGGCGGCCGTAGTTAGTGGAAGCGACAAAGCGTTCTGTGTTTTATGCTGGATGACAGATACCCTTCTGTTCTTCCAGTCGATATCTTTCATTTTTAAACGGACAACATCCGAGGCACGCAGTCCGAGTTCCAGCCCAACCGTAACAATCGCTGCTGTTCTCAGTTCCATTGGGGTGGAAGCTACATGACGGTACTCATGGATTCGTTGTATCTGATCGCCACCTAGAATGTCTGTGATGCCGGCAGAACGTGCACGTTCTGAAAAGAGTGCCTGGTGAAGTCCGGTCTGTAAAAGTTTCTGTTCCTCAAGATAATAAAGAAACTGTCTGATTACCGCGAAACTTGTAGCACGTCCATATGGAGTGGCATGTTCATCGGTAAGACTAAACAGACGGATATGGGCTATGGTCACTTTGTCAAAACCGTTTATCCCGTTTGTTATCAGGAAACGGCAGAAACGAAGACAACTGAACTTATAGTTTCTTGCTGTGGAATGACTCCGGAATTCGCGGATCAACCTGTCCATAAAGCTTTTTACAGGAATACGGCACCATTCCGGGAAGGTATCAAGGATATCTATCTTGTATGTATAGCGTGTTCCTTTAAGCACAATCCCTTCCTCCGTGTACTGTTTAAAAAGCCGCAGGATACGTCTCCAGTTTTTCCAAGAATTCCCCAGGGTTTTCTTGATCTCTTCAAACCAGATCCCGGCTATTTCAGGATGATAATCTAATCCGTATCTGTAAAGAAAAAGGTATAAAGCTTTGAGGATATGTGACGAACTTTTCAACTGGGTAGTACCGTATCCAAGATCCCGGAGGACTGTTTCAAAAGCAGAGATACGTTCATGAAACTCACAGGCAGAAAAAAGACTGCTTTTATTACGGAATTGTTCAAGAAGTGTCTGATGCTCTGATGAAAACAATTCCATACGGCCGACCTGAAAATAGATCCTGTCATCAAGCATTACACTCAGTTTCGCTGGTATTATATTAAGAGAAGCAAAAAATTCCAGCATGAATCTTGCATGGAGCAGATACATTTCCCTTGTATCTTTGGAACAATGAAAGTCTGTATGAATCAGCATATCAATCGCAGAAAAGGCAATCTCCTGTATCTCAGTTATTCCCTGCTCTGAAAGATAATACATGATCCTTGAACAGTGAACTTTTGCAATCTCAAACGATCTGTCTGTATATCTGGAACGACAGTTTTCAAGATACAGATTCAGGTAATACTTCAAAGAATTCGGAACTTTATCATAGGATGACTGGATCTGATAAAAAAGAGCATCTGATATGGAGCCAGTAGTTTGAAAAACAATTAACTGACTGATATACTGCCGCCAGAAATAACATTTTTGCCGATTATACTTCCCCTGAATGCTTGCAATCCATTGGTCTGCTGCTTCTTAAGAAAGATAAAGATTATTCTCTTTCAGATATTGGCCGAATTCCTCATAACATTGTTTGTGGGACAGCCGGCTTGAACTGCATTGTTTACGTTTGGTCAGATACGCTAATAATTGTTGCACTATGATGTTGTATTGGTTCATGAAACCACCTCCTATTTTTGATGGTTTCATTGTTCCATAAACTAATTTTTTTATCCTCATCTTTTTCAAAAAAGATACTGTAAAATCAATGTTTTTTACAAAAGATGAGGATAAAAATTTCATGTTTATAATCCACAGACAATGTAGATGTTTTCCAGACCGGATATATCGCCTAACACGGAAACTCCTTCAGAAG
>NZ_LR698973.1:486007-500511 GCF_902381825.1 Pseudocoprococcus catus
ATTTTCTTATCCTAAATTATTCCAGTTATTCACGCATACTCGCCAAGGTTCAAGGTCATCAGGACTATAGTAATACCCGCATTTGGCTTCTTTGAAATCTTTCATCCACTCAGCCAGGTCTATTTTACCAGTTTTTACACGTTTAGCGTAATCAATAGGCTCAACCATGGCTGTAAATGGTTCAAACTCTTTATCAGCATTTTGGTCCATGAATCCCTGTTCCTGAGTTTGAGCCCAGAGAACTGGGAGTGGCATACCGGCTTTTGTAGCAGCATAGCTCCATGTACTGTTTCTAAAGTTGATTTCACCAAAATAATAGGTGCCATCCTGATCGATAAGAAATTCTACTTCAAAAACACCTTCAAATCCAATTTCTGCAAACATACCTTTCAAAGCATTTTTGATATAATCATTGGTCATATTTTTGACTGTCATATATGGGCTGTAATAATCAGGCAGAAGATAGTTATATGTATTAACAATAGCAATAAGAACGTCATTACCTTTGTTGGCAGAGAAACCTTCCATGCAGTATTCATTTTGTTTTTCAATGTATTTTTGTACAAGTACTGTAGGTGCCTCTATGGATTTGTAGGCTTCCTCAAGTTCTTTTTCGGAATGGCAGATATGAACATCTGATTTCCAACCGCCTACATTAGGGGAAATAGATTTTGTGATGACAGGGTATTCAAGCCCTTCAGGAATTTCTCCACGCTTGCAAACTCTATTTTCCAGTACATTGAGGCCATGTTTTTTCGCCAACTCAAGAATATTATGTTTGTCCATAAATTCATTGATACGTCCTTGTTTTCCAGCATTGAAGAAGGTAAATTTATCTTTTAATTCATCATAGTGCAGATCCAGAAAACCAACGCCTTTATCATCTGAGCTGAAAAGAAATGGCTTTTTACCTGTTTCTGCAGCGACGCTGCCGTATTCTTTCATAAGGATATCATAACCTTCTTCAACAGTGTCAACATAATGACATTTAGATATGTATTTGCTGACAGAAGCAATTTTGGCCCGGCCTTTAATAGCAATGTAAACAGGCTTCACACCAGCTTCACCGAGACTTCGGATCTGGCCGAGCGGGTTATAATGTTCGATGGCCATAACAATACATAAATGATCTTTCCACATAATTGATTTCTCCTTTTAGTTTGCTTTTTTACTCATTTTTGTTTTAATATCATAAATAATCATAAAGAACACCAGAATAAATCCAAGATATCCGTTTAATCCGTAAAGAACATTGATAAGTCCTTTGTAAGGAACAAAGCAGGCAATGATACATCCAAGAATACCGCCGATAATTGTAATGATTTTATATTTAGAAGTTCCTTCTTTTGAAATTTTTCTAATACCCGTCCACAGCAGAGGAACGGCGGAAGTGTAAATTCCGGCACAAATGATAATGGCAAATAACTGTGCTAAAACAGGTGAAACCTGACCGGCTAAGACAAGTGCAGGAATATCTGCAGCAGCAGTAGTATCGATGTGCCCAATAAGTGCTAAGCAACAGATGGAAGCTGCACCGAAAATGAATATTGTAGATAACAGCATACCGAGATTAACATTTTTAAGCTTATTTTTGGCGCCTATTTCTGCAAGGAATGCAGCAAACCATAAAATAACAAATCCCCCATAAGAAGCACCGGAAGCAAATGGGTTGCCGTTGCCAACCTGTTGCATGACATCTGAATAAGTTCCGGCATCTACAGCAGCAAGATTTTGTGCATAATTAGGAGCACCACTGATTGCAGTAACGATAGATACAAGAAGAATCATAATGATGATAACTGGTCCAATTTTGCTCAATGCATTCAGAATGCCATCCAGGCCAAATACAACTGTACAGATAACGGCGATAGTTAAGATGACGGCACCGATTCCGACGGGAAGTCCCCACTGTTGAGTCATCGTTGAGCTGGCACCACCGCACATAACAACAAAACTCATATAACAGAAAATGGCAGAAAAATAATCAAAAAATACAGAGGCAATCTTGCCAAATTTTTTGCCAAATACACCACAGTAAGTGCCAAAAATATCACCGCCGCGGGATAAATTTAAACGGTTTCCATTGGTTGCAAAAGAAAGATTAGTATAAACATAAATAACAGCAACGACAAAAATAACAATTGGAAATAGTGAACCGTAAGAGGCTTCATATTGAACAACTTCCTGCATAGTAGCAAATCCGGCGCCAATATAAAATGAAATGCAGGCACCGCAAAGGGTTAAAATGGATAGTAAATTAGATTTAGAATTCATTATTGTGGGTCTCCTTGAATTGTATGATGTTGTTGATTAATAGCATATTCCTCTTTATAATGAATTGTTTTGTCAAAATCAAAATATCCCCAATTTGGAATAATCGTTTTTCTGGGAACAGTTGAACCACTGGTAATAATACAACCATTGCCGATTTTTACTCTGGAGCCAATAGTTGCATGGGCGCATATAACCGTTCCAACACCAATAGAAACACCTTCAGATATAAATGCCGAAGGATGAATTAAAGTAGGCGTAACAAATCCTAAAAGGCTTAATTTGTGAGTCCAGTTTTTTCTCGTATCTTCATCACCGACAGCAACAATAGCGACAGGATACTCATTTAAAAGATTTTTTGCATCATCCCATTTACCAATGACATTATCCTTTGCAGGATCATCATCAAGGAAATTAATTTTAGAAAAAACACGCAGACTTTTGGCAATCCCAAGCACATCCAGCCCATGGCTTCCTGCACCAAGAATAAGCAAATTCAACTCTTTCGGTTTAGACATTCGTTGGAGCTGGTACTCTCTCTTCTCCTGTGCTTCTTCATAAGTCTTCCCGTAGCAGTATCCATAATTAATCTTTCCGGATGCCGCACGACCTTTAATATATCTGGCTTCATATCTGCCGTCGGAACGTAAGCGGATATTATCACCTGTCCTCAATAAAATCACCTCATACTCTTAAAATTATTAGTGGTCATTAAATGGTCATAAGTTCATTCTGTGAACTTATTGTATAAAAAGATGTAAACAAAGTCAATGAATAAGTTTATTTAGAAAACAATATGACCATTTAAGAAGATGGTCATAAAATAAGGAAGAGTGAGATTAATATTTTACGGAATGGAATATCTATGGGGAAGAAAGTGTGATATAATGAAGAAAAAGTTGAAGGAGGCAGGAATGTGATTTCTATTCCACATACGTTTATAAAAGAAGATGAGAGCTATATTACGATTCCGGCTCTGAGGAGATTCGCAAAAGAAAAAAATAATAAAGAGTTGAAAACAACTGTAGATCGTCCGCAGTTATTACAGGATATTCAAAATTATGCAAACCAATCGCCTGAAAAAGAAGAAGAAATATTGAACTGGTTAGATCATACTCTTGCTGAAGGAATCAAAGATGTCCAAATAAAACTTATAGATGATGTGGTGGTTACATTACCTTTGTTATTTGATAACGATTATGTAAAAAATATTTTGGAGCCTTTGATTGCGGATACAACTAATAGACATTTGAATAAAGGATATTCAGAAGATTTACAATTGTTTCGGTATGAAATTATAAATGAAAATGATACGGGCAGAAAAATTAGATTATATATGGGAAGATTATTATGTACATTTGATAGAAGAAAAAGTGGTGAGGCAGAGAAGATACCATATCCAATTATTGTCGATTTATATTGCGATAGGGGGATAATTGTAGCTCGTACAAAGTCAAAGGCAAATTTATATAAATATACAGATCAATTTGATTTAGAGCATGCCAAAACGACGAAATCTGATAAAGAAGCAGCGCTAGCTATTAAGTGGGTAGCTGAAAAGTTGGTAGTGAGTATAAGAAAAGGATTTCAAGCAGAAGGTATATTTAAAACGTATCTTTACAATATGTTAGAGAAATATACACAAACGCCTAAAGAAATAGTGGAGCTAATTGCTCAGAAGGAAGCAGAAATAAATAATATAGTGGAAAACATAATGAATCGGATATGCATTTTGAAACCGGGTTACAGGAATGATGTAGAATCAAATGTTTTAAATATGGTTGAAAAGTATTTTTCTATTAATTATCCGGATAAACAAATCTTTACTAAAGATAGGGAAGCATATCCTTTGAAATTGAATGCAACAGATGAAGAAGATTCAAAAGTAGAACAGACGGCGGCATATGAAGATCCATTGCAATCAAAAGCCATCTTTTTTGATAATAAGAAGATGTTACAGAAGAGTAAGACATGTGATGGTGTTACATTTATGTTTGACAGATTGAATCCCAAATATTGCGATAGGCAATTTAAAGTAAAGATTATAGTGAATAGGGAGTATTGTATGCTCAAATTTACGGAGTATACCATGGAGGAGGATATAATTCATGTATTGTTCTCACTTATTAGCTCTGAAGGAATTGTTGAATGATGAAAAAATCCATGAGCTAGAAAATTATTTTAGTGGTTTGATTGGTGGTGCGACGCACAATATAACGGTGGCTAAATTATCTAAGGCGATAAACATTTCTCCACAAGTAGCAAGCAAAGTATTAACTAAATGTAAAGCGGTAGGAATAGTAAATGCTGTTTTTGTAATTAGATGCCCGGAGTGTGGTATGTTCATAAAAAAGGTAAATTCTATTTCAGATATTCCATTAGAATCATTTGAGTGTTATGGATGTAATGCGGAGATAGAAATCGGACCGAGTGACGTTGAGGTGATATATTCATTAAGTGGTGATTGTGTTTTTATAGAGGGACAGCAGGAAGAAATTGATTTATTGGCCAAGGCTGTTGTCCCTGAAAATTCATTGGAAAGTATTTTTAGGGCTGATAGTATTAATGAATATTTTTTTCATCCTACTGAAGAAGAATATTGTGAATTGAACCGTATGTATGTTGCAATTAAGGAAGAAAAAGGGACAAAAAAAGAAAAAGGTGATACTTTGGAAGATTTAACAAAATACCTTTTCGGATTATGTTCAATTTTTAGGACGGCAGGAATTAAGACATCAACAAATCAGATTGATTGCTGTGTAATTAATAAAAAGTATTTAGACTATGGTATATTCGGTACATTAGGAGCAAGATTTTTTATTGAATGTAAGAATGAAAAGCATACACCGAGTGGGAGTTATATGTCAAAATTGGAGAGTATTATTTCCACTATAAATGCGGGTGGAAAGGCAGTCTGTATTAAATTTGGTATAATAATTTCAAAAGAAGAAGGACCGTCTACTTTCAAAGAATTAGCTGTTAAGTATTATTTATCCAGTGGAATAGTGATAATTTCTATATGTGGTAAAGAATTAAAAGAAATGTTTGACAATAAAGGAAATTTGCTAGATCTTATTGAAAGGAAGGCAACGGAAGTAATGCTGGATGCTACAACGGATTTAAAGAAAGCTGGATTGTATGATTCATAAAATTGGAGTATATGATTAATACATATTATTTCAAAATTAGGATTGTTATATCCCCGATGAAAAAAAGAGATTTATAGAAGAAATTTCTTTGGAATTATCAGAAGAATCTAAATATGCATTAGAAATATGGAAGCGATAGAGTTTGTGTAAACATTTTAAGTGATGGGCCACCCACGGCGAGCCATCTGAGAATAATGCTCATCCTCATGTCAGCGGTGATGGCAATGTGACGGCTGTGCACAACGGTATTATCGAAAATTATCAGGAATTAAAGGAAAAACTCATCCGAAAGGGTTATGATTTTTATTCTGACGCAGATACAGAAGTGGCAGTCAAGCTCATAGATTATTATAAGAAATATGAGGACACACCGGTGGATGCCATTGCCCATTCCATGGTGCGCATCAGAGGTTCTTATGCTTTGGCAGTGATGTTTAAAGAGTATCTGGGAGAAATTTATGTGGCCCGCAAAGACAGCCCGATGATTCTTGGTGTTCAGGCGGCGAGTCTTATATCGCTTCCGATGTGCCGGCAATTTTAAAATACACACGTAACGTGTATTATATCGGCAACATGGAACTGGTCCGTGTCCGCGGCGGAGAGATTACATTTTATAATCTTGACGGCGAAGAAATCGAAAAAGGCTTAAAGACCATTGAGTGGGATGCAGAATCCGCAGAAAAAGCCGGTTTTGAGCATTTTATGATGAAGGAAATCCATGAACAGCCAAAGGCTGTTGTAGATACATTAAACTCTGTTCTGTCAGATGGTCAGATTGACCTTTCAACAGTTGGCTTGACAGATGAGGACATTCAGAAAATCAGTAGGATTCATATTGTGGCCTGCGGCTCCGCTTATCATGTGGGCGTGACAGCACAGTATGTGCTGGAAGATTTAGTCCGTATTCCGGTTCGTGTGGAAGTGGCATCCGAATTCCGTTACCGCAATCCGATTCTGGAATCGAACAGCCTGGTCATTGTCATCAGCCAGTCCGGTGAGACAGCAGATACACTGGCAGCCCCTGAGATTTCCGTGGCCACAACAAAAGCCTACAGCTGCCAGCTGGCGGCATCCTATGTACTGGCCGTACAGTTTGCCAAGGTTCGCGGCAACATCAGTGAAGAACAGTACAGCGATTATATCAAAGAACTGTAGACCATTCCTGAAAAAATCGCTAAAATCATCGAGGACAAAGAACGTCTTCAGTGGTTTTACTCCAAGAAGATTAACGCCAAAGACGTCTTTTTCATCGGCCGAGGCATCGATTACGCCATCTGTATGGAAGGCAGCTTGGAAATGAAAGAAATCAGCTATATCCATTCAGAAGCCTATGCGGCCGGCGAACGCAAACACGATACCATTATAGAGAATTACTATAGTGAGCATGATATTGTCTATGATAGAATGGCAGATATGAGGAAGATTGGGATGAAGAAGACTGGTAGGATGAATAACATTTTTTGAATGACGAGAGGAGGAGTACGATTTGCATCATCGATTAGATATTCAACCAGTACCAGAAAAAGTTATTTATATCAATGAATTGAATTTTTTGTCTCCAGATTTATAGGGAACAGATGATGCGTACAAAAGGGCGTTGACGGGAAAGAAGCAATTCGAAGGAGGAATCCTGCCAGAGGATAATGTTCGTATATATGTACCAATGGATTTGAATGAGGATTATATCATGTATCGCTTACATATTCTTGAGACAGCATTGTGAGATCCGGATGAGTCAAATGAGTCGTGGTATTTGTCAGGTGTGCAGCAATTGATGGATCAGTTGGAAGTTTATGCCAGATGGTAAAATCAAAGTACAATAGGTGTGGTTTATCATGCCGTCCAAGAAAGGAGTCTGAAAAGCATGGGAAGATTTATGAACCCAGACAGCAGTGTGTTTCAGGTTGCTCTTAATTCCAGAATCTATGTGGAGAAGGACTGACCTTTACACCCACTTGCGAACTGTGCAAATGTTCCATGGTTCGTAGGTGGGCTTCTTTTTTCTCTTATTTCCGACTCCTATTGCGATGTCGGAGATGTGTGCTTCAAATTCAATGCGTTTCTGAAAATGGAAAATATTAAGCTAAATAAAATAAAAGTTTCCGAAATGAGAAAATAATTTGATATTCTGCGTATAATATGCTATATTGAGAAAAAAGGAGGAATGCAGATATGGTTGAACGAAAAGAATATCTTGACCAGCTTTGGGCATGGAAAGACGAGCAGCAGATCAAAGTCGTGACCGGAATCCGTCGCTGTGGAAAATCTGTACTTCTGGAACAGTATCAGCAGAGACTCTTAGCGAATGGAGTCACGCCAGAACAGATTATTTCTATCAATTTTGAAAATCTGGATTACGAACCTTTAAAAGATTATATGAAGCTGTACAATTACCTCAAAGAACGTTTGTGTGCAGATAAGATGACATATATCTTTTTGGATGAGGTTCAGGAAGTTCCATCATTCGAGAAAGTGGTTGACAGCCTTTATATTAGAGACCATGTGGATGTTTATATCACAGGTTCCAATGCATATATGCTGTCAAGTGAGCTTGCAACACTTTTGTCAGGAAGATACACAGAGATCAAGATGCTGCCGCTTTCCTTCCGCGAGTATATGGTGGTGACAGGTATGGCAAAAGAGGAAGCTTTTGCAGAGTTTATGAAAACTGGCGGAATTCCGTATGTGGCAGTAATGAACCGCACGGATGAAAAAATAGATCAGTATTTGGAAGGAATCTATAACACCGTCATTGTAAAAGAGATTGAGCAGCGGCAGGCAAGAAGAGAAAAAGAGGGTGGAAAACGAAAAATCACAGACATTGCGCTGCTAAAGACAATTGCCAGATATCTGGCAAGCGTTATCGGCAGTCCGGTGTCTATGAAAAGTATAACAGACTACCTGACCTCAGCGGGAAGGAAAGTATCCCAAAACACAGTCAGTAATTATGTTGAAGCTCTGACAGAGTCCTTCATTTTTTATCCCGTGGAGAGGCTTGACATTGTGGGAAAGCAGCTCTTAAAGGTCAATAATAAGTTTTATATGGTAGATATGGGAATCAGAAACCACATTCTTCCAAGAAAGCGGTATGATCTTGGATTTACCATTGAGAACATTGTGTATCTTGAACTTTCACGAAGGGGCGGCAAAGTCAATATTGGAAAATGCGGTTCTACTGAGGTTAACTTTGTGACACAGAAGGAAGGGGTGCTTACCTATTATCAGGTGACTGCTGATATGACGGCGGAAGAAACCTTTGAGAGAGAGATGAGACCGCTGCGTAGCATTCAGGATAATTATGAAAAGATTGTCCTGACACTGGATCGATTTTCACTCGGAAATTACGATGGCATAAAAGTTGTGAATGTCATCGATTGGCTATTGGGATGAGGAATCTGTGGATGCATCGTCAAGTTTGAAGGAACTTCCAGATGAAATTTTGAAAATCACAGATGAAAAACTGTTTGAATAAAAATAAGAAAAACCTATTGATTGACCTATACACTGTGTATAATTTTGAATGAATCGTAGGGAAAAAAGCAGCATGATCAGATAACATTTACAGAAATGACTTGCAATAAAGGAATAAGTTGGTTAAAATATTTAGAGTGAAAGTCATTAAAAATAAGGACAGTCATTAAGATAAATTGTATTGATGAAATATACATGGGAGGTAGAAAGTTTTGGAAACAACATTACTGATTATGGCAGCAGGCATTGGTTCACGTTTTGGCGGCGGTATTAAACAGCTGGAGCCTGTAGATGATAAAGGACATATTATCATGGATTATTCAGTTCATGATGCCATTGAGGCCGGATTTAATAAAGTTATCTTTATTATTCGCAGAGATATTGAGGAAGAGTTTAAGGAAGTCATCGGTGACAGGATTGCCGCTGTCTGTGCAGACAATGGTGTGACCGTGGATTATGCCTTCCAGGATATCAGGGATATTCCGGGTGAGCTGCCGAAGGATCGTACGAAGCCATGGGGAACCGGACAGGCTGTTCTGGCAGCGAAGGATTTGATCACAACGCCATTTATCGTTATCAACGCAGATGATTATTATGGCAAAGAGGGATTCCAGGCCGTGCATGATTACCTTGTAAAAGGCGGTAAGTCCTGTATGGCCGGTTTTGTTCTGAAGAATACATTGTCAGACAATGGCGGTGTTACCCGAGGTATATGCAAGATGGATGCAGACAACAATCTGACAGAGGTTGTTGAGACGAAGAATATTGTCAAAACTGCCGATGGCGCAGAAGCAGATGGTGTCAAGCTGGATATCGATTCATTGGTATCTATGAATATGTGGGGACTGACACCGGAATTTCTGAATGTTCTTGAGAAAGGATTTGCAGCGTTTTTCGAGAAAGAAGTGCCGGCGAATCCTTTAAAAGCAGAATATTTAATTCCGATTTTTATTGGTCAGCTGCTTGAAAAAGGACAGGTGGCAGTAAAGGTGTTAAAGACCAATGATACCTGGTACGGTATGACTTATCGAGAAGATGTAGAAGCTGTCAGAGAGAGTTTCCGCAAAATGCTTGCTGAAGGCGTATATACTGAAGAACTGTTTGGTGATTTAGAGGATAAATAATTTGAAGGCTTTTTCTAAAGTTGAATTTTACGATCGCGTTTTATGGAAGAATTATCTGGCGGTTATCGGTGTTGTCGGTACGATTGTGACATTGATTTCATTTTTTGTAACGGCCGAAGATATTGACAGGTTTTCTGCAAAACAGCTGGCTGCTTTTTTGGTTGCTGGACTGGTGTTGATATTTTCTGTGATGTGGTATAGTGCCAATCACAGAAAGCATGCGGTGAAGATGATTAACAATACGATTGTAAGAATTGCAGAGGGCGATATTTTTGAGCTGATGGAACGGGATCCGGATAAACGCATCGACGAGTTGTCGGTCATTGGGGCCAATGATTTTTATGATACGCTGGTGGATGATCGAATTGTGGCCAGAAAAACGCTGCATGGGCAGTATATTGAGCAAATCAGGAAAGCAGGAAAACTGAAACAGTTGGAGAGCACGATAGAGCAGGACGTTTTATTAAATAAACCGGAGCATTGTCAATGTGTACCAGGCAGACAAGCAGGAAGAAAAGTCAGATATCCTCTGGGCAGTGTCGTAGAATTTGAGAATTATGTACTGACTGCTTTTACAAAGTTTGATGAGGATAATAAAGCTTATTTATCCGCAGAGGAGTATGTGGGATTCTGGATGCAGTTCTGGAAAAATATTGATGAGATTTATGCGGGACGGACATTAAATATTCCTTTAATGGGGGCAGGAATTACGCGCTTTCGAGATGGAAAGCCATCAAAGCAGGAATTATTGGAAGTTATGCTATGGACGCTGAAAATCAGTGGTTTCCACAATACATATTCGGATGGGAAGGTTAATATCGTTATTTATCGGTCAGATGTGAAAGATATTGATTTTTACCATATCCAGCATAATTTAAGCCTGGAATAAGTAGCCAAATAAGAATACATATGATAAAATAAAGCTAAGAGATTCTAGTATTAATCTAAAGGCCTATGGCCTTTGGTTCTCTGAGTTGAGTTCAGAGAATGAAAGATTGCTGACATTCGTGGCGAGTTAAAGGACTCGAACCGATGCCAGCATTGGTTCGAGTCCTTTAACTCGCTTCCGGTTTAATGTAGAGTCTCTTTTTATTTTTATAGTTGGTAAGAGAAGATGGATATACTGGGAGATAAGGTAATATGTCAACTGATTCAAAGCCTGAAAGTCAGGCTGAGAAAGAAGACGATTTCGAGCCGGGAACAGCCTTTTTTATCGGCACCAAGGCTGATATTTGTATGCGGCAAGGAGTGGGTTGACAGTGAGGAGACAATTCGTAATTATACAATCAGAACTTTGAGAAAATGTAGAATAGCGAATCACTATGGTACACAGAATGAAGCTGTTCTGTGTATTATTGCAGAGAAATTGTATGTGCAGGATCTGTCGGAGGACATTTTTTCTTTTGAGAAGATGTTGGCAGAAATCAGTGATCGTATTATCATTGTGGCAGAAAGCCCGGGAACATTTTGTGAATTGGGTGCTTTTGTAATGGATGAAGACTGCAGAAGAAAGACCATGGTGATCAATGAGGACAATGCAGATTATGAGAATTCATTCATTACAAAAGGACCAATCAAGAAACTGGAATCATTGAATGAAAGCAGTATTATCAGGCACAATGGCCTGGAACGGATCAAGAACAGCCATGAGTATAATTTCAAAGTTCAGGAGATAGCCAAGGCACCGTTGACGATTGCTATTAATGATAATGCGGGTTCTGTTGAATTAAAAAGCCTGATCTATGAATTGGCCAATATCGTTGAATTATTTCAGCCTGTTGAGTATTTTGAAATTGAGACATTATATAAGCGTTTAAAGGATTTTGAAGGGTATACGATTAAGAATACAGCGGATCACAAGATCAGAAGTATCCGGCAGGTATTATCATTGATGGAGAAGATGGATATGCTGCTTCGACAGGATGGTTATTATATTTTAAATAAGAACATTTCCTGTTACAATGTGATGTTTCGAATTTCAAGGAAAGAATTTAATGATTTCAGGATTATGTATCTTAATCGCCTGAATAAGTGTCAGAAGAGCAGGGTGGATGTATTATGAGATTGAGTGAGAGGATTGCGAAGGGAATTGGTATTGACGAATCTTATGTCACTATTATTGCATCCCGCAATAATTTATACGCAAAATATTATATTCCGAAGAAAAATGGACGCTATCGTCTGATCCTGCAGCCTTCTAAGGAATTAAAGGTTCTGCAGCGCTGGCTTCTCAGAAATATTTTTGCTTATTTTCCCGTATCTGAATATAGTTCCGCATATAGTAAAGGGAATTCTGTCAGAAAGAATGCAGCGGTACATAAAGAAGGAAGATATTTGCTGCATACGGATATTACTAACTTTTTTCCAACTATTTCCCGAACAATGTTGAAGCAGTATTTTCAATCCAATGAGAGTTTGACGAGAAAGCTTGGGATGGCAGATGAGGATATTGAGTTGATTCTGGATATTTGCTTATATAGAGGTGAGAATCTGGTTGTTGGCAGTGTGGCATCTCCGCAGATTGCCAATATGCTGATGTATGCATTTGATCTGGAATTGAAGCAAATGCTGGATGACTTTGGCAGTTTTCGCTACACCCGATATGCAGATGATATTGTTATTTCATCGATGTCTTTCATAGATGAACAGGTTTTGAAGCAGACAGAACAGTTAATGATCAAGTATGGTTTCAAAATGAATCATGAAAAGACTTATTATATGGGGAAGAATGGTAAACGCCAGGTGACAGGGATTGTTCTGGATAATAATCGCAATGCATTAACGATCGGTAATAAGAAATACAAAAAGTTTCAGCGTCAGCATACAAAATCTTCCCTTCAATTATGTTCTTTTTATTCACTGCCATTATTTCTCATTCAGTGACGCTTTAAACCCAGCAATCTCCTTTGTCCGCTTTGCCTGCTCGATTGTGAGGAACAGCATCAGCCCCTGTTGAAAGATACCATCATACCACGCTTCTTTTTGCTGCTTTGTCATCTTATCAAACTTTTCAACATACTTTGACTTATCTGACGGATCGCAATTATTATGTCTGATATTCATTTTATTGACAAGGAAAAAGAAATCAGAACATAAAGTTTTATTCAGATTATCAAGTTCCTTTCGTTTTGGCTCTAAAGCATCTGCCAATTTTCGCAATATGTCCTTCTTCGCTCCCAAATCTCCTTTTAAAAGGTAGTGATGATACTCAAGAATAATCTGAGCCAGATCAGGTTCTACCAAATCTACCACCGCTGAAACTGCTGCATCTTTCTGAACAATAATCAGCCGACCATCCTTTTGCTTCACCATTTCGTGATTGATTTTTTCCAGATCATACAAAATCGTGTCTTTCACCAACCGGATCTTGGACGCATATGTCAGTGCATGCTTTGTTTCCAATAACTGCATCATATTCAACATCATCTCTGAATAGAGCAAAAAATCGTCCATCTTGATATGCTTTCTATCCGGTTCATAATCTTCCCCATAAACATCTGATTCCGTATATGTAAAACCCAAATGACATCTTAATTCCCAGAAAGAAATAAAATTTCCACGGAACGGCCAGTCACTGAAATCTTTTTCTATCACAGCTTCCAGGCTCAGCATCAATTCATCATTGATAATCTTATCTTCGATTTTCTCATATTCCTTTTGAAAATCAATTTCTCGTTCCAGCAATTCAAAAAAATTCTTTCGTGCCAATGTTGTTCACCTTCTTGCTCTTCATATTTCGCTAATTATTCCAATAATTAACATAACTCAATTCTATTCTAGCATAAAACGGAATACAACAAAAGATGCTGTTACTCGATTTAAATAGAGCCGCAGGATTGTCATTTAAAATATCATTCATTCTTTGTGTATTCTTATATTCCTATGAAATGCTTGGAACCATAACAACGTAAATGCTTATTGCCGCCTGAAAACAGGCGGCAGCCCTGGATGAGCTGATGACAAAAAGTTAAGCAATGTAGCGACTATTCATGAGAGCAATACAGTGACAGCTCATGAGGTCAGTAACACTTTACCTTTAAACTCAGCAATCTTCTTTGTCATCTTATCGTCATAACCCGTTGAACATATAATAAAAAAGCCCGCCAGCGCACCCTGTAGAATTTACACAGTACGTCAGCGGGTTCAGAATCAATTATGCACTCTTTTTCTTATCCAATTCCTCAACCTCATCAACCGTAAGTTTCGTAGCTTGTGCTATTTCAGCATACGTCAATTTTCCAAGCAAAAGCAAGCTCTTTGCTGTCTCAATCTAATTCTTTCTTGCTGCTTCTTTTGCCGCTTCATTTCTCATATCTTCCATTACTTTGCACATAACTGCCACTCCTTCTATTTAACGGAAAATGGGGTATCCAACGTCATTTTGGCATACTGTCAAAATGACGTTGGATACCCCCAAAAAAGTCAGAGATTAAATGCTGATAACACCCAGATAAAATCCATAAAAATGCTGTTATCTGGATAAAACTAA
>NZ_LR698973.1:501114-504078 GCF_902381825.1 Pseudocoprococcus catus
CATTCAGTGACGCTTTAAACTCAGCAATCTGCTTTGTCATCTTAGTCCGTTAAACTACTGTCTAATATTCCACATCCCGATGGGACTTTGTAAACACAGCATCCGGGATATCTTCCCTTCTGTATGTTCTTTGTATCGTTTTATTGACACAGCGTTCCTGCGGCATAGATGCCAATGACTTTTTGATGAACTCAGCACATTGCTCTTTGCCGCCTATGAACCGATAGTTGTCGGAAATATCTCTGATATCGATTGATTTGAATTGACTGTTCAATGTTACCATACCTTTTTCTTCAGCAATAATCTCTCTCAGGCTCTTTTTCAAGTCGCGAAATACATAGGTATTACTTTCGAACATCGAATCCATGGTATTGTTTAATCTATAAACCAAAAACATTCTCACACTTCTCAAGTACCGCCGCAATAACCTGATCCATATCGTAGTACTTGTATTCACCCAGACGTCCGCCGAAAATTACTTTTTCTTCCGCATCTGCCAACTTCCTATACGCTGCATAAAGTGCACCATTTTTCTCATCATTCACCGGGTAATATGGCTCGTCGCCCGGTTTCCACTCACTGCTGTATTCACGGCTAATTATCGTTTTCGGCAGATCATTGCCATTCTCATCCTTGCCGAATTCGAACCATTTATGCTCAATGATACGCGTCCAAGGTGTCTCTCGATCTGTGTAGTTCACTGCTGCATTGCCCTGAAAATTCGGCTTGTCAAGCAGTTCATTTTCAAAGCGGACAGAGCGATACTCAAGTGTACCCAGCTTATAATCAAAGTAAGCATCAATCGGACCGGTATAGACAACTTTATCTGCCAACGCATCCAACTCCGCCTTCTGTTCAAGATAATCTGTGTCCAAACGCACTTCAATATCCTCCAGCAGACGTTCTACCATCTTTGTGTAGCCGCCTACCGGGATTCCCTGATAAAGTGCATTAAAGTAGTTATTGTCAAATGTCAGACGCACCGGCAAACGTTTGATAATAAATGCAGGGAGCTCTTTGCAGTCACGCCCCCACTGCTTCTCCGTATACCCTTTAATCAGTTTTTCATAGATATCACGTCCGACCAGTGAAATTGCCTGCTCCTCAAGATTCTTCGGTTCCCCTGTAATCTCGCTTCGCTGTTCCTCAATCTTGGCTACTGCTTCCTCAGGAGTTACAACGCCCCACATTTTATTAAATGTGTACATATTAAACGGCAGCGAATACAACTCTCCTTTATAATTAGCTACCGGGCTGTTGGTAAAACGGTTAAACTCTGCAAACTGTGTAATATACTTCCAGACCTTCTTATCATTGGTATGGAAAATATGTGCACCGTACTTATGTACATTAATGCCTTCTATATTCTCTGTATAAATATTACCCGCAATATTCGGACGTTTATCGACAACTAAAACGGTCTTGCCATGAACCTTGGCCTCATGGGCAAAAATCGCACCATACAAACCGGAACCTACTACTAAATAATCATATTTCATCTCTCGATCTCCTTCGTTTATTTATCTGCCATTTGCATTATGAAATAAAACATTCTCTATATCATATCTTTTATAAATTTCGGCCAACTGGTCATACTGCTGCCTGCTTACCTCTTGTATATACGCCAAATAGCCTTTAATATATCCCAAATCTCCATGGCCCTTCACAAGATAGTCATAGAGCATGGTCAAGCCCTCGACCGATTAGTAACAGTCAGCTCCGGACATTACTGCCCTTCCACCCCTGCCCTATCTACCTCGTCGTCTTCAAGGGGTCTTACTTCTTTCGAATGAGAGATCTCATCTTGAGGGGGGCTTCACGCTTAGATGCCTTCAGCGTTTATCCCGTCCGGACTTGGCTACTCTGCCGTGCACCTGGTGGTGCAACAGATACACCAGTGGTCCGTCCATCCCGGTCCTCTCGTACTAAGGACAGCTCCTCTCAAATCTCTTACGCCCGCGCCGGATAGGGACCGAACTGTCTCACGACGTTCTGAACCCAGCTCGCGTACCGCTTTAATGGGCGAACAGCCCAACCCTTGGGACCTACTCCAGCCCCAGGATGCGATGAGCCGACATCGAGGTGCCAAACCACTCCGTCGATGTGAACTCTTGGGAGTGATAAGCCTGTTATCCCCAGGGTAGCTTTTATCCGTTGAGCGATGGCAATCCCACTTTATACCACCGGATCACTAAGTCCTACTTTCGTACCTGCTCCACCCGTCGGTGTCGCAGTCAGGCTCCCTTCTGCCTTTGCACTCTCCGAATGGTTTCCAACCATTCTGAGGGAACCTTTGAGCGCCTCCGATACCCTTTCGGAGGCGACCGCCCCAGTCAAACTCCCCGCCTGACATTGTCCGCCTGCCGGTTCACGGCAGCTCGTTAGAAACCTGGCATCACAAGGGTGGTATCCCAACAGCGGCTCCTTAATGACTGGCGTCATTAATTCTCAGCCTCCCACCTATCCTGTACATGTCATACCGGGTCCCAGTATCAAACTAGAGTAAAGCTCCATGGGGTCTTTCCGTCCTGGCGCAGGTAACCAGCATCTTCACTGGTATTTCAATTTCACCGGGTGTGTTGTCGAGACAGTGCTCAAATCATTACGCCTTTCGTGCGGGTCGGAACTTACCCGACAAGGAATTTCGCTACCTTAGGACCGTTATAGTTACGGCCGCCGTTTACTGGGGCTTAAGTTCAAAGCTTCGCCTTGCGGCTAACCTCTCCCCTTAACCTTCCAGCACCGGGCAGGCGTCAGCCCATATACCTCACCTTTCGGTTTCGCATAGACCTGTGTTTTTGCTAAACAGTTGCTTGAGCCTTTTCTCTGCGGCCCATTTCTGGGCGCCCCTTCTCCCGAAGTTACGGGGCCATTTTGCCGAGTTCCTTAACAACACTTCTCCCGCCGGCCTTAGGATTCTCTCCTCATCCACCTGTGTCGGTTTACGGTACGGGTACATATGGC
>NZ_LR698973.1:504816-506438 GCF_902381825.1 Pseudocoprococcus catus
GCTTGGACCGGTCTTTCCTTTCCCGGCTTCCGTTAACACCCCGTGTCCCCACAGTTCTGACCATATGCAGTACAGGAATCTCCACCTGTTGTCCATCGGCTACGTCTTCCGACCTCGCCTTAGGCCCCGACTTACCCAGGGCAGATCAGCTTTACCCTGGAATCCTTGGATATTCGGCCAATAGGATTCTCACCTATTTCTCGCTACTCATTCCGGCATTCTCTCTTCAATGCAGTCCACTGCTCCTTACGGTACAGCTTCTTCCCGCATTCAATGCTCCTCTACCAACCTTGCGGTTCCGCAGCTTCGGCAGCATGTTTCAGCCCCGGACATTTTCGGCGCAGGACCTCTCGACTAGTGAGCTATTACGCACTCTTTGAATGATGGCTGCTTCTGAGCCAACATCCTAGTTGTCTTAGAGATCCCACATCCTTTTCCACTTAACATGCATTTTGGGGCCTTAGCTGGCGGTCTGGGCTCTTTCCCTTTTGACTGCCCAACTTATCTCGTGCAGTCTGACTCCCTTAAATCAAGTATACGGCATTCGGAGTTTGATAAGCTTCGGTAGGCTTTGACGCCCCCTAGGCTATTCAGTGCTCTACCTCCGTTACTCTTTTAAGAGGCTAGCCCTAAAGCTATTTCGAGGAGAACCAGCTATCTCCGGGTTCGATTGGAATTTCTCCCCTATCCACACCTCATCACCACCCTTTTCAACGGATGTGTGTTCGGACCTCCATTGTCTTTTACGACAGCTTCATCCTGGACATGGATAGATCACCCGGTTTCGGGCCTGCCCCATCCGACTTAACGCCCTGTTAAGACTCGGTTTCCCTCCGGCTCCGCACCTTAAGTGCTTAACCTCGCCGGATGTGGCAGCTCGCCGGACCGTTCTACAAAAAGTACGCGGTCGGACCTTAACGTCCTCCCACAGCTTGCAGACACAGGGTTTCAGGTGCTCTTTCACTCCCCTCCCGGGGTCCTTTTCACCTTTCCTTCACAGTACTATGCGCTATCGGTCACTGAGTAGTATTTAGCCTTGGAGGGTGGTCCCTCCGACTTCCCACAAGGTTTCTCGTGTCTCGTGGTACTCTGGATCCTGTCCGCTGCCTTCCGTTTTCGCCTAAGGGGCTTTCACCCTCTCTGGCCGGCTTTCCCAAAACCGTTCGGCTAACTTCCAGCTCACTTTCGACAGTCCGTAACCCCGGTGTGCACGCACACCGGTTTGGGCTCTTTCCCTTTCGCTCGCCGCTACTCAGGAAATCGATGTTTCTTTCTCTTCCTCCGGGTACTTAGATGTTTCAGTTCCCCGGGTTCCCTTCATACACCTATGGATTCAGTGCATGATGACAGGAGTTCTTCCTGCCGGGTTCCCCCATTCAGACATCCGCGGCTCAATGGATATTTGCTCCTCCCCGCGGCTTTTCGCAGCTTATCACGTCTTTCGTCGGCTCTCAGTGCCAAGGCATCCGCCCTGTGCCCTATCTTGCTTGACCTTTCGTTCCACATCATGTAGCGTCATGATGCGGTCGGTTCTATTTCTTCGATTTCTTTTGAAATCTGTAAATCTTTTCTTTTCGATGATTTACGGCTTGATGTGTTTCTGATATGCAGTTTTCAAGGTA
>NZ_LR698973.1:509178-540600 GCF_902381825.1 Pseudocoprococcus catus
ATTATTTAGTTATCAATGTTCTTTTCTCTTAGTCAGTGTTTTGCACCGACCGTTATAGGATATCATTTCTTTCAAACTTTGTCAAGCACTTTTTTAATTTATTTTTAAAAAGTTTTTTCAAAGTTTTCTGGAAATGTTCCAACGGAGAAAGAGGGATTTGAACCCTCGCGCCGGTTGCCCGACCTACACCCTTAGCAGGGGCGCCTCTTCGGCCTCTTGAGTATTTCTCCAGTCCTCACCGTCATTGCAGTGAGCATTTGTTATTATACAGGTACTGTAACCTTTTGTCAACAACTTTTTTAAATTTTTCGATATTTTTTTGCTACGTCTTCATATAAGTAACTGCCTTCGCTGTCAATGACCACGATTGCAGGAAGATTCTCCACTTCCAGTTTCCTGATTGCCTCTGTTCCTAGGTCATCATAAGCAATCACTTCTGCCTTTTTAACTGCTTTAGATAAAAGTGCGCCTGCCCCTCCGACTGCTGCAAAATAAACAGCGCCATTTCTCACAATTGCTTCCCGAACTTCTGCAGAACGCTTTCCTTTTCCGATCATACCCTTTAATCCCTGGTCCATGAGAAGTGGTGCATACTTATCCATTCTGCTGCTGGTTGTCGGTCCGGCCGAACCAATCGGACGTCCTTCTCTGGCCGGTGACGGTCCCATGTAATAAACAATATTATTCTTCAGGGGCATCGGTACTTCCTGCCCATTCTGAAGGGCTTCATACATTCTCTTATGTGCTGCATCCCTGGCCGTATAAATGGTACCTGATATATATACATAATCTCCGGCTTTCAGCATCTTCACTTCATCATCATTTAATGGTGCCTTTATATGTCTGTCCATCATCACCGCCTCCTATAATTCTTTTGTCACATGTCGATTCACATGACAGCATATATTAACTGCTACCGGCAGTCCTGCAATATGCGTCGGATATGTCTCGATATTCACTGCAAATGCCGTCACTGTTCCGCCTAAACCACCCGGTCCGATTCCAAGTCGGTTCACCTTATCCAACATCTCTTCCTCCAATGCACGTACATAAGGTACAGAGGAATGCTCACCTGCTGCTCGTGTCAATGCATGCTTGGCCATGATGGCACATTTTTCAAAATCACCACCGACACCAACACCGATCACCATCGGCGGACAGGCATTCGGTCCTGCCAGATCAACTGTCTCTAAAATTACTTTCTTTACACCTTCTATACCATCTGCCGGTTTCAGCATAACAACGCGGCTCATATTCTCGCTTCCGAATCCTTTCGGTGCCAATGTGATTCTGAATCTATCGCCCGGAACAATAGAATAATGAATGATAGCCGGTGTGTTATCCTGAGTATTCACTCTTTCAATCGGATCACTGACAACAGACTTTCTCAGATAGCCTTCAACATATCCCTGTCTGACGCCCTCATTGATGGCATCCTCAAGACCACCATCCGTAATATGTACTTCCTGCCCGATTTCAACAAAAACAACAGCCATGCCCGTATCCTGACAAATTGGGATCATATCTTCCCCTGCAATCGTCAAATTTTCGCACAACTGCTCCAGAATCTGACGTCCGAGCGGAGATTCTTCCTTCTCCACACCTTTGTAAAGTGCAGACTTCATGTCATCTGACAAATAATGGGTGGCCTGAATACACATTTCTTTGATACTGCTGATAATCGCATTACAACTGATTTCTCTCATAGCTTCCTCCGTAACTTTTTAAGCAGATAAATTTATTATATAATGACGTTTTTTTGATGTCAATAAGCTCAAAACCCCTTATTCCCTTGCATTTCAGTGCAACAATCACTATAATAAATTTATCTTTACTAAATCTTTAACAGGAGATAAAACGATGAATTTTAAGGACCAAATCGAACATTTAAAAACATTTTTTACCCCATCTGTAAAAAATGTCATCTTACTGATCCGCTGGCTGATTACGGCCGTCTTTACAGGCCTTCTCGTTGGAGCCGTCGGAACACTTTTTTATTATGCCATGAGTTTTGTGACCGGCTGCCGAACCGCTCACCCCATACTCATTTACCTGCTGCCCTTTGCCGGTCTGCTGATTATTTTTCTCTACAGGGTAAGCGGTCAGTACAACAATACCGGAACCAATCTGGTTCTGTCCTCCATCCAGTCGGACAACCATATTTCTGTTAAAGTAGCACCTCTAATCTTAGTATCAACGCTGATCACCCATCTGTTCGGCGGTTCGGCCGGTCGTGAAGGTGCTGCCCTGCAGATTGGCGGAAGTCTCGGTGATTTTCTGGCTCAGACCTTTCATTTTGATGAAAAAGATAAGAAACTGATGATTATGTGCGGCATGAGTGCCTGCTTCTCAGCTGTATTCGGTACCCCGATGGCTGCCGCAGTATTTTCTATGGAAGTCATCAGCGTCGGCATTATGCATTATTCTGCCTTGGTACCATGTGTTATTTCATCTCTGACAGCTTCCATGCTGGCCAGACATTTTGGCGCTATGCCGGAAGTTTTTCCGATTACGGATCTCCCGGCTCTGACAGCCCTTACCGTCGGTCAGGCAATTCTTGCTGCAGCTGCTTTTGCCGCCATCAGTGTTGTCTTCTGCATTGCCCTGCATCTTTCCGAGCATACATACAAGAAATACATTGCCAACCCGTATCTTCGCGTTTTTGTCGGCGGTTTAATTGTTGTTCTTCTGACACTGCTTTTACATACCAATGATTACAATGGTGCCGGCATGCCGATGATTGCTCGCTGCTTTGAAGGCTCTGTTCCGCCATGGGCGTTTATGATGAAGATTATTTTTACAGCAGCTACCCTGGGTGCCGGATTTAAAGGCGGTGAAATCGTTCCTTCGTTCTTTATCGGTGCCACTCTGGGCTGTGTAATCGGTCCAATCCTCGGTCTTCCTGCTGCTCTCTGCGCCGGCTGCGGTATGGTCGGTGTGTTCTGCGGTGTGACCAACAGCCCGATTACCTCCTTGCTGATTTCCTTCGAACTGTTTGGCTTTGAAGGGATGCCTTATTATCTGATTACCATTGCTGTCAGTTATATGCTGTCCGGATACTATGGTCTTTACAGCAGTCAAAAGATTATTTATTCAAAGACGCGAACTGAATATATCGATGCGCATACGCATTGATCAGCCATTATCTCCAAAGGAAGCATATGCTTTTCTTTCACTGTTAATACCAAAAACAAAGGGCCGCAGCATTTTTTCACGATGCTGCGGCCCTTTTTCCACATTTCTGATTTTTTTCAGAGGACTTATCCACAATCAGAACCATTCATCCACCTATTCTATTTCATTTTCCTCAGAATTATCCACTGAATCGTTCTCTAAAACTTCTTCTGTCATCCCGTCCTCTTCTGACTGTTCGTCTGAAGTCTCCTCATCGTCTTTCATATCTTCACGGATCTTTGCAATACTTGCAACTACAGAGCCTTCATCCAGCTGGATCAGTTTAACCCCTGAAGTGATACGCTTCAAAATAGAAATGCCTTCTACCGGCATACGGATAATGATACCGCCGGTTGTAATGATCATCAGCTCATCTTCTGCGTTGACACATTTTACGCCCACAACAAGACCTGTCTTATCTGTGATCTTATAGCATTTAAGACCCTTGCCGCCGCGATTCTGAACATTAAATTCTTCCAGCATGGTTCGCTTTCCGAGACCTTTTTCGGATACGATAAGCACTGCTTCGCCCTGGCTGCTGACCTGCATGCCGACAATCAGATCATCCGCATCCAGATCCATGCCGATCACGCCCATAGAAGTACGGCCTGTTGCACGAACATTATCCTGCTTGAAGCAGATACTCATACCCTTCTGGGAAACAAGATAAATCAAATCAGACTCATCTGTTACCTTAACTTCGATCAGTTCATCATCTTCACGCAGACCGATAGCCAGAAGGCCTGTCTTACGGACATTGATGTATTCCATGATAGACGTCTTCTTGACCATACCGTTCTTTGTAGCCATGAAAAGATATTTGTCATTCTCATATTTTTCAAGCGGAATGGTTGCTGTTACCTTTTCACCCGGCTCAAGCTGCAGCAGATTGATCAGTGCTGTACCTCTGGCAATACGGGATGCCTCCGGAATCTCATAGCCTTTCAGTCTGAATACACGGCCTTTATTAGTGAAGAACAGAATATAATCATGGGTGTTTGCCATCATCAACTCTGTAATGCAGTCTTCATCCAGCTTCGTCATACCTTTAATGCCTCGGCCACCGCGGTTCTGACTTCTGAAGTTATCCATGGTCATACGTTTAATATACCCCAGCTGAGTCATGGCAATGACTGTATTTTCGCGTTTGATCAGATCTTCAACGGTAATTTCGTCATCATCCACACCCAGGGATGTTTTTCTGTCATCACCATATTTATCACGGATAAGCTTAATTTCTTCGCGGATCACGCCGAGAAGCAGTTTTTCATCCGCAAGGATTGCTTTTAATTCGCCGATTCGCTTCATCAGTTCATTGTATTCGTTCTCAATCTTTTCTCTTTCCAGACCTGTCAAAGCTCTCAGACGCATATCAACGATGGCCTGAGCCTGAACCTCAGTCAGACCAAATGTTTCCATCAGCCGTGTTTTGGCCTCTGCAACATTTTTCGATGAACGGATAATGCTGATAACCTCATCAATATGGTCAAGAGCAATTAATAAGCCCTGTAAAATATGTGCACGTTCTTCCGCTTTATTTAATTCAAAACGCGTTCTTCGTGTCACAACTTCTTCCTGATGCTTCAGATACAGTTCAAGCATCTGTTTCAGATTCAGGATCATCGGCTGATTATTGACAAGCGCCAACATGATCACACCATACGTATCCTGCAGCTGGGTATGTTTATACAGCTGGTTCAGTACAACATTCGGATTAGCATCCTTTTTCAGTTCAATCACGACACGAAGGCCTTCACGGCTGGATTCATCTCGAAGATCAGAAATCCCTTCAATCCGTTTATCTTTTACCAGCTCGGCAATTTTTTCAATGAGTTTTGCCTTGTTGACCATATAAGGCAGCTCTGTGGCTACAATACGATGACGGCCATTCGGCATTGTCTCGATATCCGTCACTGCTCTTACTTTTAATTTGCCGCGGCCGGTACGGTAGGCCTGATTGATACCGTTTTTGCCAAGGATCATGGCACCTGTCGGAAAATCCGGTCCCTTGATTATCTCCATCAGTTCTTCGATGGTTGTCTCACGATTTTCTTCCACACGATTATCAATGATCTTGATAACACCGTCAATGGTTTCACGCAAATTGTGCGGCGGAATATTTGTCGCCATACCAACAGCGATACCTGTTGTACCATTCACCAGCAGATTTGGATATCTGGACGGCAGTACAACCGGCTCTTTCTCTGTCTCATCAAAGTTCGGCTGAAAATCAACAGTGTCCTTGTTGATATCTGCCATCATTTCCATGGAAATTTTGCTGAGACGTGCCTCAGTGTATCGCATGGCTGCGGCGCCGTCGCCATCCATGGAGCCAAAGTTGCCGTGGCCATCTACCAACGGATATCTTGTTGACCAGTCCTGAGCCATATTGACCAGTGCACCGTAGATGGATGAATCACCATGCGGATGATATTTACCCATTGCATCACCGACAATACGCGCACATTTACGATGCGGCTTGTCAGGACCATTATTCAGCTCTATCATTGCGTAAAGTATTCGTCTCTGTACCGGTTTCAAACCGTCTCGGACATCCGGCAGAGCACGGGATGCAATAACGCTCATGGCATAGTCGATATAGAAGGTTTCCATTCTTTCCTTCAGATCGACCTCATGAATCTTATCGAAAATCTTATCGTCCATTCTCTTCCTCCATAATTCTTAACGCAGAACCTTTACTATATATCCAGATTTCTGACATATTTTGCATTCTTCTCTATAAATTCACGTCTCGGCTCAACTTTGTCACCCATCAGGACGCTGAATGTCTCATCGATGCTGACTTTTTCAGCATCATCCATGGAAACACGCATCAGAATACGTCTTTCAGGGTCCATGGTTGTCTCCCAAAGCTGTTCCGCATCCATCTCACCCAAACCTTTGTAACGCTGGATTTTGTTATTCTGATCACGACCGATTTCTGTCAGGATCGCGTTCAATTCATCATCACTGTAAGCATACCATTCCTTTTTGTTTCGCTCAATCTTATAAAGCGGCGGCTTTGCAAGATAAACATAACCTTCACGGATCAGATCCGGCATAAAGCGATAAAGGAATGTCAGAAGCAGTGTACTGATATGGGCACCATCCACATCGGCATCCGTCATGATAATAATCTTATGATAACGCAGCTTGGTGATATCAAAATCTTCATGGATACCTGTACCAAAAGCCGTGATCATGGCTTTAATCTCATTATTGACAAGAATCTTATCCAGACGTGCTTTTTCGACATTCAAAATCTTACCTCTCAGAGGCAGGATGGCCTGTGTGGCTCTTGAACGTGCTGTCTTTGCAGAACCGCCGGCGGAATCACCCTCGACAATGTAAATCTCACATTTCGCTGGATCTTTATCTGAACAGTCTGCCAGTTTGCCCGGAAGACTCATACTGTCTAATGCACCTTTTCTTCTTGTCAAATCTCTGGCTTTTCTTGCTGCATCTCTGGCTCTCTGTGCCATGACAGATTTCTCCACAATCAGCTTGCCGATGGCCGGATTCTGCTCAAGAAATACACCAAGCTTGTCGCTGACAATACTCTCAACGGCTCCTCTTGCTTCGGAGTTGCCCAGTTTCTGCTTTGTCTGACCTTCAAACTGAGGCTCCCCGATCTTGATGCTGACAATGGCCGTCAGGCCTTCACGGATATCTTCACCTGTCAGACTCTGTTCGTTGTCTTTCAGAAGCTTATTCTTTCTGGCATAATCATTAAATGTCTTGGTCAATGCACTTCGCATACCCACCAGATGGGTACCGCCTTCAGGCGTCGTAATATTATTGACGAAACTGTAAACATTTTCATTGTAGCCGTCATTATGCTGAAGTGCAACTTCCACAAGTACGCCGTCTTTTTCACCTTCACAGTAAATAATCTCATCATACAGCGGTGTATTGGCCTTATTCAGATAAGCCACATACTCACGGATACCGCCTTCATAGTGGAAAGAGGACAAAATCGGCTCTTCCTCACGGACATCTGTCAGAGAGATACGAAGTCCCTTTGTCAGAAAAGCAATTTCTCTCAGACGCTGTTTCAGTACTTTATAATCAAAAACTGTTTCTTCAAATATTTCTTTATCTGGCAGGAAATGGACCGTTGTTCCTCTCTTCTCTGTCGGACCGATCTTCTGCAGTTCACACATGACTTTACCGCGTTCATAACGCTGATAATATTCATAACCATCTACATAAACATTGACTTCAAGCCATTCGGACAGGGCATTAACAACCGATGCACCGACACCATGAAGTCCGCCGGATACCTTATATCCGCCGCCGCCGAATTTACCGCCGGCATGAAGAATGGTAAATACAACTTCTACCGCCGGTTTATGGGCTTTTGCTTGTATACCGACCGGTATACCACGTCCGTTGTCGACAACTGTAATGGAATTGTCTTTATTAATGGTCACCTCAATATGATCACAGTAACCGGCAAGGGCCTCATCGACGGAATTGTCAACAATCTCATATACCAGATGATGAAGTCCCTTCGCTGAGGTACTGCCAATATACATACCCGGTCTCTTTCTAACTGCTTCAAGCCCTTCCAATATCTGAATCTGACTTGCGCCGTATCCTTCACTCATATCTCAAACCTCCTGCTTTATCCTACTACCTCATTGACAAAATCAACTGTTCCATCCGTCACTTTAAAAATGCGGTCTATGTTAAATCTGTGATTGACAAATTCGTCCAAACCCGTACACGTGATCACGGTCTGAATATCTTTAATGCAGTCCAGAAGATAATTCTGTCTGGAACTATCAAGTTCCGACAAAACATCATCCAGCAATAATACCGGCTCGTCCCCGATACTCTGACGCACAAGTTCAATCTCAGCCAGCTTCAAGGACAATGCTGCTGTCCTCTGCTGCCCCTGTGAACCAAATTTGCGAATATCCACTTCTCCGACCATAAACAGAAAATCATCTCTGTGCGGTCCTGTTCCTGACATTTTCATCCGGATATCCTGATCTCTTTTTGATAACAGTACACGCTCGAAATCCTCCGGCTCCGTACTCGGCTGATAAACAAGCCGAAGCTTTTCTCTGTTGCCGGTGAGCCTTCCGTGAATCTGCTCCAGCCATTCATTCAACTGCGCAATAAACAGTCTTCTTGTCTCAATGACTTTTCTGCCATAATTCACCATCTGCATATCCCATATATCAAGTGTATCCTTTAATGCAGAATCAAAACCTATCTGCTTGAGAAGATTATTTCTCTGGTTCACAATTTTGTTGTAATTGGAAATATTATGTAGATAAACTTTATCCAGCTGACATAATTCGAGATCGAGAAAACGTCGTCTCTCCCCCGGTCCATTTTTAATCATGGCCAGGTCTTCCGGTGAAAAACAGATCATATGCACAAGACCAAACAATTCCCCGGATTTTCTGATGGGAATACCATCAATAGCAATCCCTTTTGATTTATTCTTCTTCAGATGCACGTCGATTTTGTGTCGTACATGCTCCTTTGAAAGTAGCATCCGAATATGGGCTTCTTCTTCACCAAACCGAATGATTTCACGATCACGGCTGCCTCTATGGGATTTTGTTGTTGCACACATATAAAGTGCTTCCAGCACATTCGTCTTCCCCTGAGCATTATCTCCGAAAAAGATATTAATGCCCGGACTTAAATTAACTGAAAGATGCACATAATTTCTGTAATTCTCCAATGCCAGCGATTCTACATACATACTCTATACAACTTCTATCTTTTCATTTTCAAATTCAACAATATCACCCGACACGATTTTTTTGCCGCGCATATAACAAACTTTACCGTTGACTTTCACAAGTCCTTCCTGAACAACAATCTTGGCATCTACGCCGGATCCTACCAGACCAGTTGCTTTCAAAAGCTGTCCAAGTTTAATATGTTCATCCTTTAATCCAAATGTCTGCATCATTCTACTCCTTATTTATTCCTGTATATTTTGAGTCAAGCAACTGACAAAATGCAACACATTTTATGTCAGCTTTATGAAATGATGCTTGACTCTGAACAATTACATGTTGAAACTGATTGGCAAAACAAGGTAGATATAAGACTGTTCATCGTTTTTGATGATAAAAGGTGCCTTTGGATTGACCAGATACATGGTAATCTCCTCATCATCAATAACACGCAGTGCATCCAGGATAAACTTCGGATTAAATCCGATCATAATATCCCGTCCTTCTTTGCTGATATCAATATCTTCATTCATGGAACCCATGGCTGACTGGATCTTCATCTCCATGGAACCATCTGTCACGTTGATAATAATTGGCTTTCTTTCACTTTCACGAATCAGAAGAGACGCACGTTCAATACACCCCTGCAGCTCTTTCTTGTTAATGGTTATTTTGGTATTGTAATCACTGGAAATCATCTTGTCAATCTGGAAATATTCTCCTTCCAGCAGACGTGATACAACCACTGTCTGATCAAATTCAAACAATACATGTCTGTCTGTAAAATAAATACGGACATCATCATCCATATCACCGGACAAAATCTTACTGATCTCATTCAGGGTTTTTCCAGGAATAACTGCTTTGATCGGATCATATGATTCTTTAAGTGAAATTTTACGGATAGAAATTCTCTGTCCGTCCAGTGAAACAAGACGCAGCTGATCCTGATCAATCTGTAAAAGTTCACCGGACATCATTCGGTTGCTTTCATTATCAGAAATTGAAAAAATCGTCTGACGAATAATCTCTTTTAATGAGAACTGGGAAAGCGTAATAAAATGGGTCTTTTCTATTTCAGGCAATGCGACAAAATCTTCACCATCTTTTCCGGCGATATTAAATTTTGCTTTTTCACATTTGATCAATGCCTTATTGTTGTCATCTGTTTCAATGGTAACTTCACTATCCGGGAGTTTTCTCACAATCTCAGAAAACAGTTTAGCCTCCAAAGCAATACATCCTTTATCAAGGACATCGCCGTCAACTGTTGTTTCAATACCGAGATCCATATCATTGGCTGTCAATTTAATAACCCCTGATGTTGTATCAATCAGTATACATTCAAGAATAGGCATTGTTGTTCTTGCAGGTACTGCTTTTAAGACAGTGTTGACACCGGTAAGCAATGCTGATTTATTACAAATGATTTTCATATGTTGATACGTCCTTTCGTATGTTCTATATAAAGGTGATGTTATCCACAAAAGTTAACAGTCATAAAAAAGAGAGGTGTGCATATACATAAATATATATATGATAATGTTGTAGTAGTTGTAGGGGGCGTTTACATTGTGGATAAGCTCTACAACCGTGATAAATGCTGACTTCTGGTGGTGAAATCACTGTGAATAACTGTTGAAAAAAAATAGGATAACATGGCATTTTTCCACAATTTTTAAAATCGCGTCCCGCTTCGCGGAAAAGGTAAAAAATGAGTATCCACCGCTTGTCCACTGCACTATCCACAGGTTATTCACAACGCAAATAAACCATCAACAAATTGTGGATAACTCCTGTGGAAATTCGGTGGAAAACTCGTTTTATCCAGAGTTTATGCTACTTTGGAGGGTTTAACTTCTTGGTGATAATATCAATTGTACTGCGTAACTGCTCATCCTTCTCCAAGTCAGTCTTAATCTTTTTGATGCCATGAAGAACCGTTGTATGATCTTTATTGCCCAACGCAGCACCGATCGCTGCTAATGAAAGCCCAGTGTATTTCTCACAGAGATACATACAGATCTGTCGTGGATAAGAGATATCGCGGCTTCGGTTTTTACCAAGAATATCATCTTTTGTTACCTTATAGTTATAATGCTCTGTTACTGTCTCAATGATGACTTCCGGAGTGATCGGTCTTGCTTCATCCGGTGCAATAATATCCTTTAATGCTTCACGGGCCAGATCGGTATCAATTCTGTCTGCGTGTTTCAGACGTGAAAAGTTGTAAATCTGGCGCAGTGCGCCTTCAAGCTCTCGGATATTGGAGCTGATATGATCAGCAACATAATGAAGCGCATCTACTTCTATATTAATATGTTCAAGTTCAGCTCTTTTTACCAGGATAGCAACACGGGTTTCATAATCCGGTGGCTGTACATCAACGGTTAATCCGACTTTGAATCGGGAGATCAGACGATCTTCGACACCGACAATATCTTTTGGCGGTTTATCGGATGAAATAACGATCTGTTTTTTATTTTCATACAGTGTGTTAAATGTATGGAAAAATTCTTCCATTGTACTGTCTTTGCCGGCAATGAACTGAATATCATCGATCAGGAGCATATCAATATTCCGGTACTTATCTTTAAATGCCTCCTGGGTTTTGTTCTTGATGGCTGAAATTAATTCATTGGAGAATGTTTCTGTCGTTGTGTATATAATTTTGTAATCTGGATTGTAGGAAAGAATGTAATGTGCGATGGAATGCATCAAATGCGTCTTTCCAAGTCCAACACCTCCGTAGATGAACAGCGGATTGCCGTAATCTCCGGGATCTGATGCGACAGCCAGAGCTGTTGCGTGGGCAAGTTCGTTGTTTTTACCAACGACAAAAGTATCAAATGTGTAATTAGGATTCAGCGTTTTGTTTGTAATGATCGATGCAGCAGGTTTTTTCTCCGGCTCTACAGTCTGGGTGGCCTCAATTTTGCCGAGTTCTTCGCTGGTCGTAATGTGAATATCATAAACGTCATTAAAATACTCTGAAATAGTGACTTTCAGAGGCTGTTCGAACTTTTTCTTTATATAACTGCACATTTGCTCAAGTTCATTGTTGACGAGAATGGTAATTGTATGACCTTCGACAGAATAGACAGTTAAAGGCTTTATCCATGTGTTAAAAGCAACGGGAGAAATGTCATGCTCAATTCTCATAATATCCAATATCTGATCCCAGTTTTCTCGAATTTTGTTAATCACGATAATCCCCCTAATTATAGTTTACTTATTAAATATTTTATAACATTTTAAATTTTTTTACAATGCTTTTGGTGAAATCTTGTGTGGAAATTGTGGATAACTTTTATCCACCAGTGTGTATAATATGGAAAATCGCCCCAGTGGGTTTACATAAGATTGGACAAAAATCGTGGAAAAATAGGGGCTGTGAATAAGTTATTCAAATTATACACACATCTTAAAGTGGCATAAACACTGAAAATCTGGTATTTATCCAATATTAATCCACAAGTTATCCACAAGTTATCCACTTTTTGTGGATAAGGTTATGAAAAATAAAATTTTTCCACAACCAGTAGTGAGTAAATTGTGGATAAATCCACATAGCACCTATATGTCGATAAATCGTGGAAAATGCTGCAAAAAATCGTGAAAAAAAAATAATTGTTTTACTTGACGGAATGAGGGCAAACTAATATAATAGAATAGATTAGATAATACAATAACGTTAGTCTGTAATTTTATAGACAGCGCAGGAAGAATAAAGGAGGTGTATACCTATGAAGATGACATTCCAGCCAAAGACAAGACAGAGATCTAAAGTACACGGCTTCAGAAAGAGAATGAGCACTGCTAACGGCAGAAAAGTTTTAGCAGCCAGAAGAGCTAAAGGAAGAAAAGTTTTATCAGCATAATCGTACCGTTTCATATGGTATCATAGATGTCAGCTTAGGCCGCAGATTTGTGGCCTTTTTCTTTCTTATTCGGGATGATTCGATGATAACCATGATATAATTTTGAGAAAGAAATGGAAGAATAGAATGGAATATTCAGAATCATTAAAGAAAAACAGGGATTTTAAAACTGTATATGGTAATGGAAAGTCACGTGCGAATAAATATTTGGTCATGTACGTGATGAAGAATGGAACAGAGAAGAACAGAATTGGTATATCTGTCAGTAAAAAGGTTGGCAATAGCGTTGTCAGACATCATCTGACACGTTTGATCAGAGAAATTTATCGTTTAAATGAACATCATTTTAAAAAGGGACTGGATATCATATTTATTGTCAGAGTCAATGCGAAGAAGATTGATTATCACACACTGGAGAAGGCATTGATGCATGTGGCAGATATCCACAGAGTTTTGGAAAAGAGCCGTAATGAGCAAAATGAGTAGAATTTTAATAGCGATGATCAGATTTTACAGAAAATATATCTCGCCGATGAAAAGGGGATGCTGTATTTATATTCCGACCTGTTCGCAGTATGCAATTGAAGCTATTATGAAGTATGGTGCTGTTAAAGGGAGTTATCTGGCAGCCAGAAGAATTTTAAGATGTCATCCGTTTGCGAAGGGTGGTTATGATCCTGTTCCATAAACCAAGGAGGGCAATACGTTGAGTATTTTAGTTTTGACACAGACCGGGGGCATTTTGAAGCCTTTTGCTATTATCCTCGGTTTCATTATGAACTACATTTATCGATTTCTTCAGATTTTCGGTATTAATAATGTAGCTCTGACGATTATTTTGTTTACGTTGGTTATCAATGTGCTGATGATTCCATTGACGGTCAAGCAGCAGAAGTTTTCGAAGATGTCTTCTTTGATGAACCCCGAACTTCAGAAGGTTCAGAAGAAGTATCAGAACCGTAAAGATGAAAAGTCTATGCGTATGATGCAGGCTGAGACACAGGCAATTTATGACAAGTACGGCGCAAGTCCGACAGGCGGATGTCTGCCGATGCTGATCCAGCTGCCAATCCTGTTTGCATTGTATCGTGTTATTTATAATGTACCGGCTTATGTTGAACCGGTACGTGAGATTTATGAACATATTGCCCAGCCAATCATGAGTGCATCAGGTGCCGGCGATATTATGACAACACTGATCAAGGAAATGAGTCTGAGAGTTTCCAATTTTGATATTAGCAATATCAATAAGGTTATTGATGCACTTTATGTTGTTAAGAGTACAGGATGGAGTGCCGTCAGCGATGCATTTTCCGGCAGTGCAGATGTTGTGAATGCGATTTCTCAGTATTCTTCAGAAATCATCAGAATGAACAGTATTCCGGGCGGATTGAATATTGCGGATGCACCGGTTATTTTCGGTAATGGCTTCAAAGGTATTTTCCCAGGTGTACTGATTCCGATTCTTGCAGGTGTTTCACAGTGGGCGAACCTGAAGGTTTCTCAGAGAAGTCAGCCTAAACCGGATCTGGATTCTACAATGGGCAGCACAATGAATACGATGAACATGATGATGCCGTTGATGTCTGTGTTCTTCTGTATTACACTTCCTTCCGGTATGGGTATTTACTGGATCGCAAGTGCTGTATTCAGAACAATCATTTACCTGTTTATTGATAAGTTCTTTAATACCAAGAGTGTAGATGATATTATCGAGGCTAATAAAGAGAAAGCTGCAAAGAAAGCCGAGAAACGCGGTGAACAGAACGCAAAACTTGAAGAATATGCAGCTATGAAGACAAAGAATATTGATCGTCGTTCTATTTCTCAGATTGCTAATGCAGGCAAAGGCAATGGAGATGCAAAGGCAGAGAAGAAGAGTGAATCTTCCAATGCCGGAGGAAAGAGCAGCAAGAAGGTTGATAAGAACAATGCAGAGGCGGATAAGAAGTCCATATCCGGATATGCGCATATGCTGAATCGACATGACGATTAATTTGGGGGATTACACGCATGGAATATATTGAAGTAAGTGCGAAGACAGTTGAAGATGCTATTTCCGAAGCTGCTATTAAGCTTGAAGTGCCAAGCGATAAGATTGAATATGAAGTAATTACTGAAGGAAGCACAGGTTTCTTAGGACTGATCGGCAGCAAGCCGGCAGTGATTAAAGCACGTAAGAAGTTCAATCTTCTTGACCATACAAAGGATTTCCTTGCAAGACTGTTTAAAGCTATGAATGTGGATGTCAATAGTACAGTGGATTATGATGAAGAGAGCAGAACAATGAATATTGTCTTTGATGGTGAAGACATGGGTCTGCTGATCGGTAAGAGAGGACAGACACTGGATTCTCTTCAGTACATCATCAGTCTGGTTGTGAACAAGGAAAGTGATTCTTATATCCGCATTAAAGTGGACACAGAGAATTATCGTGAGAGAAGAAAGGCAACACTTGAGAATCTTGCGAAGAATCTTGCCTATAAGGTGAAGAGAACAAGACGACCGGTATCCCTTGAGCCAATGAATCCTTATGAGCGCCGTGTGATTCATTCTGTACTTCAGAATGACCGTTATGTAGAAACACACAGTGAAGGTGAGGAACCATACCGTAAGGTTGTGATTACTTTAAAGAAAGATTACCGGGAGAGAAGTCCTAGAAGTGGTTACAACCGTGAGGGACGCTATAATCGTGAAAATAATTATAACCGCGAGAGAGGCTATAGAAGAGAACGTTCTTACAGCCGTGAAGAAGTTGAAAGACCTGCGGAGAATAATGAGAATAACGATAGTAATGATAATGTCTGATGCAGGCAGCACGCCGGAGGCGTTCTTGAATGTATAAATCTGGCATATGATCAGGGAGCTGTCGCATCAGTAAGGCGTGTATTCTATTTGATGGAATACGAAGCCCGGGATGCGGCAGCTTTTTTGTGTCGGCAGGAATTTGGGTGGAATTTTCTGTGACACCGAAAGGGCACTTGGTGCCGGGATGTGCAGGAGGTAGAAAATGCAGAGTGACACAATTGCAGCGATATCCACAGGCATGACGAATGCAGGTATCGGAAAAGTAAGGCTCAGCGGCGATGATGCGGTGACGATTGTTGACCGGATCTACAGAAGCCCTGGCGGCAGAAAGAGACTGAGTGATGTCTCAACACATACGATTCACTATGGTTATATTTATGATGGAGACTGCCTCATTGATGAGGTCATGGTATTGATTATGAGGGGGCCGAACAGCTATACAAGAGAGGACGTTGTCGAGATAGATTGTCACGGCGGTGTGGTTGTTATGAAAAAGCTCCTTGAGACGGTATTGAAATACGGCGCCAGACTGGCAGAACCGGGAGAATTTACAAAGCGTGCCTTTTTGAATGGACGGATTGATCTGTCTCAGGCGGAGGCCGTGATTGATGTTATTAATGCGAAAAGTGATATGGCACTGGAGAGTTCTCTGAACCAGTTAAGAGGAAGTGTCAAGAAAAGTATAGAGAAGTTAAGAAAAGGAATTATAGGCAATATTGCGTTTATTGAAGCGGCTCTGGATGATCCTGAACACATTCAGGCAGAAGGTTTTGGCGATGAGTTGGCTGTTCAGGTGCGCGGGTATATGGCAGAACTTCAGAAAATGCTGGATTCCGCAGATAATGGCCGTCTGGTCAAGGAGGGAATCAAGACTGTTATTCTGGGAAAGCCGAACGCAGGAAAGTCTTCATTGATGAATGTACTTCTGGGTGAGAATAGAGCCATTGTCACGGAAATTGCCGGCACAACCAGGGATACGCTGGAGGAACATGTCAGTATACATGGTATTCCGCTGAATATTATCGATACGGCCGGCATTCGTCAGACAGAGGATGTTGTGGAGAAAATCGGTGTCAGGAAGGCAATCGACTTTGCGGAGGAAGCGGATCTGATTATCTATGTTGTAGATAGTTCAACGGAGATGGATCAGAATGACGATGACATTATTCGGATGATCCAGAGCAAAAAGGTCATTGTGCTGATGAATAAATCAGATCTCCGGCCGGTTGTGTCACGCTCAGATATTGAGAAGCAGCTGCAGGCACCGATAATTGAAATATCAGCCAGAGAAGAAACAGGACTGGATATTTTTGAGGATACATTGAAAGACATGTTTTTCGCAGGTGATATTCACTACAACGATGAGCTTTGCATTACCAACGTGAGACATAAAGCTGCGATTGCAGCAGCGCTTGAAAGCCTCAAAATGGTGATGCACAGCATAGAAGATGGGATGCCGGAGGATTTCTTCTCAATAGATCTGATGGATGCTTATGAGCAGCTGGGACATATTATCGGTGAAGCAGTGGAAGATGATCTGGTGGATACAATTTTCAGTGATTTCTGCATGGGAAAATAAAGGAGTACAAAACGGTGGAATATAAATACGAAGCATACGATGTGGCGGTCATAGGCGCTGGACATGCAGGCTGTGAAGCGGCCCTCGCCTGTGCGCGTCTCGGACTTAAGACGATTATTTTTACAATTAGTGTTGAAAGCATTGCAATGATGCCTTGCAATCCGAATATTGGCGGCAGCTCAAAGGGACATCTTGTCAGGGAAATCGATGCCCTTGGCGGTGAGATGGGAAAGAATATAGATAAGACATTCATTCAGTCAAAAATGTTAAATAGTTCAAAGGGACCTGCGGTTCATTCTCTCCGTGCACAGGCTGATAAAGCGGATTACAGCCGAAAAATGCGCCAGACCCTTGAGAATACAGATAATCTGACAATCAAACAGGCTGAGATTGTGGACATTATCGTGGAAGAAGGATGTATGACAGGTGTGAAGACGCATACAGGCGGAATTTATCCATGTAAAGCGGCTGTGCTTGCCACAGGTACTTATTTGAAGGCCAGATGTTTGTGCGGTGAAACAATTACTTATACAGGTCCAAACGGATTAAAGGCGGCTAATGATCTGTCTGAAGCCCTTAAGAGAGAGGGGATTGAGCTGGTACGTTTTAAGACCGGAACTCCGGCCAGAATGGACAAGAGAACCATTGACTTCAGTAAGATGGCGGAGCAGTTTGGGGATGAGACGGTTGTGCCGTTTTCATTTACAACGGATCCGGCATCGGTACAGAAGGAGCAGGTTTCTTGCTGGCTGACTTATACCAATGAGGAAACACATCAGATCATCAGAAACAATTTGGATCGTTCACCGATTTATGCGGGTATTATTGAGGGAACAGGGCCAAGATATTGTCCGTCTATTGAGGATAAAGTTGTCAAGTTTGCCGATAAAAACAGACATCAGGTTTTTCTGGAGCCTGAGGGGCTTTATACAAATGAAATGTATGTGGGAGGTATGTCCAGTTCTCTTCCGGAGGATGTTCAGTATCAGATGTATCATACGGTGCCGGGACTTGAACATGCGAAGATTGTCCGTAATGCTTATGCGATAGAATATGATTGTATTCCGGCTACGCAGTTGAAACCAACGTTGGAATTCAAGAAAATCAGTGGTCTGTTCAGCGGCGGTCAGTTTAATGGCAGTTCGGGATACGAGGAAGCGGCGGCACAGGGATTGATGGCCGGTATTAATGCGGCGATGAAGGTGCTTGGAAGGGAGCAGGTGATCCTGAAGCGTTCGGATGCTTATATTGGTGTTCTGATTGATGATCTGGTTACGAAAGAAACCCATGAACCGTACCGAATGATGACATCCAGGGCAGAATATAGACTGCTTCTCAGACAGGATAATGCTGATCAGAGATTAACAGCAATTGGTCATGATATCGGTCTGATTGATGATATAAGATATCAACACCTGCTTCAGAAGGAAGTGTTGATTTATCGGGAGATTGAACGTGTCAGCCATGTCAATATCGGTGCGGGTCCGAAGACACAGAAATTGTTGGAAGCATGCGGCAGTACACCATTGAAAACAGCTGCTACATTGGCTGAGTTGATCCGCAGACCTGAGCTGAATTATAAGATGTTGGCAGATATTGATGAGGATAGACCTGAATTGCCGGATGAGGTGACTGATCAGGTAGAGATCAGCATTAAATATGAGGGCTATATAAAACGTCAGCTGAGTCAGGTAGAGAAGTTTAAGAAACTTGAAAGTAAGACACTTCCGGAAGATATCTGTTATTCAGATATCCATGGCCTTAGAATTGAGGCACAGCAGAAGCTGGATAAGATTAAACCGGTTTCAATCGGCCAGGCGTCACGTATATCCGGTGTTACACCTGCAGATATTTCTGTTTTGCTGATTCATTTGTCTCAGGGTGGTCAGAAGCAGCATATGCAGGACATGCACAACGATGAAAAGCCGGAAAATGATACACATGAAACCGCCAATAGAGAATAAATGAGGAAAAATATGTATTCGATTGAAAGCTTTAAGAAAAAAGTTGATATGTTACATATTAAATTAAGTGACGAACAATATAATCAATATGTAACATATTATGAAATGGTTGTAGAAAAAAATAAGGTCATGAACCTGACTGGAATTACTGAATTTGACGAATTTATTGATAAGCATTATATTGACAGTCTATCGATTGTCAATGCGGTGGATATACACCAGGTTCAGAGTGCCATTGACGTGGGAACCGGTGCCGGATTTCCGGGGATTCCTCTGAAAATTGCCTTTCCACATCTGAAAATCACATTATTGGATTCGTTGAACAAGAGAATTAATTTTCTGAATGAAGTTGTAGAAACGTTGGGCTTGGAAAATGTTGAGACATGCCATGGACGTGCTGAAGATTTTGGCCATAGAAAAGAGTATCGTGAGCAGTATGATCTTTGCACATCGCGTGCAGTGGCTAATCTATCAACATTAAGCGAGTATTGTGTACCATTTGTAAAAATCGGTGGACAATTTGTCTCATACAAATCTGGGAATGTGGATAATGAATTAAGAGAATCAGAAAAGGCAATCAGAATTCTTGGAGGAGAAATCGGAAAGGTCTGTAGTTTTGTACTTCCTGAGACAGATTTTGCGAGGACATTGGTTCCGATTAAAAAAATCAAATCAACAGGGAAAAAATATCCGAGAAAAGCTGGCACACCATCGAAAGAGCCATTACAATAGGGAGGCAGAACATGATTAGAGGCGTTTATCTCAATACAATGAATGATGATCTCAGTAAATGTATGAAGATTTATCAAGATGTTTTTGAAGAAGATATGAATGAGAATGTTGAAACTTGGAAAAATTCTAATAGTGAAGACATGGCGATTTATCTTCTTTTGTATAATGAAAACGAGATACCGGTGGGAACGGCCAGACTGATCTTTGATTTTGATGGTGTTTTCAAATTTGATGGATTGGCTGTGCTTCCTGAGTTCAGAAAGAATGGTTACGGCGATTTCATTATGCATATGATTTTTGACAAAGCTTATCAGAGCGGTGCACATTATCTGGTAAGCAATGATATTTATCATATGCCTGATTATTTTAAGAAATATGGTTTTTCAATTGAAAATAATCATTTATCCCTGGATTTAAAACAGTATTTTAATACACATAAATGTTGTCATTAATAACCGTAAAAAGATCCTGAGTCGCATTTGATTCAGGATCTTTTTTGTTGCAAGTGTTTTATTCATTTTCTTTCGTGGTTGACTGAGAAGCAGATTTCTTCTTAGCAACAGCTTCTTTTTTCGAAGGCGTCTCTTCAGACTGTGCCTTTGATTTGTTGATTTTTCGAATTTTCTTGCCTCCGGCAATGGTGGTTGTTGTCGGTTGTGGTGAGTTAGATGCAATTGCATTTTTGACAGCTTCTGCTTCCTCTTCGCTTAATGGCAGTTCACATTCACCGCGTACGATGTCCTTGATATATGTATAAGAACCTTCACGGCTATGGATACAGTTCATAACAAAACCAGTATTGCTGTCATTGAGAAGTGCATAGGCAAAACTTAATTGACCGCCTAATTCCTTAAATGCATCATATTTAACAACGCCGCATTTCTGATAGGAACGGTTTAAACTCTTTTCTACATACATCATGCGTTTATGAAGTAAGTCTGTCTGCTCTTTTACAAGATCAATATCATCAAATTGTGCTTTGAAGGTATCCTCAAGGGTTTTTCCATTTTTACCTTTCATAAAGATTTTATAATTCATTTCAAGTCGTGACTGTCTTAAGACAAGCATAATGACAAGTACAATTGCCACAACAGTCAGGATAAGTGAAAGTATAACTAATATGCCTGGGTCAAAATTTAATTTGGCAAAGATTTTACTTTCCATTTTTACCTCCTTTGATAGCTTAAGTATTATTTAATTGTTTCTAATAAAGAAACAATTCTTTCAAGATCCTCTTCAGAGTAATATTCTATTTCAATGCGGCCTTTTTTATTGCTTTTTGCATTAATCTGAACTTTTGTACCAATGATTGACTTAATTTTATCCTCTAACTGATGATAGATAATGGCTGTCTGTGGGTCAATACCAGTTGCCTTCTTATTTTTCTTGTCAGCAAGCATGTTTTTGATTAAGCGTTCTGTTTCTCGTACGCTTAATTTGTTGTCAAATATTTTCATGGCCAGTGTATATTGCAGTTCAGGGTCTGTAATAGCCAGTAATGCACGGCCATGTCCGCTTGAAATCATTTCGTCAACGATCATTTGTTTAACTCTGTTGTCCAGTTTTAACAGACGCAGAGAATTTGTTACAGCAGTTCGACTCTTGGATACTTTTTCGGCTGCTTCTTCCTGTTTTAAACCGTATTCATCAATTAATTTCTGGAAGGCAATGGCTTCCTCAATTGGATTCAGGTCTTCACGCTGAAGATTCTCAATCAATGCAATCTCCATACTCTCCATTGGCGTGTAATCCTTAATAATAACGGGGATTTCTGTGAGTCCGGCCAATCTGGCTGCACGCCAGCGTCTTTCGCCGGCGATAATCGTGTAGAAATCATCTTTCTTCTGTACAATCAGCGGTTGGATGATGCCGTGGAGTTTGATAGAATCGGCTAATTCCTGAAGTGCATCCTCATCAAAATTTTGTCGGGGCTGACTTCTGTTTGGCTCTATTTCATCAATTTTAACAAGTGTTTCTGCATTTTTCTCAATGACTTTTTCAACAATTTTCTCAACAGGTACCTCTACAACTTTCTCGACAGGTACTTCAACAATTTTCTCAACGACCTTTTCAACAGGCACTTCAACGATTTTCTCAACAATATTGGAAGAATGGGTCGCATCATTCTGAGTTGACTTTAAATCCGCTTCAGTCTTTGAAGATGTGGATTGCAATTCGGATTTCTTAGGTGCAGTTGTCTCGGAATGTGTTGTCAGTGATGTTGTTGGGGAGATAAGAGCATCCAGCCCGCGCCCGAGCCCTTTTTTCTTCTTTACAGCCATTCGTTTTCATCCTCTTTCTCAATTACTTCTTCTGCAAGGTATCTATATGCTTCAGCACCGGCAGATCGGGAATCGTACATATTGATTGGCATTCCGTAACTTGGTGCTTCTGCAAGTCGTACATTTCTAGGAATAATGGTTTTATAAATATTCTTGTCCAGATTTTCCTTGACATTCTCAACAACCTGTAGAGAAAGGTTTGTTCTGGCATCATACATCGTGAAAACAACGCCTTCTATTTCAAGCTTCGGATTCAATCGTTCCTTAATTAAATCAATGGTATGTATTAACTGAGATAAACCTTCAAGGGCATAGTATTCACATTGGATCGGAACAATAACAGAATCCGCTGCAGCCATAGCATTGATTGTAAGAAGATTCAAAGATGGCGGGCAGTCAATGATAATATAGTCATAGTCACTTCTAATCATATCCAGTTTGGATTTCAGAAGGTATTCTTTGTTTTCAAATCCTATCAATTCAATCTCGGCACCGGACAAATTGATGTTGGATGGAATAACAGACAGATTCTCCATAACGCTTGGATAGATGCATTCAGAAAGTTCAGACTCATCCAGAATCAGTTCGTAGACGGTGTTTTCTGCCTGGTTTTTGTCTACGCCTAACCCACTTGTTGTATTCCCCTGAGGATCCATGTCTAAAGTTAATACTTTTTTGTTCTTTTCTGCCAGACATGCAGACAAATTGATAGCTGTTGTTGTTTTTCCTACGCCACCTTTTTGGTTTGCGACAGCAATAATTCTGCTCATAAATCCTCCTTATATTACTTTGTTTTATTATCCGGATTAAAATTCCCGGATTAATCATTGCTCTAATAACGCTCATTAAATTATAACATTTCTTATAAAAATAATCTACCTATATTATAAATGTTTCACGTGAAACATTTGTGAAAAACATATAAAAATAGTATATTTCATGTTTCACGTGAAACATTTGGAATACAAGCAGGAGAGATGAGGATGTTTCACATGAAAAATCCTACGCAAATTCGGAAGGCTAAGGCGACTACTATTATACAAACTATGAGAAACACGCTTCGCGAGTTTCTCAAGTTATCGCGGCAGTCGCCAAGGTCTCGTGCAAGCACGGACTTTGGCTCGTTGCTCGCGTAAATAGAAAAGCCAATGTTTCACGTGAAACATTGGCTTTGTTTGTACCAGAATCAAGATTCTTTAAAACAACGGTTTAAAATTACACAGTTGCGGATTACATTTGTTCAGGGCACTGAATACCAAGTAATGATAAAGCGTCTTTGATGATGTAACGTGCAATCTTTACAACATTGGTTCTTGTATATTTGGTTGTCTTGTCCTCAACGTTGATCTGACACTCATGATAGAATTTATTAAATGCATGGGCTAAATCAATGCTGTATCGAGCAATAACTGAAGGCTCATAACGTTCAGCTGCATCTTTGATTACCTGAGGATATCTTTCAATTTCCTTTAAGAGACCGATAGATGCTTCGTCGGTTAATAATGTATAGTCAATTGTATCAGGTACTTCGCCGATCTTTCTCAGTACACTTGAAGCACGTGCATAAGTATACTGAACATAAGGACCTGTCTCACCATCAAAATTCAGCAGCTTGTTCCAGTCAAAGATGACATCCTTGATTCGCTGGTTGTATAAATCATTGAAGATAATAGCACCGATACCAACCTGTTTGGCAACTTCTTCCTTATCAGGAATATCAGGGTTCTTCTCTTCAATAATGCTTGTTGTCTTATTGATTGATTCACGAAGCAGATCTTCTGCAAAAATAACATTACCTTTACGTGAAGAAATCTTACCGCTCTTAAGGCTTACGAGACCATAAGGAATATGCACAAGATTCTTGGCGTAATCATTGCCCATTAATTCAATAACCTTGAATACCTGTGCAAAATGCAGTTTCTGTTCAAGACCTGTGACATAGAGACAACGGTCAAAGTTGTAAGTTGCCTTACGATAAAGAATAGCAGCAAGATCTCGTGTCGCGTAGATGGAACTTCCGTCTTTCTTGGCAACAATACAAGGTGGCATATCATATTCGTCCAGAGGAACAATCATAGCACCCTGGCTTTCCTTTAATAAGCCATCATCTGTTAGGCGCTTGATAACATCGGCTGTCTTGTCGCGATAAAAACTTTCACCGGCAAAGGAATCAAATTCCATACCTAAAATGTTGTAAACACGCATAAATTCCTTTAAGCTGATATCACGGAACCACTGCCAGATCTCAAGGGCTTCTTCGTTACCCTGTTCCATCTTCAGGAACCAGGCACGTGCTTCATCATTCAGTGAATCATCCTTTTCAGCCTCTTCGTGGAATTTGACATAGATATCCATTAATTCTTCAATACCTTTTTCTTCAACGGCTTCACGACTGCCCCATTTCTTGTAGGCAACAATTAATTTGCCGAACTGAGTGCCCCAGTCGCCGAGATGATTGATACGAACGACTTTATAACCGAGCTTGGAGAAAATCTTATACAGAGAATTACCGATGATGGTTGTTCTCAGATGGCCAACATGGAAATTCTTAGCAACGTTAGGTGAAGAGTAGTCGATACAGATTGTCTTGTCCTTACCCTGATCAGAACAGCCATAATCAGTTGTGTTGTTATACTTATCGATAATCTGCTGTGCATACTGTGCTTTATCGACATAAAAGTTGAGGTAACCGCCTATAACCTTGATTTCACTTAAAAATGCCTGATCACCAATGGACTCTTTCAGGTCCTGTGCGATCATAGGAGGCGCCTTGTGATAGGATTTGGCAAGACGGAAACATGGAAATGCAAAATCACCCATTTCCGGTTTTGGTGGAATTTCAATAAGCTGTGAGATTTCTTCGCTGGTCAGAACTTCGATGTTCTGAGACAGTAAATTGACAATTTGATTCTTCATTAAAAACACCTTTCTATACTAAAAGATAGCTTAAACTTATAAAATGTTAGCTAGCGGTAACAAATAACAAAAAAGAACATAATTGAACAGAAAATACGCTGAAAAGCGGTAGATCTGCTGATTATATAAGATGTTCTCTATTGTTTTTAACATATGTTCTATTATTTTACAATAGATTTGAAAAAATATCCACACTTTTTCAAGATGATATAAAGGCAAATTACGGGAAGCAAGCTATGATAGAGACTTGTAAATATTGCAAACATGACATATAATAATAGTACTTGACAGAAAGGAGCGGATAGTGTGAAAGAAAGCAGAAAAAAGCTTCTTAAAGGGATCGTAACTGCAGCTGCTGCGGCAGGTGCTGTTTATGGTATGAACCGCCTTGTTTTTTTCCTGTCAACGATGAAGGATTTGTTGACATCAAAAGAAAAGTCTTATTATAACTGGCGGTTTGGTGATATATATTATGCAAGAAAAGGTGAAGGACGCCCTGTTTTACTGTTGCATCAGCTGAGTGCTTCGGGGTCAGATTGTGAATGGCAGTCGATGATTGATGAACTGGCGGAGAATCATACGGTTTATACGATTGATCTTCCGGGATGCGGCCGATCACAGAAAGAGAAGATGGTCTATACCAATTATCTGTATGTGCAGGCAGTGAATGATTTTGTTAAGCATGTGATCAAGACAAAGACGGATATTATTACAAGCGGGGATACGTCGTCGATTGCAGTGATGGCCTGTCACAGTGAGCCTTCATTATATGGTCGTTTTATTTTTATTAATCCTGAATCCTTGGATCACATGATCAGGACACCGGGACCACAGCAGAAGTGCCTGAGTTATCTGCTGCAGCTGCCGTTAGTTGGTACGCTGTACTATGTTCTGGCGAATTCCAGATGGAAGGTTAAGAGAGATTTTAGGACGAAATATTATTATAATGGATACAGAATTGAACCAGGCATGGAAGATATGTTTTATGAGGCGGCCCATCTGGGCGGATTTGCAGCGCGCTTTGCATATGCCAGCCAGGTTGGATACTATACGAGAATCAATGTTGTGTATGCATTGAAGCAAATTGATCACAGCATGTATATTATCGGCGGAGAAGCCATGGAGGGTATGGATGATACGATTGCAGGGTATACGCATTTTAATCCTGCAATAGAGGCTGTTCGGATGGAGGGCACAAAGGGAATGCCACATATGGAGAAGCCGGTTGAAACTGCAGATTTATGTAAACTGTATTTGGAACGCTGATGCGAAGCGGACAGTGAGAATAGAGGATAGGAAAAGGGTTGTCGGCTCATGACATGACGCGGCAGCCCTTTTTATCTATATTGAAACAATAGTCCTGCTTTTGCGGAGGGTGAGGCAGAGAGTGAAAAAACTGGCTGGAGATTGAATAAAATGTGCAAAAATAGTGAAATAGAAAGAAATGATGAGCAGCCCTTGCTTGAGAGACTTGAGGCATATGGGCGCACAGATGTCTATCCGTTTCATATGCCGGGGCATAAGCGGCGCCTGGGTCCAAAAGAGATGGGACATTTATATGAAATGGATATTACGGAAATTGATGGATTTGACAATCTGCATGAACCGGAAGGCATCTTAAAAGACGCACAGCTATTTGCGGCGGAGCTGTATCATTCGGAAGAGACAGCGTTTATTGTCAATGGCAGCACAGCGGGGCTTCTTGCAGCGATTGCCGGAATATGCCGGGATGGCGGAGAAATCCTTGCAGCAAGGAACTGTCATAAGGCGGTATATCACGCCATTGAGCTGCATCATTTGAAACCTTATTATATTTATCCTCCAATAAATACAAAATACGGGATAAACGAAGGAATTTATCCACAAGATGTTGAAAAAATGTGGATAACTCACCAAAATATCCAGGCAATTGTGATTACATCTCCAACATATGATGGTGTGGTATCAGATATTGAGGCAATCTGTGAGATTGCACACAGGCATCGTGTACCGGTGATTGTGGATGAGGCGCATGGTGCACATTTTTGTTTTTCAGATTATTTTCCAAAAAGTGCAGTGGCATGCGGTGCGGATGTGGTTATCCAGAGCACGCATAAGACGCTGCCTGCAATGACACAGACGGCTTTAATCCATTTGAATGGGGATTTGATCGATAGAGAAAGAATCAGAAGAATGCTGACCATTTACCAGACCAGCAGTCCGTCATATATTTTGATGGGGAGTATTGATGGTTGTCTGCACATGTTGTCAGAAAATGGTAAAATGTTATATAAGGCATACACAGAACGACTGCAGAAACTGAGAAATGCCATTCATGAGCAATGCCGTTGGATTAAGCTTCCTGAGTACGAAGAGCTGGACGCTGCATGTTCAAAGGATTATGACAAGTCAAAAATAGTTTTGTCGGTGAGAAATACAGGCATGACAGGCAGACAATTTCATGAGATACTGTTACATGATTACCATCTTCAGATGGAAATGGTTTCAGCAGAATATGTGCTTGCCATGACGGCGGTGGGAGACTCAGAAGAAGGCTATGAGCGGCTTCTTCATGCGCTGGTGGAGACAGATGCGAAGATCAATGAGATGCTTGCACAAAACGAAGCCAAAAAGGATGCTTTGGATGAAGAGGAGAAGCTGCATGACTGGGCGAAACTTCCGGTTGTCAGTCAGAAAATGACCATTTACGATGCAGAACAAAGAAAAAAGATTTTGTGCAGGCTGGATGATGCTGCAGGCGAAATTGCGGCGGACTATATTTATCTGTATCCACCGGGAATTCCGATTGTAACGCCGGGGGAGATGATTACAGGGGCGGTCATTGGTACGATTCATTGGTGGCTGTCAGATGGACTGCATGTCAGCGGCGTGTATGAGGAACGGGATGTTCGGATTATTTGCTGAGAATCGTTTGCCGGGAATTGGGTGGAACGCTGCCTGATGACAGAAAATAGATAATAAGAAAAATGGCAATAGAAATAATAAGGAAAATGCCAATAGAAAGAGAAATGATATGGGAAAGTTATTTTGCCTGATAGGGAAAAGTGCATCGGGAAAAGATGCTATCTTCAGATATTTGAGGGATAATAAGGAGCTGGGCCTGAAAGAAATTGTGCCGTACACCACCAGACCAATGAGAAAAGGGGAAGAAAACGGCGTTGGGTACTATTTTGTTGATCAGGCCGCTTATGAAAAAATGTGTCAGAACGGAAAAGTCATTGAAAGCAGGACCTATGAGACAATAAACGGACCGTGGCATTATTTTACGGTGGATGACGGACAGATTCGTCTGGACAGGGATAATGCGATTTTGATCGGTACGCTGGAAGTGTATAATCAGATGAAACGGTATTTCGGGGAAGAACAGGTTGTGCCCCTTTATATTGAAGTGGAAGACGGTCTGCGTTTAGAACGTGCCCTTGCCAGAGAAAGGATGCAGGATGTGCCGAATTATGCTGAGTTATGTCGGCGTTATCTGGCAGATCGACAGGATTTTTCGGAGGAAAAAATTGCTGAAGCGGGCATTTTAAAACGCTACGAAAATATTGATTTTGATGCATGCTGCCGGGAGATTGTCCGTGATGTGAAGATATTTTGAAAGAATAAATGAATAAAAATTCACAGTGTAAAAAAGCATCAATTGTACAAAAAATAGTGAATATATGTTATACTGTTGGTAGAGGTGATATGTATGACAGGTTTCGGCGATATTATCGGACATGAACAGATTATTGAACATTTTAGGAGTGCACTTAAGAATCATCAGGTCTCTCACGCTTATATATTAAACGGTGAGAACGGTTCAGGAAAGAATATGCTGGCGAAAGCTTTTGCGAAGGCGCTGGTGTGTGAGGCAGGATATGGTGATTCATGTAATATGTGTCGGGCGTGCCATCAGTTTGACAGCGGCAATCACCCGGATGTGAAATGGATTACCCATGAGAAAGCGAACAGCATCGGTGTAGATGAAGTTCGTGAACAGATTAATAATGACATTGTGATTAAGCCATACAGCAGCAAATATAAAGTTTATATTATAGATGAAGCTGAGAAGATGACAGTTCAGGCTCAGAATGCCCTTCTGAAGACCATTGAGGAACCGCCGGAATATGCAGTGATTCTTTTTCTGACGAATACGTTGGATGTACTGCTTCAGACTGTTCGTTCAAGATGTATTATTATGAATCTGAGAAGCGTGGATACGAAGCTGATCCAGCAGTATCTGATGCAGAAGTATCAGCTGCCGGATTATCAGGCCAGAGTATGTGCAGCCTATGCGCAGGGTAATGTCGGTAAGGCAATCATGATGGCGACTTCCGAACATTTCAGGGAAATGCAGGATTTCCTTCTGAGACTCCTGAAACGAGTGGATGATATGGAAGTATATGAAATTGTTGCAGCTATTCATGATATGACCACTTATAAAATGGATATCAGAGATCTGATCGATCTGATGATGGTCTGGTATCGGGATGTCCTGATCCTCAAAGCGACAGAGGATATCAACCAACTGGTGTATCAGGACGAGCACAAGTACCTTCAGAAGAAAGCTACGACGTCTTCTTATGAAGGACTGAATAACATTATGGAGGCATTGGAGAAGGCAAAAGTACGTCTGAATGCCAATGTTAATTTTGATATTACGATGGAGATGCTGCTATTAACAATAAAGGAGAATTAAAATGGTAAAGGTAATTGGCGTGAGATTCCGAAACGCAGGTAAGATCTATTATTTTGACCCGCTGGATCTGGATATAGAAGTGGGGCAGAATGTGATTGTGGAGACTGCGAGAGGTATTGAATATGGCCATGTGCTCATTGCACCGCGTGAAGTAGACGACAGCAAAGTGATACAGCCTTTGAAGGCTGTCATTCGTCTTGCAACACCGGAAGACGATGAGATTGAACACAAGAATAAAGAGAAAGAGAAAGACGCATTTAAGATCTGCCTTGAGAAGATTGCCAAGCACAAACTGCAGATGAAGCTGATTGATGCGGAATATACATTTGACAACAATAAAGTCCTTTTTTACTTTACGGCAGACGGACGAATTGATTTCCGTGAGCTGGTGAAGGATCTGGCTTCGGTATTCAAGACACGTATCGAACTGCGCCAGATTGGTGTCCGTGATGAGACGAAGATCATGGGCGGTATCGGTATCTGCGGCAGAAGCCTCTGCTGTCATACATTTTTGTCGGAATTTGCACCTGTGTCGATTAAGATGGCGAAGGAACAGAATTTATCTTTGAATCCGACAAAGATCAGCGGTGTCTGCGGCCGACTGATGTGCTGTCTGAAGAATGAAGAGGAGACGTATGAGTGGCTCAACAGCAAGCTGCCGAATATCGGTGATCGTGTGACGACAGATGATGGCTTTAAAGGTGAAGTACAGAGTGTCAGTGTACTGAGACAGCTTGTGAAGGTGATCGTCACCCTTGAGAATGACGAGAAAGAGATCCGTGAGTATAAGGTAAGCCAGCTGAAGTTCCGTCCGAAACGCCGCAGAGATAAAGGCAATGTGAATGATGCGGAGCTGAAAGCCCTTGAGGCGATGGACCGTAAGGAAGGAAAGTCATCATTATAATGGATTATTTATTACCCGGTGAAAGATTTGACGAACTTCAAAGAAATGGCTACCGTATTATTCAGAATCCGGCAAAGTTTTGCTTTGGCATGGATGCTGTTCTGCTTTCGGGTTTTGCACGGGCAAAACGCGGTGAAAGGGTACTGGATCTCGGAACGGGTACAGGCATTATCCCGATTCTGATGGCAGCGAAGACGGATGGTGAGCATTTTACGGGACTTGAGATACAGGAAGAAAGTGCGGATATGGCGGCCAGAAGTGTAGCCTGCAATGGGCTTCAGCAGAAGATAGATATTGTCAATGGCGATATCAAAGAGGCATCCGGGATATTCGGGGCTGCTTCTTTTGATGTTGTGACGACGAATCCGCCGTATATGACGGATACCCATGGGCTGAAGAATCCTGATATGCCAAAGGCAATTGCCAGGCATGAAGTATTGTGCACATTGGATGATGTTGTCCGGGAAGGGGCAAAAGTGTTAAAGCCCGGCGGCAGGTTTTATATGGTGCATCGGCCATTCAGACTGGTTGAGATTTTTCAGACGATGACGAAGTATAAGCTTGAGCCGAAGCAAATGAAACTGGTGTACCCTATGGCGGACAGAGAACCGAATATGGTGCTGATCGAGGGCATCCGAGGGGCAAAATCCATGATTAAGATTGAAAAGCCTCTAATTGTTTATGAGAAGCCCGGCGTTTATACTTCGGAGATCTATGATATCTATGGCTATTAGAATATGTGCATAGCGATGCAGCAGATAAAATGCAGAAAAAAAGGCGGATGAATTTTCTCATC
>NZ_LR698973.1:540876-555538 GCF_902381825.1 Pseudocoprococcus catus
TCCGCCTTTTTTTTCTGCATTTTATCTGCTGCATGTAATATGGATCATTCATTCGGTATCCTATATCCGATAAAAATTGGTTATTAACGGTATTCTTTGAAGCAGGTGACCGGAATCATATAACGGTTAGGCAGATCCGGCCGCTTACCCGGATATTCGCCGATGGCAATGCCGTTGTAGCCCTTTTCAAGCAAGGTATTCAACTGCGCCAGACTGATGATGGCCACAGAATTCTCGCCATCTAAGTAAGCAATATGGTAGAATTCAGGGCGAATACCGGCATTTTTTGTAAATGCGCAGATATTCTTGTAAACATGCTTGCCCAGCAGCAGGCTGTCGCAGCCATATTTCGGAACCATTGTGCCGTTCCCCTGAGTTGTTCCCTGATAGCGGATCTGCTTCTTGATCTTGAGGTAGAGAAGCGAATTGCCGTTAATCCAGTAGCCGCTTGGCTTACCGATCAGCCACTGGTTCTCCGGGCGATGCTGGTAGTAAGTCGGCAGATATGCATAGTCATTGAAGGGAAATACAGTCTCTTTAGTGCCGCGGGATTTGCTGATGAGCGCGCTGATAATGGCACAGGATTCCTTATTCTCAGCAATCTGATTCTCAATTTTGGATGGGGCGTAAGGATTGGAAATCTTCAATTTGCCGTGCTTCCTTGGGCCGTGTTCCTGAAGAACAATATTGTCCGCATATCTTCGGGAATTCTCAAGGACGATGAGATCGAAAGTGACATGGGCATTCAGTGGATACTCCATGCCCTCTTTCATCTTGAAACTGATGTCGTGTTCGCCTTCGGCTTTGATGTAGCCGTATTTCTGTTCGGGATTGACGTATTTGATTGTACCTTCCATGTTGATTTCTCCTTTGATGGTGATGTTTTGAAGAAAAATGCTCATACTGAGTTGTTGGTTCCATTATATCATAGATGGGAGAATTTCTGTAGTCCGGATGGTATTTTGGAAGTTGGATTTGAGGGGGGATTATAGTATAATAGGGATGATTAAGCAAAGCCTAAAGCCCCGGATGCTGAAGGGGTGAAAATATGATAAAGAAAAAATGATGCATAGAAGCAGAAAAGAAAGGAATCGGCAGAAATGGCAGGAAAATTATATTTATGCGCAACGCCTATCGGCAATCTGGATGACATTACGTATCGTGTGCTTGAGACACTGAAATCGGTGAATCTGATTGCTGCGGAGGATACACGCAACAGCATTAAATTGCTGAATCATTTTGACATACATGTACCGATGACAAGTTATCATGAGTTTAACAAAATTGATAAGGCAAAATATCTGGTTAATCAGATGTTAGACGGTACGAACATTGCATTGATTACGGATGCCGGTACACCCGGAATTTCTGATCCGGGAGAGGAATTGGTGCGTTTTTGTTACGAAGCGGGAATAGAAGTGACTTCCCTTCCGGGTCCGGCAGCCTGCATTACGGCATTGACATTGTCCGGTTTATCCACCCGCAGATTCTGTTTTGAGGGTTTTCTTCCAACAGATAAGAAGGAGCGTCAGGTGGTTCTTGAACGTTTGAAGAAAGAGACAAGAACAACTGTCTTCTATGAGGCCCCGCACAGGCTGCTGAAGACACTTCCGCTGCTGATAGAGGCAGCAGGAGAGGACAGGAAGGTTTCTGTATGCCGAGAGATTACAAAACGCCACGAAACGGTGTTCAGAGCTACTCTTGGTGAAGCGTATGCCTATTATCAGGCCAATGAGCCGAAGGGGGAGATCGTGCTTGTGCTGGAGGGAGTTTCTCAGAAGAAGCTGGATGAGGAACAGCAGCAGTCATGGGAGAGTATGTCCATTGAAGATCATATGGCGCTGTATATGAGCCAAGGCCTTCAGAAGAAAGAAGCGATGAAGCGCGTGGCAGCGGACAGAGGTGTGACGAAGCGGGATATTTATCAGTATTTGTTGGATTGTAAAGGCGAATAATACAAAATAAATTTAAAAATTGCTTATTTAATAAGCGGTGGGGAAGAATGAGTAAAAAAAATAATATAGGCCATGTGCTTGACTGATCTAATGGAAGTAAATAAAATATTAATTGAAGTAGTGTAAATTGGTACGAAAAGGGTGTAGGTATGACAAACTTAGAATTTGAAAATTTGTTACAGATGAAAAAAGTGTTTGTTAAAGACAATGTGAGTTTGCCGAGCCGTGGAGAAGCGGGGATTTTTGATTTAAAAAGTAAAACAACAAATGACAAGTTCTATTTGGATGTAGACCGACGTGGAAGAATTGAATTTTCCAAGTTTAAAATACAGAATCGATTTGCAGGCAACAAATTGCCGCTTGTTAGAATAGATATTGATTCTGCACCGCATATGAATCCAGATGGTTCGAAAACATCGAGAAATCATATACATATTTTTAAAGAAATGGAGAATGATACAGGAAATCTTCCATGGGCATATAGTTTAGAAGATTTCGAACCGATTAATTTTAACAGAGATTGTATTAATTTTATGGAAATTTTTTCTGGCTTTTGTGAATACTGCAATATTATTATGAATAATATTCAGGGGGTGATATAATCATGGCACAGTTGGATATAGATTTTAGTAAACAATATTTGGAATGGCTGAAACAGAACATTGAACAATATCAGGTAAGGGATTCTATATTCAGAATAACATTACCTTTTCTGGATAGAAATAATGATTGTGTGGAAGTATATATAGTTGATAATGGTGATGGAACATATCAGATAACAGATGATGGAGCAACTATCAATGACTTAGAGTTTAGCGGATTCGATATTGAAACAAGTGAAAGACGGAAGAAAATTTTAAATTCGATAATTGCCGCGTATGGGATAACGCGGTTAGATACGAATGAGTTAGTTGTAAAATGTACAAGGGATGATTTGCCTTTAAAAAAGCATATGCTGGCACAATGTATGGTTAAGGTAAGTGACATGTTCTATTTATCAAAAAATACTATACAATCCGTATTTCTTGATGATGTACAAAGTTTTTTTGATGCAAATGATGTGCGTTATGTTGATAATATATGTCTTACTGGAAAGAGTAAGCTAACAACGCATTATGATTTTGCTATTGCACGTTCTAAAAAGTCAGCTGAGAGATTCATTAAAGTTGTAAATAATATGGATTTAAATGCAGCAAGAAATATTATTTTTGCTTGGAATGATACAAAAGATATGCGTCAGCCAGAAGCAAAATTATATGCATTTATTCAGAATACAGACAAAAAAATATCGGATGATGCCATAGGAGCGTTGAAAGAATATGAAATAAAGCCAGCTTTATGGTCGAAAAAAGATAGTTATATATCGGAGTTAATTGCCTAGTCCAAAAGCTCCCCACATTTTACAGCTGGGGAGCTTTGATATAAAAAAATAAAACATATTTGAGCGGTCATTGTTCTGTCAGACACCCTCAATCACATGAAGTCCTGCAAGACGGGCCATTTCCATAATGGACTGCTTGGAAACTTTCTTGTCATGGAAATCAATCAGTTCATCCATATTGCCGGTAAAGATATCACTGGCTTCATATTTTCTCAAAATAATGCGATCGTCATCTACAAAGATTTCAAGCGGGTCATGTTCGCCGATATTCAGGTTGCGTCGGAGCTCAATAGGGAGCGTAATTCTTCCGAGATCATCCAGCTTTCTTACAACACCTGTGCTTTTCATCAAAAAAACCTCCTTATTTCAGGCAGGCAAAGGAAAATCGTGCCTGCGGAAAACAAAAAAAGACAACCAAAACAAGTGTTTCGATTGTCTCCATTGACATACATATTTATCTGCGTTCTAATATATCATTTAAGAAAGAAGATGTCAACTGAAATTGTTGAAATTTTCCAGTATGTTGGTGGGAAATATATTGTCATATCGGGGTGCAGATGGTAAAATAAACAGGAGAATATCTGACACGGGGGTTATAAATGTCGGATAAACAAAAAGATAATGGAGGGGTTTACGATGAGAATTTTACCAGAAGAAACAGGCGCTGTTGTGATTGATATGCAGGAGAAGCTGATGATGGCCATGAATGAGACAAAGGCCTGCGAAGAGAAGGCTGCAATGCTTCTGAAAGGTCTTCAGGTGCTGTCGATTCCGACGGTGATCGTTCAGCAGTATACAAAGGGACTGGGCCACACATTGCCGTCACTTTATGAAGCAGCAGGCACAACGGAATACTGTGAGAAGGCATCTTTCAGCTGTTGCAGAAATAAGGCGGTTCTTGATAAGCTTGAGAGTATGGGGAAGAAGAATATTCTTGTGATGGGAACAGAAGCACATATCTGTGTTCTTCAGTCCTGTATCGATCTGAAGGCAGCAGGATTCCAGCCGGTGATGGTGGTGGATGCAGTTGCTTCACGGCGGGAAGCAGACAAGAAGATAGCCATTGAGAGAGCAATCCAGGAAGGTATTCTTGTGACAACAGCGGAAGCAGTCCTGTTCGAACTGACACTGGATTCGACGAATCCATGCTTTAAGGCCATTTCCAAACTTGTGAAATAGTATCTTATAAGAGTGTGAAATAATAGAATATGATGAAGAAATCCCTCATTTCAAAACAATATGGTTCAGAAGCCATTGGGTTTTGAAATGAGGGATTTTGTCTATTATTTGGACTTTTTGTCGGCGGATTTCTTATCAGTAGATTTCTTGATGAATTTCTTCAGTTTCTTGCGGGTGCCTTTGCTGATGTCGTGTTCCATCAGATCTGCTTCGGCAAGAGCTGTCTGTTCGTCTACATCAAGGATCTCCGTGAGAAAACGATAGACGATCTTGTTGGTATCAAGGATATTCTTGGCTGTGTCACGGCCTGCGTCCGTCAGGGTAATCTTGCCGTAATGCTCATGTTCCAGCAGTTCCAGTTCCTTCAAGGTATTCATGGCCCGGTTGACACTTGGCTTGGAGATACCAAGGGAACGGGCAATATCTGTGATGCGCACTTCCTGACCTTCAAGGTTCAAAAGGTATATTTCCTTTAAATAATCTTCCAAAGACGCGGATAATCGTGTTGTTTCTTCTTTCATTTTATTACCACCTTTCAACTTGTGAGGTCGGTTCTGTGTCTTTTGATGGGTGCAGTGCTCAGATATCCTTCAGATTCTTCTCAAAGGAGGAGAGTCCCTTGATCAGGATCCGGCATTCCTCTTCGGTCAGAGAGGCATGGATGGCATCTACAATACGGGTGTGGAAATCCTCATGATGCCGGAAGGCGGATTCGCCCTTCTCGGTGAGAGATACGAGAACAACACGACGGTCTGTTTCACTGCGGGTTCGAAGAACATATTCCTTTCGAACCAGTCCGTTGATGGCAATGGTCAGCGTGCCCACGGTGACGCCTACCTTCTTGGCAAGGGAGGACATATTGACTTCGTTGTGAAGACCGATGGCATTGATGACATGCATGTCATTGACGGAGATATCCTTGAAGGTGTCCCTGATAAGAAAATTCCGTTCAATATCCAGTGCATGATCAAAAAGATAAACAAGGATTTCGTTCAGCTGATCATAATTATCCATAAAAAATAAACCTTTCACAATTATTCTGTACCTTCTGACATGTGACCTGTCTGAAGTCCATAACGTACATATATCTAAGGCTCATTATAACATTTGTACCATGTGACGGCAAGAAAAATAAAGGGATGAAAAGCAAACAGGAGGCGATGCAGATGACATCTCCTCCTGTCGGAAAATTCTATGATATGATCTAAATTATTTCAGTTCGTCAACAACCTTCTGGATAGCAGCCAGTGCATCATCAGGAAGCTTATTGTAGCCCTCTTTTTCTGTGGCGAAAGCTTTGATCTCGTTGACACGGTCGTTCATGCGGGCTTTGAGCTGATCTGTGTAGTTCTTGTCCTGCATATCAGGCACAAAACCTTCCCAATCCATGATCTCGATATCGGAGAACGGACCCCACTGATGGAAATCAGCACGTTTCTCAACGATAGCTTCGAGGATACCCAGAGTATCTTCTTTCTGGACTTTCTTGCCCATGAAATCGCCGGTATTAACGATGTAGCAGTCAACGTGCTTCTCTTCAACCAGTTTCTTGAACTTCTCATAGTCATTAGCCAGAGGATATGTTCTGAATGGGTTGGCATAAGGAACAACAACCAGTTTGTTCGGGTCAACGCCAGGCGCAAGTCTTTCTGCAGAAGAACGTTTTGTTGCCAGTGTGGCACCCATAACGGAAGCAAGGGAAGCTCCTTTCAGTTTAACAACCGGTGGAATTGTAGGGTCTTTCATAATCCAGAAGATCGCATTAACAGGGGCGTTAATCTTGTCCACACGGTTCGGAGACCAGAGCTTGGATTTGATGGCACGGCCATTGCCGTTACGGATATCTTCTGTGACAAGCTGGATCTTGCCGTCCTCATCCATTGTAGCGGAGCAGTTCTGAGCTGTCAGAAGGAATTTGTTGTCAGCGCAGCCTGTCGGATAGTCCGCAGTCTTGTCGAAATATGTCGGTTCAATGGCAATGGATGAGCATGTATCTGTATTGATAATGAAAGCATCATCATGGAGGACTTTGATCTCATACTTGCCGCCGTGTTTGGCATGTGTCAGAGTGGACTTGCCGGAGCCTGACAGGCCGTAAACGGAAGCAACATACTTGGAACCGTCAGGGAGAAGGTATTCCTTCTGGCCGCCGTGGCAGGAAGCATAGCCGTTGCGGTTGGCGATGGCCCATACCATTGTCAGTGTGCCCTTCTTGTGCTCACCAAAGTATCTCATACCAAGGATGCATGCACAGTTTGTCTCTGTATTGAAATAGCAGAGTGTCTTCTTGGCAGGATCGCTTAAGCAGTCAAGGCTGACACCAGGTGCTTCGTTCGGAATCCACTGTGGATCTGAGAAAATATAGATATCTGCTTCTTTGCCGTCGCCGACAGGTTTGGAAGCTTTGTACATCTTAACATAGTCATCGGACATATACTGGAAGTTCAGCATCCAGTTGTAAAGAATGTTCTCTTCACCTTCAGGAATCAGCAGGTGGCACTTCACCATGAATTCAGGGTCAAGACCTGCATAAACAGTTGCATGATACAATTTCTTGAACCTTGCCGTGTAAACGGCATCCATAACAACTTTGTCCAGTGCGTCACAGTCAACGCCGGGTTCGCCTGCGATACGTCGGGCTGTTGCGTAACGGCCTGTGATGGCACCGTCATTGAACAGAAGTACTCTTGCATCACTGTCAAGACCGAATTCTTCACCTCTGTAAACAGGCATATCTGTTACGATCGTACCAGGTGAATTCTTGGCCAGATTATAAGCTTCTTTCAATGTGTTGACTTTGACAACATTATTGCCGTAGAAGGCAGCTTCGATGATAGAACGTGTCTTGGAAAAACCAACTTTTCCGGCACCGATTTCGTTGAGTGGATAATAAGCTTTTGTTGACATATCTATACTCCTCCTGAAATAATAATTCAAGTCGAACGCTTGTACATGCTTGTACAGCGTATACCACTAATCAATAGTTTAGTTGATTAAAGAGTGAATGTCAAGTTGAACAGGATAATCAAGCTCTAATATAATCTTTTTGTATATATTTCTCTAAAACATCAAAGGAACATGGTCCGATGTTTAGGATACATTGATGAAATTCTTTTAAATTAAAATCATCACCCATGGTTTCTTCGGTATCATCTCTGAGTTCTTTAAATTCCATATAACCGATGCAGTATGGAAGGTAGGAGGCAGGATCGGAGACAATGGCGCGAAAAACGGAATGAACGGTTTCGTCATCGTCGAGGCCGTAGTCGGACAGAAATTCCGTCACATCGTCAGTGGTCCAGCCCTCATAGTGAATGCCAAGATCGATCCGGCCGTAGAGTGCCAGCGTGATATCCTGATTGAGCTGCAGGCAGCGGGCCAGATTGTCATCTAGACCGGTCCATGTGTAAGACATATTTTCGGCATAAGTGGCCCAGCCTTCCACATAACCAAGGAAGTTCATAGCCTGGCGCAGGGGATCCGGGTCTGTGGCGGAGAAGGCAGATTGCTGATAGAGATGTCCGGGATAGCCTTCATGGGCCAGTGTCGTAAAAAGGGACAGATTGTCAGTAATCTGGCTGTTATTCAGGTAAATCACATTGCTGTCAGTGACATCCACAGGCGGAATCATATAAAAGGCGGGATTCATGCTGTCTTCCAATGATTCGGGAACATATTTCAGTGTATATTGACTGGAAACTGCATCCGGAAAATCTTCTTTCAGCGAGGATTGAAGGGTTTGAAGAATAATCTTCGGGTCGTTCTCTGAAATATCAATGTCTTCATCCAGTTTGTCGGCAAGGCTGTCGTCGGATGACAGAAGCAATGCCATCTGAACCATTGTATTCTGCAGGGTATCATCCAGCCATTCAATCAGTTCTTCGGGGCTTTTGTCGGAACCTGTCTGGCTTTTGACAAGATATTCATAGTATTCTTTGCCATGGTCAAAATAACAGAGGCCATTCTCGTTGGTACCGCTGCCTTTTAAAGCTTCCATGCCTTTGATCAGTGACTGGTAGGCAGGAATGACATAATCATGGACGGCCTGGTCATTTCGCTTGATATAATCTGCTTTGTCGCTGTCTGACAGACCGGAAACCGATTCGAGTTTTTCAGGAAAGACTTCAATCAGCATGTTGTTGTCGGGGTCTTCGATGAAAGACTGACAGGAAGCAATGACTTCATCCGCAGATTCATCAGACATAAAGAGGCCGGCATCGGCTTTTTCCTGTTCGTAATCAAGTATATTGTTAAAGCAGTCCGGAAAATCCTGAAGCAAAAGCAGATAATCATCTACATCCGCAGGGCTGTAAAAAGCATATTCAGACATCATAACCGGCAGCAGGCTCTGGGTGCCGGAGGTGCTGCTCAGATATTCCGGATAGTAAAACAGGGTTTTGCTGTCATAGGTTTGCTCTGTTTCCAGAAATTCATCGAGAATATCGTAAGTCTGCTGTTGTTTCTCTGTGAGTTCTTCATAGTCAAAATCGTGAAGCTCCTGTCTGAGCGCATCGGTACTGATGTCGGAGACAAATGTATCGATGGGATTCTGCAGATTAATACGTCCAAGGTCAATGGTATCAAGGTCAATATCATAGGCTGAAGGATCCTTGAGCTCAAAATGCAGGGTCAGTGCATCTGTGCTGACTGCATCAGTAAAAATTTCCCGTGTAAAATCATCGAAATCCGCATTGACTTCGTCACTGGCTGTACCGACGCTGTAACGTTGATCGTACAGCTCATGGGCCGCAGCGGATGTGAGCATATTGGCGGATGAGCAGCCGCACAGAAGCACAGATGCGGCAATCAGACCGGCGATCAGCCGGTGAAAAGTATTTTTCATGGACAGATTCCTCCTAAATGCAAGTGCAAAATAGTGATGTAAATATTATAACATAGGAATAGTATGGCGGTCTCCTGCTATTTTTATGTTATTTTGCGGGTTGTATTCGAGTTTGGGTTATACTATAATTAATATCTAGAATGAATTTTTTGCGCCTCGGCGCGTGATATATATCAGGAGGAGAGAAAAATGGCAAAGAAACCATATTATATTACAACGGCGATTGCCTATACATCAGGCAAGCCACATATCGGTAATACTTATGAAATCGTTCTGGCTGACAGTATTGCACGTTTTAAGAGAATGCAGGGATACGATGTCCGTTTCCAGACAGGTACAGATGAGCATGGTCAGAAGATTGAGATCAAAGCAGGCGAAGCAGGTATTACACCGAAGCAGTTTGTAGACAATGTATCCGGTCAGATCAAGGAGATCTGGGATCTGATGAATACATCCTATGACAAGTTTATCCGTACAACAGATGAATACCATGAGAAGCAGGTTCAGAAGATTTTCAAGAAGCTGCATGATCAGGGTGATATTTATAAGGGCTACTATGAAGGCAAATACTGTACACCGTGTGAATCTTTCTTTACAGAGAGTCAGCTGGTGGACGGCAAGTGTCCGGACTGCGGCCGCGAAGTCATTGATGCCAAGGAAGAAGCGTATTTCTTCAAACTGAGCAAATATGCAGACAGACTGATTGATTATATTAATACACATCCTGAATTTATTCAGCCTGAATCCCGTAAGAACGAGATGATGAACAACTTCCTTCTGCCGGGTCTTCAGGATCTGTGTGTATCCAGAACCTCTTTCAAATGGGGGATTCCGGTTGATTTTGATGACAAACATGTTGTTTATGTATGGATCGATGCCCTCAGCAACTACATAACAGGCCTTGGCTATGATGTGGACGGCAACAGCGATGAACTCTACAAGAAGTACTGGCCGGCTGACTTGCATCTGATCGGTAAGGATATTATCCGTTTCCATACGATTTACTGGCCAATCATGCTGATGGCACTGGATCTGCCGCTGCCAAAGCAGGTATTTGGTCATCCATGGCTGCTGGTTGGTGATGGCAAGATGAGTAAGTCAAAGGGCAATGTGATTTATGCGGATGATCTGGTGAATTATTTTGGTGTGGATGCAGTTCGTTACTTTGTTCTGCATGAGATGCCGTTTGATAATGACGGTTCTATCACATGGGAACTGATGGTTGAACGTATGAATTCAGATCTGGCGAATATTCTGGGCAATCTTGTGAACCGTACCATTTCCATGAACAACAAGTATTTCGGCGGTGTGATCTCCAATCCGGGTGTAAATGAGCCTGTTGATGATGATCTGAAAGCTGTTGCACTGGCAATGCATGAGAAAGTGGATGCCAAGATGGAGAAACTCAGAGTGGCAGACGCAATTACTGAAGTATTTACACTGCTTAGAAGATGTAATAAATACATCGATGAGACAGAACCATGGAAACTGGCAAAGGATGAGACAAAACAGGACAGACTGGCAACCGTTCTCTACAATCTGATGGAAGGAATCCGTATGGCAGCCGTTGCGCTGGCAGCTTATCTTCCGGATACATCTGCCAGGATTTTGGATATGCTGGGCACACAGGAAAGAGATTATCTGAAGCTTGACCAGTTCGGACTTCTTGAAACAGGCGGAAAGGTCGTTGAAAAACCTGAAATTCTTTTTGCAAGAGTAGACATCAAAGAGCTGATGGAGAAGGTTGAAGCGGACAAGGCAGCCAATGCACAGGCACAGTCGGCAGCAGCACCGGCAGAAGAAGCTGAAACAGAAGAAGGCATTGATATCGAGCCGAAGGCAGAGATTACATTTGATGACTTTGAGAAGCTGCAGTTCCAGGTGGGCGAGATTATCGCCTGCGAAGCTGTGAAGAAATCCAAGAAGCTGCTTTGCTCACAGGTGAAGATCGGCAATCAGGTGCGCCAGATTGTTTCCGGTATCAGAAAGCATTATTCACCGGAAGAAATGGTAGGAAAGAAAGTCATGGTTGTGACCAACCTGAAACCGGCGACTCTTGCGGGTGTGAAGTCTGAAGGTATGATTCTCTGTGCAGAGGATGCAGATGGCAATCTGTCTCTGATGGTTCCGGAGAAGAAGATGCCTGCCGGCGCTGAGATCTGCTAATAAGCGGAAATCGGATTCGGCAGTAAGTCGGTCGGTTGATTTGGCAGCCGAAGTTTAAAGCGTGAATAAGAGAGCCTCAGGGATGACACGGCAGAGACCGAGGTTGTTTCTGAGGCTTTTTATGACAATATATCGTGCAGACATGTTGTCTGCACAGCAGAATTTTATTCTGCGTCGGAATTTGCAGGTGAGTTTCGAACAGGAGAAGGAAAGTTTTGGGTGTAAAGAGAGGAAATCGTTTGTGAATACGGAAATGCTTGTATTTATCATAGAAATCATTGGAACAGTGGCTTTTGCCTCATCCGGTGCTATGGTTGGCATCCGCAAAAAAATGGATGTTTTGGGGGTTATTGTGATGGCTGTCATGACCGCTGTCGGGGGCGGAATTATCAGGGATCTGGTGCTGGGCATTCACCCGCCGAATACCTTCAAGAACCCGATTTATGTAGAGTATTCGGTTCTGACAGCGGTGATACTTTTTGTTGTTTTTTATATTAAAAAACAAATGCTTGACAGCAAGGCATTGTTTTATTATGAGAAAATAATGATTCTTCTGGATGCCATCGGTCTGGGAGCCTTCACGGTCATTGGTGTGGAAACAGCTTATGAGAGCGGCTATGTTCATCATAGATTTCTGCTGTTATTCGTGGGCGTTATCACCGGCGTTGGCGGTGGTATGATTCGTGATATGATGGCGCAGCAGATACCATTTATTCTGGTAAAGCAGATTTATGCCTGCGCATCATTGGCCGGGGCCGGCGTCTGCATATGGCTGATGCCTTACCACAAGTCTGCCAGTATGATTCTGGGGGCAGTTGTGGTGGTGATCATCCGTATTCTGGCGGCCACGTATCGATGGGATCTGCCGAAGATCGAGTAGAGATTGAAGAAATTGGGTTTGCCGAAGAATGAGCAGCGCCTGATGCGCGGGGACTTATTGAAGATTAAGCAGAAATTGACGAATGGAGGGATAGCGCATGATTTTTGAGACACATGCTCATTATGACGATAAAATGTTTGATGAAGACAGGGAAAGCTTGCTTGAGAGTATGCAGGAAGCGGGGATCGGCAGGATTGTGAATATCGGTGCCGATCTGGCTTCTACGGCTTCAAGTATTGCCCTTGCGGAAAAATATCCGTTTATTTATGCGACAGCAGGTGTGCATCCAAGTGATGCCGCCCAGTTAAATGAGCATACATTTCAGTGGCTCAGTGAGCAGACGGCCCATGAGAAAGTGGTGGCTGTAGGTGAGATTGGGCTGGATTACTATTGGGAAAAAGACCCGGAGGTCAGAGCCAATCAGCGATACTGGTTCAGGCGTCAGCTGAATCTTGCCAGGGAAAAGGTATTGCCGGTTTCTATCCATTCAAGGGATGCGGCGAAGGATACATTGGATATTGCGAAGGAAGAACATCTGGCAGAAATCGGCGGCGTAGTACACTGTTTTTCTTATACAGTGGAAATGGCCAGAGAATATCTGAATATGGGTATGTATCTGGGCATCGGCGGTGTTCTGACATACAAGAATGCCAGAGTGCTGAAGGAAGTGGTTGACTATGCGCCTATGGACAGAATCGTGCTGGAGACGGATTCTCCCTATCTGACACCTGTGCCGAACCGCGGCAAGCGGAATTCTTCACTGAATTTGCCGTATGTGGTGATGGCTATTGCGGAGATCAAGGGTATTACGACAGCAGAGGTTGAAGATATCACCTGGGAGAATGCCATGAAATTGTATAGAATGGCAGAATAAAAAGAATATTGATTTGTAACTGTTCAGAGCCAAGCAAAATTTCAAAAAACAGGTATAAAATGCTTGCATTTTTAAAACTGTTTTTGAAATTTTATTTGGCGGATACGCCACACCGAAGAAATGCGTAGCATTTTGGAGGCTGGCTCTGAACAGTTACATTGATTTTTAGATTAGAGACATCTTTTGATATGACTTTGTATAAGATACAGAGAAAATATCAAAGGATGTCTCTTTTTTGATTTCTTGGATTTTGGGAAAATGCAGAGGATAAAAATCTGAAAAAATCGGAAAATACCTATTGACAATCTCTGAAAAAGAGAATAGTAGGAACGTCCTTCTTCTAAATGAAGACGTACAAGCTTTCTTTTAAACTCTGGTTCATAAACTTGTGGCATAATAAATCACTCCTAATCGTTAGTATATCTTATCAGCCACCAATGTTACAACTATAGTTTATCACAACAAGGCTGTCTATACCTATGACGCATCGGGCATCCGAACATCCAAGAAAGTGAACGGCACTACAACAGAATACCTGACAGCGGGCGGCAGTGTCCTGTCTGAGAAGAAGAACCGTGTATGGCAGCATTACCTGTATGATGGAAGCGGTCAGCTGATGGCCATCCGTTATAAGGGTGCGGATTACTACTATATCCGTGACGGTCTGATGACTATCATAGGACTGGTTGACGCCAATGGTGTGGCTGTAGTAAACTACAGATATGACAGCTGGGGAACAGTGACAGGCATCACAGGCAGCATGGCAGGGACACTTGGAAAGGACAACCCGTACAGATTTAAGGGGTATTACTATGATGAAGAGACGGGGATGTACTATCTGAAGAGCCGCTATTATCAGCCGGAGGTTTGCAGGTTTATTAGTGCGGATGATGAAGATGTTCTGAGTGTGAAAACGGATTTTGATGATTGTAATCTGTATGCCTATTGTGATAATAATCCAATAAGTCGTTTAGATGAGACCGGTGATGTTTGCAAGCGGCGTTAGCAGGTGGATGGGTTATTGGAGGAAGTAATGCTTGGAATCCAGTTGGTTGGACGGTATTAGGAATAATAACAGCTGTTTCTGCAGTATATGGAGCTAAAAAGTTATATAAGTTTGCAAAATCAAAGAGAGGAAAAGCACGACCGGAATTAAAGAAGCAAGGACGTGAAAATCAAGAAAAAAAGAAACAGCAAAATAATTGGAAGAAAAAGTCTGGTAAAAAACCGAGACAGCAACCTGGACCACATCATCCAAGTAAAAAAGGACATAGAAAATATTAGTTTATGTTCGAAATTTAACAAAAGTTAGCAAGAATTCTCCTTCCTCTACAGGAGGAGATGAATTGCAGAAAAAAGAAAATAGAACACTTGTTCTGTTGTG